>NZ_JBRUHR010000001.1:0-316662 GCF_053206925.1 Streptococcus dentiloxodontae | reverse complement strand
TGGCTTTCGAAACTTCAAAAACTTTAAAACTAAAATTCTTATCGCTTTGAACATGCAAAGAGAGAGAACCAATCTGATTCTCTCTCGTGCTTAGTTATAAGTCACCCACTACAGTTGACAAAGAGCCTTTTTATTCTGGGGTGATGGCCACTGACCGGTTTAATCGTGCTTTAAGGTGGCCGCAAAGCGTGCGACTTTACTTTTGGCATACTTGAAGTCAACACTGTTGCGCTCCAGAAAAGCTTTAAAATCAGCTTTGCCTTTTTCAGCGTCAGAGACTTCCAGCTCTAATTCGTAATCTTTTTTATTAGCATAGACATTGACATCAAGAGCCATGAGACCGATATTTGTTTGGCATTCTCGGCGGGTCGTAGTGAGATTTCCTAAAATCGTCAGTTCCTCCAAAATGATACCATTCTCTAACAGAATAGTTTTGATCTGACAGTCAGGAAAATCCAGTGTTTTGGTTAATTGTTTGGCTTCTTGGAGATTCAGTTTGACATTATATTCCATATTGCCGACTTTTTCTGGGATTTTTAAGGTTAACTCGCCGTGACTGGGAAGCGTCCGAATACGCAACGATAACTTTTTAGCTTTCATATTGCTATTTGGCGTATCAATATAATAATTGGTCTGGGTAACTGGCGCTACGTGGGAGAAGAGCACTGTCAATCGATTGTATTCATCTTTGGTGAGAAGAGTTTTGTACTCAATCTCTAAGTGATTCATAGATAGCCTCCCTTGTTTTCGTCTCATGTCTATTGTGGTATAATGTTTTGTATTAGTTTTATTTTATAAAAAACAAGCCTATTTGACAAGGAGGACTTAACAGTTTGGCTATGGATTGGGAAGAATTTCTAGATCCCTATATTCAGGCGGTCGGTGAATTGAAAATTAAGCTGCGCGGCATTCGTAAGCAGTTTCGTAAGCAAAAACGCCATTCTCCTATTGAATTTGTGACAGGACGTGTCAAGTCGGTGCAGTCCATTCAGAAAAAAATGGTCTTGAGAAATATATCGCAGGACAATATTGCTCAAGATATGCAGGATATTGCAGGCTTAAGAGTTATGGTGCAGTTCGTTGATGATGTTGATGATGTTTTGGAATTGCTGCGCCACCGCGGGGACATGACTATTGTTTCAGAGCGAGATTATATCCGCAATCGAAAGGGCTCAGGCTACCGTTCTTATCATGTGATTGTATCTTATCCTGTAGATACGATTAGCGGCAGAAAGACTATCCTGGCGGAGATTCAGATTAGAACCTTAGCGATGAATTTTTGGGCAACTATTGAACATTCCCTAAATTATAAATATCAAGGAAATTTTCCTAATGAGATTCGACTGCGATTGGAAAATACGGCCAAAATGGCCTATAATTTAGATGAAGAAATGCGTAAAATCAGAGATGACATTCGAGAAGCACAGCTGCTTTTTGATCCTGTCAGCAGAAGTTTAAGTGATGGTATAGGAAACAGTGATGACACAGACGACGAAATTTTCAGATGAAATCAAGGTAGCGATTATTGCTAATGGTAAATATCAGAGCAGGCGGGTAGCTGCTAAGCTTTTTGATGTTCTGAGAGACGATCCTGACTTTTATTTGACCAAGAGAAATCCTGATGTGGTCATTTCCATCGGAGGAGATGGCATGCTCTTGTCTGCCTTTCATGCTTATGAGAGAGAATTGGATCATGTGCGTTTTGTTGGAATTCATACGGGACATTTGGGCTTTTATACGGATTATTTAGATGATGAGGTAGATAAGCTGATTGATAATCTGCGCAAGGATAAAGGAGATAGGGTATCTTATCCCATCCTAAATGTTAAGCTGACTCTGGCTGATGGGCGTTCTTTTACCTCACTGGCTCTCAATGAAGCTGCGCTCAAACGTCATGAAAAAACCATGGCTGCTGAGGTATTTATTAATGGGGTGGCTTTTGAAAGCTTTCGCGGAGACGGTTTGTCTGTATCCACACCGACAGGTTCTACTGCCTATAATAAATCACTGGGAGGAGCGGTGCTGCACCCAACTATAGAAGCCCTGCAATTAACAGAAATTGCTAGTTTAAACAACCGTGTTTATCGGACATTGGGCAGTCCAATTATTGTACCAAAACATGAGAAAGTAACCATTTATCCTAAGCGAGTAGGCAGCTATACTTTGTCTGTTGACAATAAGACTTATACCAATCGCAATGTGGATAAGGTTGAGTTTTCTATTGATGAGCACAAAATTTCCTTTGTAGCAACTCCCAGCCATACGAGCTTCTGGGAACGCGTACGAGAATCCTTTATTGGAGATGTGGAGGAATGATTTATACTTTTACGGTTCATCGTTCTTGTCAAGTTAAAACTTTTTTAAAAGAACATGATGTCTCAAAGAGTCTTTTAGCTAAAATTAAATTTGGCGGCGGCCATATCTGGATTAATGGAGAAGAACAGTTTGCAACTTATCCTGTCCATGCTGGTGACCTTGTCAGTATTGAAATTCCCAACGAAGCCCCTCATCATAATTTGGCTCCCATTCCTTTTGACTTGGATATTGTTTATGAAGATGAGCATTTTCTGGTGCTGAATAAGCCTTATGGCTATGCTAGTATACCGAGTGTTAATCACTCCAATACTATCGCTAATTTTGTTAAATACTATTATATGAGTAAGGGCTATCCCAATCAGCAGGTGCATATTGTAACCCGTCTGGATAAGGATACTAGCGGTCTCATGCTCTTTGCTAAGCACGGCTATGCCCATGCCCGAATAGACAAACAGCTGCAGACAAAGAGTATTGAAAAACGCTATTATGCTCTGGTTGCAGGTGATGCAGAGCTGAAGAAACAGGGAGAGATTATTGCACCTATTGCGCGTGATGGAGACTCTATTATCACCCGCCACGTTGATAAGTCAGGTAAATATGCTCATACCAGTTATCGTTTACTAGATGACTATGGGCCGGTCAAACTGGTAGACATTAGACTTCATACGGGGAGAACACATCAGATTCGGGTACATTTTGCCTACATAGGTCTGCCACTTTTAGGAGATGATCTTTATGGTGGCAGTCTTGAGCATGGCATTACCCGTCAGGCTCTTCACTGTCACCACTTGGCTTTTGTCAATCCTTTTTCTAAAGAAAAGATGGTCTTTCGTTCAAACTTGACAGATGACTTTGAAAACGTTATCATAGATTTACAAAATAAATAGAATAGAAGGTGTTTTATGTTGCGTTCTTTATTCGGTAGTCTTCGCGAGAAAATTGTTGGTAAAAACATTAAGATTGTCTTTCCAGAAGGAAACGATGACCGTGTAGTTCGTGCGGCAGCACGGCTGAAATTTGAAGGATTGGTGGATCCTATTATTCTTGGAAAACCAGAAGAGGTTCGTGCGATTTTAACCAGACTTGGTTTTGCAGACCCTGGCTACACGATTCTTGATCCAGACAACTATGCTGATTTTGAAAAAATGAAAGAAACCTTCCTTGAGTTGCGCAAAGGAAAAGCAACTCCTGAGGATGCGGATAAATTGCTGCACGATGTCAATTACTTTGGTGTGATGCTAGTCAAACTGGGATTAGCTGACGGTATGGTTTCAGGGGCTATTCATTCAACAGCTGATACAGTGCGGCCTGCTCTGCAAATTATTAAAACTAAACCAGGTATCTCACGAACTTCAGGTGTCTTTCTGATGAACCGTGAAAATACAAATCAGCGTCTCGTTTTTGCAGATTGTGCTATTAACATTGACCCTAATGCTCAAGAGTTAGCTGAGATTGCGGTCAATACGGCTGATACAGCAGCTATTTTTGATATTGATCCCAAGATTGCTATGCTGAGTTTTTCTACCAAGGGTTCTGCCAAAGCACCTCAGGTTGAAAAAGTGTCAGAAGCAGTAGTTATTGCTAAAGAACTTAATCCAGATCTTTCCCTAGATGGTGAATTGCAGTTTGATGCAGCCTTTGTACCGGAAACGGCGGCTATTAAGGCTCCAGACAGCGATGTGGCCGGTCAAGCTAATGTCTTTATTTTCCCAGATCTTCAAGCGGGAAATATCGGTTATAAAATTGCTCAGCGCTTGGGAATGTTTGAGGCTATCGGTCCTATCCTTCAAGGACTTAACCAACCGGTTAATGACTTGTCCCGCGGTTCTAGTGCGGATGATATTTACAAATTGGCCATCATTACAGCTGCTCAAACTCTGGATGGCAAATAGAAAAAAGAGTTGGATGATTAATCCAACTTTTTGTCTTAAGGAGGTAAAAAATGGCAGCCTAGCTTACCTAAAAGAACCTACCACAGTTTACACTTAAGACTCACTGCAATTTATAATATACTGGCCTTAATAACGAATGATAATAAAGAGAGGAGCTAACATGAAACAGAAACCACAAGACCGCCTTTACCAGCTTTACCGCCATGCTTTCCAGCTTTTGGAGGAACAAATCGCTTTTTACATCAAGGAACATTACTCCAGAGTCAGCAAGATTGAATTCTCGCCTATCTTTATAGATGGGGATGGTCGATTTACGATTTTAACCCTAAATGTTGTACCAGTCATTTATGATAATGATGGCAATCGAGTAGTGTTTGGTAAGGAAATTGGAAACTTTATTCCGCCATCATATGGATTGTTAAGTGGAATTCCTACCCTTGATATTGATGTTTATGGTAATGATTTTATTTATTTATCACGTTCTGCGACAGGTGAAGAAATTAATGTGTCGAAATATAATCATCTACCTGATGAGGCTAAACTATCTAAGCATAGTAGTATAGATGAAAATATTGAACTTTTGGTTGAAGATGGTCAAATTAAAGGGGTTGAAAAGGATGCGTTAGGCAGTCCTCAGGCTGAAATTATTTACAATCTAGAAATTCAAAGGGGAGAGTATTGGGAATGGGATTGAAGATGAAAGACAAAGGACAAGACCGCCTTTACCAGCTTTACCGCCATGCCTTCCAGCTTTTGGAGGAACAAATCGCCTTTTACATCAAGGAACATTACTCCGGAGTCAGCAAGATTGAATTCTCGCCTATCTTTATAGATGGTGACGGCCGATTTACGATGTTTAGAATGCATGTTGTTCCTCGGATTTATGATAATTATGGTAGTAGAAGCATATTAGGTGGTGAAATTGACGATTTAACTTATGATAAATATGGGTTGTTACATGGGTTATCTACTTTGGATATAGATGTTTATGGCAATGATTTTATTTATTTATCAAACTCTGCAACAGGAGAAGAAATCAATGTTTCCAAGCATGATCATTTACCTGATGAAGCTAAATTATCTACTAGTAAAAAAATTGATCTTAATTTAGAAGGATTGATATTGGATGGACAGTTAAAACAAATTATGAAATCTGATGCTGGTAGTCCAAATGTCGAAATTCACTACAATTTAGAAATTCAGAGGGGGGACTATACCGAATGGCATTAACAGACGAACAAATGCAGGATCTTCAAGAAATTGTTAAAGATGAAGTGGCGAAAGGTCATTTAACTTTATCAGGTAAACCTAGGAAGATTGTAGTAAAAGATCAATTCTACCAAATTGCTCATAACCTCAACGACGTCACTCAAGCCATTGCTGTTTCTCCCCTTGATGAAGCTGGCAATCCCAACTACCAAAGCACCGCCATTGTTATAACCTACCTAAAAGAATCTGCCGCAGTTTACACTTAAGCCTCACTGCAATTTGTGGTATACTGACTTTAATAACAGATAATAAGAGAGGATTTAAGATGAACCAAGCCCCAAACGACCGCCTTTACCAGCTTTACCGCCATGCCTTCCAGCTTTTGGAGGAACAAATCGCCTTTTATATCAAGGAACATTACTCCGGAGTCAGTAAGATTGAGTTTTCGCCAATTCAATTAAGTGGTGATAATTTTTTCACAATGCTGTCAATAACGATCGACCCTTATATTTATGATGAATTTGGAAATAAGGTCATGTTAGGTGGACGAATCGGACGAGTTGTTTATGGAAGTTACGGTTTACTAGGAGGAATTTCTACTCTTGATTTTGATGTTTATGGTAATGATTTTATTTATTTATCACACTCTAATTCGGGTGAAGAAATCAATGTTTCCAAGCATGATCATTTACCTGATGAAGCGAAATTATCCGTTGATAGCCATATAGACGAGATTATTGAAGTACTTACTGAAAATGGACAATTGAAAGGTATTTCTAAAAAAGAAAAGGGAAGCTCTCAGGCAGAAGTTATTTATAATTTAGAAATCGTAAGGAATGATTAACTATGTTATTAACTGATGAACAGATTTAAGAACTTCAGGTTGGGTTAAAAGATAATTTAACAAAATTTAAATTAAAAGCAGGAGATACTTTAAAAACTGTCACCAATAATAGTATTTAGTTATTAAAAATATCAATGACATCACCCAAGCCCTAGCTGTTTCTTCTCTTGATGAAGCTGGCAATCCCAACTACCAAAACACTGCCATTGTTGTAACCTACTTAAAAGAACCTGCCGCAGTTTACACTTAAGCCTCACTGCAATTTGTGGTATACTGACTTTAATAACAGATAATAAGAGAGGATTTAAGATGAACCAAGCCCCAAACGACCGCATTTACCAGCTGTACCGCCATGCCTTCCAGCTTTTGGAAGAACAAATCGCCTTTTACATCAAGGAACATTACTCCGGAGTCAGCAAGATTGAGTTTTCGCCTATCTTTATAGATGGGGATGGACGGTTTACGATGTTTAGTATAGATGTTGTACCAGTCATTTACGATAATGATGGCAATCGGGCAATATTAGGTGGGGAAATCGGTAATGTTATTTATGATTCTTATGGATTATTGAGTGGGATAGATTCACTTGATATAGATGTTTATGGCAATGACTTCATTTATTTATCAAAATCTGCAACAGGGGAAGAAATCAATGTTTCTAAATACAATCACCTACCCGATGAAGCTAAATTGTCTGAGGATGTTTGTACTGATGCGAATATTGAAGCTCTTGTCCAAGATGGACAATTACAATCAGTTCACAAAGATATTAATGGGAGTCCAGAGGCTGTCATCACATATAATCTAGAGATAAAACAAGGGGATTTTACAAAATGGCATTAAGTGATGAGAAAATTCAAAATTTACAGGGACTTGTTAAGAAAAGATCTAAAGATGCGACTGGCAAGGTATTTTTCTCTAGAAAAGATAATCAATTCTACCAAATTGCCCACAGCCTCAACGATGTCACTCAAGCCCTAGCTGTTTCTCCTCTTGATGAAGCTGGCAATCCCAACTACCAAAACACCGCCATTGTTGTAGCAGGAACCCAGCTCTATGTAAAGGAGGGGCTTCAGCCAACAGCTATGAAGTCCACCATAAACGCCATTGACGCTAGCGGTGTTTTCGGTTTGAAGCAAGGACATTTGACCAAGCAGTATGAGACGGTCAAGCGTTTTTATGAAGAAACGATGGCTAAGATTGCACCTTACCAGGGCCGTGTTTCCAATATGTCTGGTTTCAGTCAGTCTGGTCCAGCGGTTGCCAAGGTTGCAGCAGACTACCATGTTGAAAAGGTGACCAATTTCATGGATTGGGGCAGTCAGATGGCGGTCAAGAATGGCGATATCACTGCTAGTGATTTGGCCTATCTGAACGAGCATGCCACGGTTTACAGTGATGCAGGGAAAAATTTGACCTATATTGATGGCGGCCGCGGTCAGATTGCCTATGGACAGGTTAAAACGGTGGAAGGAAGTCCATCTCCTAAAGCACCGTGGAAAGATCATGATCCAGGCTTTCCTAATATTAGAGAAAACGACTTGGCTATTGATAAATACTTTCTCAAAGGAAGCTTTTGTTCAGGCATGACACAGGAGCAGGTTCAGCGTGTATCAGAGGTTAAGGCAAGTCAAGGGGGTCAGAGTGCAGAGAGCTATCTGGCTGCTTATGAAGGAGTATATGGTCCTTTTGCTTCCTCTGAGCGTCAGCACTTATCCAAAGAAGGTCGTAGATTAGGGACAGCCTCTGCCATATCGGCAGGGGAAAAGAGGACGTCGAAGGAACAATTGCGAGAGGTTAAGCGAACGCGTCCTGAGGTAGTAGAGGCTACAAGGCGAGGTCGAGGCCGAGGCGGCGGTCGTGATGACAGAGGAGATGATGGCCGCGATTAGGGTGGCGGAAAGGAGCTAGTTTGATGAAAGTGGAATATTGGGAGCAGATTGCAGATAAATGGTGCTTGATAACAGATGGTCTTGATGCTTTGCTTGTCTCAACGGAGACGGATTTATCGGATCCAGATTTGTTGAAGAGATTTCAAGCCGAGGCAAAACCGCTGGCAAAGGAACGCTTGCGGCTTTTTCAGCGCTGTGTTGCACGGAAGATAAGGATCACGCCATTTGATATGAAGCAGTATTTTTTGCGTCAGGGAGATATGGAGAACCATGGTAAAGCAGAGCAATTAGCTAGTGATTATCCTGGTGCAGGGATTCGGCAAATTAAGGATGAGCTTGATTATTTTGGGCAGGCTTTTTTGGCAGGCTTTTTAGATTTTTACCATCAGCGGCTGACTAAGGAGGTTGAAGGTTATGAAAGAGTGCTGCATCTTCTTGAGGAGAGGAACTTAAGCGGAGAAGCTGCTGCCTTTTATCTTGTTAAGGCAACTAAGGGAGCTTTAGATATTGTTATATCGGGTTTTAGTGATTTAGAGGAGGCTAGGGAAAGCTTGTTGCATTTCTATGAAGAGTGAGGCTTTTAGGGGATGTATTTGGTTTATTACTCAGCCCTTTATTTTTAAGGAGGTAAAAAATGGCAAAAACAGTAATGATTACAGGTTCTTCGGCAGGTTTTGGTTTGGCAATGGCAAAGCTATTTGTTGCTAAGGGGTATCGAGTGATAGGAGCGGCTAGACGCTTAGATAAATTACACAGTTTAAAAGCAAAGCTGGGAGATAATTTCTACCCGCTGGCTATGGATATGGTTGATAAAGACAGTATTTCACAGGCGCTTGCTAGTTTGCCAGAGAAATGGCAGACCATTGATATTCTTATCAATAATGCAGGATTAGCTTTGGGTCTTGATAAAGCTTATGAGACTGATTTTGCTGACTGGGAAACCATGATTAAGACAAATATTATAGGATTGACCTATTTGACGCGTCAGCTATTGCCCAAAATGGTAGAAAGAAATCAGGGGCTTATTATCAATATGGGCTCAACCGCTGGAACAGTGCCTTATCCTGGAGCTAATGTCTATGGTGCCAGTAAAGCTTTTGTTAAGCAATTTAGTTTAAATTTGCGGGCTGATTTAGCGGGAACTAAGCTGCGCGTAACTAATATTGAGCCTGGGTTATGTGAAGGGACAGAATTTTCAAATGTTCGCTTTAAAGGAGACAATGAACGGGCAGATAAACTTTATGAAGGGGCTCATGCTATTCGTCCAGAAGATATTGCTCAAACGGCTCTTTGGATTGCAGAGCAGCCGGAGCATCTCAATTTTAATCGCATTGAAATCATGCCAGTATCACAGACCTTTGGTGCCCAGCCGGTTTATCGAGATTAAATCAAAAACAGCTGCCGATCAAGGCAGCTGTTTAATTTGGTTTAATACCCAATAATCTCCCTTGAAACAATGTCTATAATTTCTTGGGGAATATCAGATATTTTTAAAAGAAGGACTTTATTTTGTCTAGGATTATAGATACCTAATTTTTTTATAGAGTTAAAATCAGGGATAACTGAATGCTGTCCCATAATATAATAAATAAGTAATTGCATAGTTTGCTCTTTTGTTGGCTTGGATTTTGAGATTTTAAAATCCCATAGTGTATCTAATGTTAGAAAATCACCATCTCCAGAAGTTATTGTATCAGTATACCCACCATCAAAAGTAAAACCATCCTTTGTAATCGGTCCATAGAGTTTAAAGAAGTTTAAACTTCTTTCGATCATCGTACGAATATTTGATATTGTTTCTGAATCGGGATTTATTGCCTCAATTGGTTTATAACCCCGGGGTCCAGATCTAAAAACGACATCAAAGCCAGCAAGTTTACAAGCACTGGTTATTGATTGATTGTCTAATCCCCTAATGCTCTTTAAAAGTCTTTTGGCTACTTTTTCTTTATTTATACGCTGTGCTCCTCTTAAAGAAATTTTGAATGCTTCCTCAGTGTCACTCCCACTCATAAATCTTGACATATAGTCAACACAAATTCCTACTAATGACGGATGAATATTCTCTACTGGGGTCAGTTCTGTATCGTTGACCAGAAAATTCTCTTCAAACAATTTTGGCGGTAAATATCCTCCGCGTGGTTGGTTAATCTGCTTTATTCTTTGAGTTACAGATACCATATTGTTTCCTCCAATTTATAGATAGTTTTAAATACATTATAACATTTTTTAAAATATTGTAAATTTAATCTTTTGTATTTGTTTTTTAAAATAGAGCATTTAGATGTTATTAAGAGTTTGAAATGTTATAAAAATCTTGTCATGAAATAAAAAGACTGCTATGCTCGGCAGCTGTTTTTGACAGGTTATTCTGTTTTTGTCTGAGATGGTTTGATGCTAGGGCCGCTGGTTGCGTCTGACCAACCGACAAGAGCCTGACCAGATTCGTTTAGGTAGGTATTTAGCATTGGCTTTAGATCTTGAATATAGCTGCAAATTCCTTGGAAGACTCCTTCATTATCATAGAGAGCTTGATAGGTTTGAATTAAGATGCGTTCAAAGGCATCGTCTGCCACGGGAAGGTGAAGTGATTTATCTGGTGCAGTTTGAAGAGCTTCCCAAATCCATTTTGGCAGTTCTTGCTTCTCAGCATCTGGAAAGAAAGAGCCATCGGATTGGTTGTTGCTGTAAATGAGCTGCAGGTTCTTATCGTAGAGACTAAAGCGATAAGGCAAAAGAGTGAGGAAATCTTGTGGAGCTTTGCTATTTAACATAGTTTTATAATAAACACTTTCGCTTAAAAAGGCAACTGGCTTGCTTAGGTATGGCACCCACCAAATAGGGCAGTGCCCTTAGCTGTCTGTTTTTTCTTTTTGACAAAAATGGGCATGTCATGCTCAGTCAAAATAATTCTTAGATTGAAAATATGGGCAAAGGCTTGATTCAATTTGGGATGGAGAAAATAGAATCCCAAGATTCCCAAAGCAAATAGAATCCCACCTATCCAAAAATTCGACATCATCATAAAGATAGCATAAACCAAATAGATTAAAAGGACATAAATAGCGATCAAAAAGTAGTAGTAGAGACTGTTATAAAAAAATATCACGTTTGCAGTAGTGTTCTTGATAAGCCGAGTCGATTTTTTCAAAACTGGGAAGGGCGATATATCCGTCTTCGTTGCTACTATAATAAGTTAATGCGGCTTTGGCATGATAACCAAGAAGCCGACAAATTTTATAAATTATATTACGAATGATGAGATAAGCAGCAACAGCTGCTGCAAGACGATGAGGGCTGATGTTAGTCTGAGAATTATAAAGAACAATCGTTACAGTGATGAATAAATTGATTAAAGATAGATACATGGCAACTAAGAAGTTGAACGTGCGTTTATACGAAGCAAGTTTTTGAAGGCTAAACAATTTCATGATAAAAGCTTCTGTCTAAATAGCACGTGAAAAAGGCTTTGCTTTTTGCCAACTGTTCATAGGATAGTACCAGATCGGGGACTTATACTACAAGAAAAATGTAACTTTTAAGGGTATAATACTAATCAAAGAAGAGAGATGAGGTAACAATATGAGTAAAATTATCTTTTTAGATGTAGATGGAACCTTGGTTGATTACCACAACCGTATTCCCGAATCTGCAGTGATTGCTATTCGTCAAGCACGCAAAAATGGACATCGTGTTTATGTTTGTACTGGCCGCAGTCGGGCTGAAATGCAGCCTGAAATTTGGGATATTGGTTTAGATGGTATGATTGGCGGCAACGGCTCTTATGTTGAAGATGACGGTCAGGTTATCTTGCATCAATTGATTTCTGAACAAGATGCTCATGCTATTGTAGATTGGCTGCAAGAACGCGGACTGGCATTTTATCTTGAAAGCAACAATGGTCTTTTTGCCAGTCCCGATTTTCGTGAGGCTGCCAGACCCGTTTTAAGAAAGTACATGCTTCAAAAAGGAAAAAGCGAGGAAGAACTTATTGGTTTAGAGGCAGAAGATGTTATGCACGGCATGATTTTTGACGGTCAGCTCTACCGCGATGATCTCAACAAAGTCAGTTTCATTCTGAATACTTATCAGGATCATTTAGATTCTAAAGAAGCTTTCCCGAATCTTAAGGCGGGCACTTGGGGCGGCCGTGGCGAAACAGCGCTTTTCGGTGATTTAGGTGTTAAAGATATCAGCAAAGCCTATGCCATTGATGCGCTTTTGGAGCATTTAGGCGCTGAGCGTTCAGATACGATTGCTTTTGGCGATGCTAAGATTGATATTCCCATGCTGGATTATTGCGCTGTTGGTGTTGCTATGGGCAATGGCGGAGCTGAAATTTTAGCTATGGCTGATATGATAACTGACGATGTTGAAGAAGACGGACTCTATCATGCTTTTGACAAATTAGGCTTACTTGATTAACAGCTATTGATCTAGGTTAACATTGTAAAAACCTGTATTCACAAAATTCCTCTGAATGATATAGGTAGAAAAAAGCGACCGAAAGGTCGCTAAGACGACAGTTGCCGCCGTGGTGATGAGATTGTTGCCCGTTTCGGGCAACAATCATGGGGATTTTCGAGACCTTAGGCTCGAAAATTAGGCATGGAACGACGTAGTCGGCCGCTGCCGTCCCCACCACTTAAGGCAGACTGTCACAAAAATTCTTATGAATACAAGTTCTAAAAATTAACTATCTAAATAAAGCGTCCCATACTAAAATCTTTAAAGGGCTGATGTTATATAAGGAGACATTACATGAAAGCCATTCAAGTAAAAATGGCAGGTGGACCAGAGGTTTTGGAACTGGTTGATTTGCCAAAACCAAATCTTAAGGAAGGCTGGTCCTTGATTAAAATAAAGGGATTTGGACTCAATCGTTCTGAAATTTTTACACGGCAGGGATTTTCTCCCAGTGTTCAATTTCCCAGAGTTCTAGGAATTGAATGTGTTGGCATCATTGAAGAAACAACAGATAATGAACGTCTTCCCATAGGCCAGAAAGTGCTGTCTACTATGGGCGAGATGGGGCGTGCTTTTGACGGTTCTTATGCAGAATACGTCCTAGTTCCCAATGAACAGATTTTTCCTATTCAGACAGATTTAGCTTGGGCAGATTTCGCAGCTATTCCGGAGTCTTATTTCACAGCATACGGGTCAATGCTGCAGCTTAAAATTGCTGAAAAAGACACGATTTTGGTTCGAGGAGCTGCATCTGGTGTTGGTCTAGCCTTTGTTAATTTGGTAAAGTCAGCTTTTCCGAATACGCGAGTCTATGGCTCAGTTCGGAATCTTTCAAAAAAGGCCAAGCTGTTGGTAAAAGGCTATGATGGTATCATTTTGGAGCATCATGGAAAATTGGAAACAGATCTGATCTTTGATAAGGTTCTTGAATTGGTTGGACCTAAGGTGATCAAGGATAGCATAAGTCATATGGCAAAGGGCGGCATTATCTGTAATACGGGTCAGCTGGGCGGCCAGTGGTATCTGGAGGATTTCGATCCTATTATGGAACTTATGAACGAGATTTATCTGACAGGCTTTTATTCTGGTTTCGTTTCTGCTAAAAAATGGCAGAGCTTGTTTGATTTTATTGAGCAATATCAGGTGACAGTGACACCTGAAAAGGTTTTAAGTTTGGAAGAAGTAGCAGCTGGACACGCTTATATGGAAAGTCCAAATGCATTTGGTAAGGTTGTTGTCCTACTTGATAAGGACTAAACGATACATAAAAACACAGTACAAAAATAAAAGACAAATCTCATTTCGAGGTTTGTCTTTTGTCTAAAATGAGCCAAGGATCGTTTTTTGATTAGGCTAACAGCGTAAAGTCTTTTTTCTTAAGCTGAAAAGTCATATCTGTTTCCTGAGCAACCGCTGTCTCATGCGTAACGATAATAACGGTCTTGTTTTGATTGTGAGCAATATCTTTGAAAATAGCAACGATATCCTGTGTGGTTTCTTCATCAAGATTACCTGTAGGTTCATCAGCAATAATAATATCGTGATCGGTTGCCAAAGCACGAACGATTGCGACACGCTGCTGCTGCCCGCCAGAGAGCTGCAAGACAGGTTTGTCAATCATTTCTTTAGGAATACCGACTTGCTGAAAAAGTGCTTCAATTGTAGCAGCGTCAGCTGTTTTTCCAGCAATATCAAGTACTGTTTCGATATTTTGACGAGCCGTCATGTAGGTCATGAGGTTATAGGACTGAAAAATGGTTGACACAGAATTCTTACGGTAGTTGGTCAATCCAACTTTACTGATATCCTTATCATTCAGGAGAATTTGCCCTGCTTTTGGTAGATCAAGTCCAGCTAAAAGAGAAAGAAAGGTCGTTTTTCCGCTTCCTGACTGTCCAAGAATAGAATAAATTTTGCCTTTTTCAAAGGTGATATTTACATCTTTAAAGAGATAATCATCAGGATTATCGCCATACCAATAGCTGATGTTTTGTGTTTGTAATGTCATAGTCTGACTCCTTTAGTTTGAGCTGAGGATGTCCTTAGGCTTCATGCGGACAATGCCGATAGAAGCAAGGATAGTTGAAAAGAAAGAAATAAGAAGAGCAATACCGCCTAATTTTGCAACATCGGCAGCTGAAAGCTTAATATCTAATTGATCTATTTTCGCAGAACCTGCAAGAGGTGTCATCACACTGCCTCCTGATGGCGCATCAGCTGGAGCTTGTTCTTGTTTTTGATTGCTGTCAGAGTTGGAGATAGAGCTGTTAGAGGTGTCTGGCTGAGGAGCACCGCCATTTTCATCTGGCCTTTGGCTGACCTGTTGGGTAGTGTTAGATACTGAGGAGAGCAGCTGATTGCCAAGAGCATTGCCAATAAAGTTGCCTGCAAATATTGCAATAAAGACCGAAACGACTGTTACCATAAAGAGTTCCATGAAGAATTGGCCGATAATCTTGAGACGGCTTTCACCAAGACTCATGAGAACCCCTATTTCATAGCGGCGTTCGCGGATGTTAAGAATGACAATGAGCGTCAGAATAACAGCACCGGCAATCGCGACTAGAATCACAATATTTTGAGCGATAGCGGAAATATTGTTGAGAGGCTCCAGCATTTGTTGGTAGATTTCATCAGAAGTCGTAACAGAATAGTGATCGGTATCAATTTCAGATTCCACTTCTGAAGCGAAGCTTTCCACCTTTTCGGGATTTGAAAGGGTGTAAACTGCTGCATCAAGCGCATCAGATTCTCCTTTTAGCGTATTTGCTGTTGCTAGATTGGTATAGATATTATTTTGCGGGTTTGAGGCATTAGACATCATTTGGGCTGTTGTAGCTGTTGATGAATTGTCGTAAATACCAATAACAGTCAATGTATAAGAGCTTTCTGTACCATCAACAGTTGCAGTAACTGAGAAAGTATCGCCGACTTGCAAATTATTAGCTTTTGCTAAGTCAGACGAAATGACTGCTGAATTGTCAGCACTGTCTTCAGTGATTCCTTCCCCATCAGTAATTTCTGATGTTCCAGATGTAAAATCTGTTGCATTGGCAGTTGCATTTACCCCAGTGATAGTGAAATCACCTGAAGCCATCTTCCCTTTGCCGTCATCGGACATGCTGCTATTGGAGTCGCTTGAACTGCTTGCAGAGCTGGAATCGGTTGAAATAGCTGAAATTCCATCACCTGCTGAGACTGTAGTAGTAGAAGTAAAGAGGTAACTTGAGATGCCGTCTTTATCTAAAATGCTCTGCGCTGTTGCCAGAGAGAGGGCGGTCGTATTTGTCTCTTCACTTGATGAATCATCAGAGCTGCCGCTATTAGAATTCGGGTTCATAGCCTTCATCATAGCCTCACGATTGACTTGAAGTGTTACAGTTGCGCCAGCTTCACTCTTGGCTGATTCAACGGCAGAATCGGCAGCGTTTTTTATTGTCAAACCTGCTAGAACGAAAACTAAGATAGCGGAAGTCACCAAGGTTAATAGGAGTGTTCGGCCTTTTTTGGCCTTGGTGACCCACCAAGCACGTTTTATAAAATTCATTGAGAAATCCTCCAAAAAATTTGATGATTCAAAATTAACTTAAGTTTCTTAATCCTCACTGAAAGAAGTCTGAAAAACCCCTTAAGTTAGCATTTTTTAGAAGAAAACTAATGATTTCCCATTTTAAAAACACTTTTTGGTTGCTGGTTTTAAAAAGCAATCAGCTTGTATTTTAAGCTGATTGTCGTTTGATTAGTTATGTTGGAAACAGCATTTTCATCCAAAATCATTGAAACAAATGCTATCAGAGTGCTGCTTTATTATAGACGCTCAGGTTTATGCAGCTGAGCATTTGGCTTTTTGCAAATCAATCGATCCAAGGGATGGATTTTGATTGTGGACGAAGGCATCAAGGGGACTGTTTCGGGTGATTATGACACCACGCAGAAGTAAGGAGAACAGATGAGTGATAAGAAAAATTATTGGATGATTGCAGCAGCAAACGGGCTTATCGATTTTTATGATAAAAATCATATAGTAAGATGAACAAAAGGTGTCCGCACCTTTTTTCTTTTGGCAAAACAGGCCTTTGCGCCCATCTTTATGGTAAAATAGAAGAAAAAATTAGGAGATTTGCCATGCGCGACAATCATTTACATACCTATTTTTCCTATGATTCCGATGCTCAGTTTGAGGACTACCTGACTCACTATGATGGCGACATCGTCACGACTGAGCACTATGACCTGTCAAACCCCTATACCCAGCAGGATGACGTTCCCGACTATGAGGCTTATTCTAGGAAAATAGCAGAGCTTAATGCTAAATACGACAACCGCATCAAGCGCGGCATTGAAATCGGCTATTACCAACCCCGCGAGGCTGACATTCTCAGCTTCCTAGCCGATAAGGACTACGACCTCAAGCTCCTTTCCGTCCACCATAACGGCACCAATGACTACTTGGACGACGAGGTGGCTGATATGGACAAGGAAGTCATTATCCAAGAATACCTAGACAAGCTGGAATACGCCATTGGGCGCGTGGAAGCTGATGTGCTGGCGCATTTCGACTATGGTTTTCGCTTGTTTGACGTGACGGTTGATGAATTGAAGACCCATGAAGCCCAGCTGCGCCGCATTTTCCAAAAAATGATTGACTACGACCTAGCCTTTGAGCTCAACAGCAAATCCATGTACCTCTATGGCCACGAGCACCTCTACCGCTATGCGCTTGATCTAGTCAAAAACTTAGGCTGTCATAAATACTCCATCGGCTCCGACGGCCACAAACTCGAACACTTCCGCCTAGCCTTCGACAAAATCCAAGCAATCTTGGATGAGTATGGGATTGAAGAAGGGGAGGTGATGTGATGGAAAATAGAGAAGTTAATATTTGGAAGATGAGTCACAGTGGCGATGTTACAAAATATAGAGAAAAATTTTTAGAGCGACAAGTTATTGTACTACACGAACAGACGGGTAAAAATCAAGGGAAATTTTTCAGAGAAGAATTAAAAAAGGGAGACCTATTTTATCTATGCTTTGGTAGCAGTTCTATTAAACTAATCGGGAGAGTCACTTCTGATAATGCTGTTGAAAATCCAGAAATGGGTAAAGGGTGGATAGAAAGAAAGTACGAGATAGTTAGAAAATCAACGAGTAATAACAAGTTTAAGGGGTCTTCTAAATGGTGGCTTCCTTCTGGAAACACAACAATTAGGAAAATCAAAGCTTTAGAGTTATCAGAGTTTGAGGAAATTATCTTAAAACCTTTTTTTGGAATTACATTAGATCAAATAGAAGGGGCAAATAAAAGAGACATGATAAGTTATGTTAATAGACTGAAAAAGAGTAAAAACCTCATCCTCCGCGGTGCGCCAGGTACTGGGAAAACTTACCTTGCTAAGCAGGTTGCTAGTGAGTTAATCAGTAATGGTAAGAAGCATGAATGGGAAGAACTTTCTGATGATGAAAAATTGCAAATCGGCTTTGTTCAATTCCACCCGTCCTATGATTACACTGACTTTGTGGAAGGGTTGAGACCTGTTACTCAGGAGAATGGTCAGATTGGATTTGAATTGAAGGATGGGATTTTTAAAGACTTCTGTGCGAAAGCGAAGAAAGCTACTGATAAAAAATTCGTCTTCATCATTGACGAAATCAACCGTGGGGAGATTTCCAAGATTTTTGGGGAGCTGTTCTTTTCGATTGACCCGGGCTATCGCGGTGAAAAGGGAGCTGTTTCAACGCAATACGCCAATCTGCATACATCAACTGAGAAATTTTATATTCCCGAAAATGTTTATATCATTGGTACCATGAATGATATTGACCGTTCTGTTGATACCTTTGACTTTGCCATGCGCCGCCGGTTTAGGTTTGTGGAGGTGAAAGCTGAGGATAGATTGGAAATGTTGGATGAGGAATTAGGCGATAAGGCTGAGGAAGCCAAGACACGTTTGACCAATCTCAACAATGCCATTTCTGACACTGAAGGTCTCAACAGTCATTACCATATCGGGCCAGCTTATTTCTTGAAGTTAGAAGATGTTAACTACGATTACAGTGCACTCTGGTCAGATTACTTAAAGCCGCTTTTAGAAGATTATCTGCGTGGGTCTCATGACAAAAAGGGAAAACGGAAGGAGTTAGAAAAAGCCTACAATTTAGTAGAAAAGGAAGGGTTAGATGATACTGACGGATAATCAGCAGAAGTTCCCAAAATCTGATTTTGAAAATGAATTTCCTAATTTATCAGCTTATCTTCTAGACAGAACTCTGGAAAGTCTTTCCGAAGAGGACAATATCTTTATTTTTCCGCATGACTTGCTGGCGTCTCCTGATTTGGAAAAAGACGGCAAGGTGCTGGAGACGGTCAATAATCAGATTAAAACACGGAATATTATTGGTTTTCTGGGCTGTGGTGATGAGCGTTTGACCATTCATTCTCGCTTTACTGATGATGACAACGATTATTTTCTGCATTATATGCTGCAAAAGGTACTGCAGCTTAACCTGACCAGTCTGGATATCGGTCTGTCTCGTGAAGACAGCTGGTATCAACTTTTAGTTTACCTTTTTCCAAAATATCTTCAGGCGGCCTTGCGCAAGGGACTTTACAAGGAATACCAGCGTTTTTCCTACAATGACAGCCATGTTAAGGGGACAATTGAGGTTGCTAGGCATATCAGGCAAAACACGCCTTTTACCGGAAAGATTGCTTATTCGACCAAAGAATTTTCCTATGACAATGCCCTCATGCAGCTGATTCGGCATACCATTGCCTTCATTCAGCAAGTTGTTCCAAATGGCAGAGCGCTTTTAGCTAATGCGCCTTCGGTCAAGGAAAATGTGACTGAAGTGGTGCGCGTGACACCTTCTTACAAGCTTGCAGACAGATCCAAGATTATTCGGCTGAATCAGACACATCCTATTCGGCATGCCTATTATCATGAGTATGGGAAATTGCAGCAGCTTTGCCTGATGATTTTGCATCAAGCAAAGCATGGGTTGAATCAATCTAATCAAAAAATTCACGGAATTCTTTTTGACGTTGCCTGGCTCTGGGAAGAATATCTAGCGACCTTGCTGCCTGAGTTTGAACATCCGCAGAATAAGGCGGGAAAAGGTGGTTACTCTTTATTTAACGATGGAAATGGCAGGATTTATCCCGATTTTTTACGGCTTTCAGATTCTCCCATTGTTGCCGATGCTAAGTACAAACCTATTGAAAACATCAAAGGACGGGATTATTTGCAGGTAGTAGCTTACATGTATCGTTTTAATGCTAGATTAGGCTTTTATCTTTTTCCGCATAACAAGAATGACGAGAGTACTAGTCAATTTAATTTATTGCAAGGAAAAGGTGAAATGCGAGATACTAAGGTTGTTGTTGAAAAATTAGGACTTAAAATTCCCCAAGACAGCAGCAGTTATGATCATTTTGTCAATACAATCCAAGACTCTGAAAAAACGTTTCAGGAAACTATTCAAAATAACCTCAACGAAAGCGAGTTAACCTAATGACTGAATCAACTTTACGGAGAAACAGCATAGGAAACTCATTTTTTTGCATGGTTTAGGTCAGGACAAGACGGCTTGAGACGGGGTGATGACAGCTTTACCTAATTATGACTGTTTAGCGCTGAATTTATTTGACAATGGTCGCTTACCAGACAGTTTTGAGGATTTGCAGAAGCAAGTAAGGCAGGTGTTGGATAAGCAAGAAGATTTTATTTTAATCGGCCTATCCTTGGGCGGAATCTTGGATTTGACGTTGAGTAAATACACCTTTCCCCATCTAAAGGGTTTTATCGCTTCTGGTGCTCAGCATGATTTGAAGAGAAGTTTTCTTTACAAACTGCAGCTTTTCATCAAGTTTGGATTCTATAAGTTGCAGGATTTTATACTCAAAGAAAATCAAAATCAGATTAGGCAACGAGCCGCAGGTAGTACTGGAGTACGGCAAGGCGAAGTTAACGACGTATTATTTTGATTTTCAAAGAGTGTTATCTAGCTCTTGGGACTCTCAGCTTGGTTACAGTAGCAGGTGTTTATATTGGTGCTAGTTTACATAGATATAGTCATTTCGTTTTGAAACGGTAAAGACAACTTTTTATAAATCTGCAGGAAACAACGGAAGATACCTAAAGCCAGTCGCCGCAGTAGCCATGAAACCGCAGGTTTGCTGGCGTGCCGAACACCTAATACTCAAAGAAAATCAAAATCAGACTAGGCTAGGATACTAGTTATAAACTAAATAACTATAAAAAAAGCATATCTGACCAAATGAAATAAAATTTAGTGATATGCTTTTTCGTTATATAGTAAAGAATTGTTATTGAATACGTTTTTCAGTCTCTAAGTCAAAGAAGTGTCCTTTAGCAACGTTAAAGGTTAATTTGACCTTTTCACCAGGATTATGAGTATCTCTGGCATTCACACGAGCGGTAAATTCAGTATGACCGAATTTGACATAGAGCACGATTTCGTTACCTAGTAATTCTGATACTAAAACTTCGGCTGTTACGTCAGCATTTGGGAAGGTTTCGTGAACAATTTGATTGCTTGAAATATCTTCTGGACGAATACCAAAGATGACTTTTTTGCCTAGGTAACCCTTCTGCTCAAGAATTTTTTCTTGTCCTTGAGGAAGAGCAAGGCTGAGTCCATCCTGATTAACTAACTGTTCTTTTTCAACGGTCACTTCAAAGAAGTTCATGGCAGGACTTCCGATAAAACCAGCTACAAATTTATTAGCAGGTTCATTGTAGAGTTCCTGTGGTGTTCCAATTTGTTCAATACGACCGATAGAACCAGTCTTGTCTGGATTTGGAGTAGCGCTCATGATAACGATACGGTCTGCCAGAGTCATTGCTTCTGTTTGATCGTGAGTGACATAGATCGTCGTTGCTCCAATGCGACGATGGATTTTAGCGATTTCAGCCCGCATAGAAACGCGAAGTTTAGCATCTAAATTTGACAAAGGTTCATCCATCAAGAATACCTTGGCATCTCGAACAATAGCACGTCCCATAGCGACCCGTTGACGTTGACCACCAGACAGATCTGCAGGTTTTCTTTCAAGGAATTCTGTCAGACCAAGAATCTCGGCAGCTTCATGGACACGTTTATTGATTTCGTCTTTTTTATATTTACGAAGTTTTAGACCAAAAGCCATATTTTCGTAAACAGTCATGTGAGGATAGAGAGCGTAATTTTGGAAAACCATGGCAATATCACGATCTTTCGGCGCTTCATCATTCATTAACTTGTCATCAATATAGAAATGACCTTCGGTGATATCTTCTAAGCCAGCAATCATGCGAAGTGTGGTTGACTTTCCACATCCTGAAGGTCCAACAAAAACGATAAATTCTTTGTCTTTAATATCAAGATTAAATTCTTCGACAGAGTAGTGAGTACTATTTGGGTATTTTTTATAAATGTTATCAAGTTTTAAAGTTGTCATAATATCTTTCCTTATTCTTTTTATTTAACAGATCCACCAGTAATGCCTTCAACATAATATTTTTGCATAAAGATGAAGAGTATCGTGATTGGAATGGCAATCAATACGGAACCTGCTGCAAAGGCCATGAACCAATTATTGATGGTATCGGCTTGAAGCATAGAGAATAGACCGATAGCTACCGTGTATTTGCTGGTAGCATCACCGAGAATAACTTGAGCAAAAATAAAGTCAATCCAAGGACCAATAAATGCTAAAAGGGCAGTGTAAACAATGATAGGTTTAGAAAGTGGCAAAGTAATTTTTAAGAAAATATCTTTACGCGTTGCGCCATCAATCATAGCCGATTCATCTAGTGAATAAGGAATAGTGTCAAAAAATCCTTTAGCAATATAAAAGGTCAAAGCAGCTCCCGCTGAATAGACAAAGACTAAGGATGTTAATGTTTGGGTGAGGCTGAGTGCTTTTAAAATATAATAAACAGCAATCATACTCATAAATCCCGGAAACATATTAAGAACAAGAGCTAGTTTTAAGAAACCATTACGATGTTTAAATTTAATACGGCTAAGAGAATAAGCCATTGCTACAGTAATAAAAGTGGAAAGGATACAAGTAGCTGTTGAAACTGCTAATGTATTTAAAAACCAGCGTCCAAATGGGAAAGAAGAGTTGGTAAATAGTTTGACATAATTATCTAAAGTCCATGTTTTTGGAATAAAGTAAGGGACATAAGCTGTTCCCTCACCACGAAAACTGGTTAAGACAACCCAAGCAATGGGAAAAAGCCAAATGAGGGATAGGAAAACTAATAAGGCATAAGTTAAACCGAGCTGGAGACGTTTTTTTCTTTTCATTATTTAACAGCTCCTTCCTTGTATGATGCTGTGCGGGTATAAGCTAAAAGACTGAAGATAGCTGAGATGGCAAAAATGAAGATACCAATAACAGAAGCTAGATTATAGTCTGCAGCATTCACTGTTAGTTTATAAAGCCAGGTGACCAATAGGTCAGTAGTGCCGGCTTGGTAAAATTCTGAATTAGTCGGTCCACCACCAGTTAAGAGATAAATAACATTGAAATTATTAATATTTCCAATGAATTGTTGGATTAAAGATGGCATCATAATTAAGAGAATTTGAGGAAAAGTGATAGATTTGAAAATTTGGAATTTACTTGCTCCATCAATTTCTGCGGCCTCAATTTGTTCACTTGGAAGGTTCATGATAATTCCTGTTGCAACTAGCATTGTAAAAGGAATACCAACCCACATATTAACGAAGATGATCGAGAATTTAGCCCAAGTAGGATCTGATAAAAAAGGCATAGAATGCGAGATTAGTCCAATTTTTTCTAGAAAAGCATTGAGAGGACCTTGGTCATTGAGGAAATTTCTCATCAATAGAAGCGAAATAAATTGGGGAACGGCGATGGTAATAACAAAGATAGTTCGCCACATTTTTTTCAATTTTAGACCCTTAGCATTGATGATAAGAGCTAAAATCACCCCAAAAAGGAAGTTTGTCACGGTTGCGAAAACAGCCCAGATAAGTGTCCAAGAAAGGACAGGGAAGAAGGTTCCAGCCATGCGACCATTCAAGACATTACCAAAATTAGCCAACCCTACCCAATCAAAAAGGGATTTAGGAGGAAGATGATTGTGATCATAATTGGTAAATGCTAAACAAATCATGTAAACAAGTGGCAAGATGGTAAAAAGAAGGACACCAATTAAAGGAATAGCCATTAATGTCATATGAAAACGTCCATTTGCCAAGGTCATAAAATCTTCCTTGAAAGATGGAATGTGACGGCCTTCTTTTTTCAGGACATAAAGATTTCTGGCACTTTTAAGATTGCACCAGTAGACATAGGCGAAAACTAAACAAAAAATGAGTGATGCCAATCCAAAAATAAGCATCAGCATAGAATTGTCGCCTTCAACTGCCACCTGCATCTTAATACCGTCTACAATTTTTTCGTGCATCCCTTGTGTTTTCGTACCGAGAGTTATCAAGCCTGTGAAGCTTGGAATAACTTGTGTGACAAAAGCAATAAGAAAAGCTATTTCACTTAAAAGAAAGAGAGCGCCTTTTATAAATTGCTTATTCATCAAATTGGCAAATCCCATAATTAAAAATGATAATTTGATATCTGTTTTCCCTTGTTTAAAAGCTTCAAGTACAGATACCTGATTATGAGAAGATGATTGGCTCATGTTTATCTCCTTTACTTTAATTATTCAATTAAGTTAAAAGAATAAGTGAGGAGATTTAGTTTCCCTCACTTATGATGTTTTATTTAGCAGCTGCTAAATCTTTATCAAATTGTTCTAATTTAGCAAGGTAATCACTTTCTTTAATTTTACCATTGTAAGCATCACTGAGAATAGCTGCGCTTTCAGTCCAAAATGTTGTCATTTGACTGAGTTTAGGCATAACAACAGTATAATCTGAAGAAGATCCCATTTTGATAACAGCTTGTGCTAGTTCACCATTTTTGACTGCATCGGAGTTTTGAACAGTCTTGTTAGATGGGATGATGTCACGTCCTTTTGTTTTAAATTGATTTTCTTGACTTTCAGCGCTGGTTAAGTAAGAAGCCAGTTTGTAGCTAGCAGCAATACGTTTTGTATCTCCATTTGAAGGTGCTTGGTTAACAGCATATAGTTTGACACCTAAGAAGGCTTTTTGTTGGACTTCTTGGCCATTGATATTTATTTTTGGATAAATAGCAACGCCTAAATTGTCTTTACCGATGGCTTTTTGTGCAGCTTCATAATCCCAAGGACCTGATTCGAAGGAAGCGACGGAACCATCACCAAATTTAGACATGACATTATTATCGTCAAGATTGACAAAACCAGTGTTGGTTTTTTGACTAGCAATCCATTTCAAAACAGACACACCAGCATCATTTCCCCAGTTAGTTCCTTTGACATCTTCACCATTTTCACCAAAGATGGTATCGCCTACTGATAAGAAGAGAGGAGCAGTTGCATAAGCATTAACTTGTTTAAATTTTGCTCCAAAACTTGCCTTGCTCGTAATGGTTTCATAAGATGTCACGTCATCAGCTGTAAGTTGAGTTTTATTGTAGTAAAGAACCTGAGACTCGATTCCAAAAGGAAAAGCATAGGTTTTACCCTTGTATTTAGCTCCTTCTACAGCTTGTTCTGTTTCGCTTTCAGCGATTTCCTTTGAATATTTTTCAGGAATTTCCTGAATAACACCAGAATCAACTAATTGTCCTAGCTGATCATGCGGCAGTGAGAAAACATCTGCAGCTGTGCTAGGGTCCTTCTTAATTTTTTCTTGAGCTTTAGTATCTTCAGATTCAATAATCTTAACTTTGTAGTTTGAATCTTTTTCAAATTTCTTTACGATTTCTTTATAAGACTCTTTAGCTCCTGTTGGAACCCAAAGTTTAATGGTTTTTGAATCTGCGCTACTTGATTTGGAATCTTTTGACCCACAAGCAACGAGAATGCTGCCTGCAAGCAAAAGGCTCGCACTACCGACGACTAATTTTTGCCATGTTTTCATAGCTATCTCCTCCTGAAATTGTTTTGTAACATTTCTTACAATAATTATTATGCAACCGGTTTCATAAATTGTCAAGCTTTTTTTTGATATTTTGATGGAATGTTATTTTATTTTTCTTTCTATTTAACAATTTTCTATTAATCTTGCAAGCAGTGCAGAACTGTTGTAAAATAGGTTCATTAAGCATAAAGGAAAGTCATATGGTTACTATTAAGGATGTAGCAAGGGAAGCAGGAGTCAATCCCTCTACTGTCAGCCGAGTTTTGAAAGATAATCCCTCTATCTCGCAAAAAACAAAAGATAGAGTCAAACAGGCCATGGCGGATTTGGGTTATGTGCCTAACTTGGCTGCTCAAACCTTGGCTAGTGGCTTAACTTACTGTGTTGGTGTGGTTTTGCCGCCCTTGGTGAGTCCAGATCGTTTAAATGAGCCTTTTTTTATGGAAATCTTGACAGCGATTAATGATGAGGCTAATCATAATGAGTTTACTGTTTCAATTGCAACAAGTGATACTTTGACTGATTTAAAAGATCAGGTACAGCTCATGTATAAGCAAAGACGAGTGGATGGTTTTATTGTTCTCTATTCGGAAAAAGAGGATCCTGTAAGTCAATACCTAATCAAAAATAAAATTCCTTTTGTTATTATTGGTGCTCCAGTTGATTCTAAAAATAAAACGACCTATATTGATAATGATAACCAATTGATGGCAAAAATTGCTGTTGATTATCTCTATCAAAAGGGGCATGAGCAGATTTTATTTGTCACTAATGATCAGAAAAGTGATATTTGTATTGAGCGTTTTATTGGATATCAAAGAGGCATGCAAGCATTAGGGTTAAACTCTTATGATAGTGTGCTTTTTGATCCCAAGCAGACTGCTACATTAGAAGTTTTTATGGAAAAAATTCAGCAAGAAAAAATAACGGCTCTCCTTATTATTGGTGACGTTGTTTCCCTTCGGATTATTCAATTTTTATCTTATTATGGGATAGCAGTGCCGGATGATATGTCTATCGTATCTTTCAACAATTCTAGCTATGCTACTATTTTACATCCGTATTTAACAACATTTGATATTAACGTTGACCGTTTAGGAAGAAAAAGTTTGCATTGTTTACTGGAAAAAGTTCAAAAGCGTCAATCAGAAGATCAAAAAGTGACCGTTCCTTTTACGTTGAAAGAGCGTGAGAGTGTTCGTGATCTTAAGAAAAGCTAGAGATATCAGTCTTTGTCTCTAGTTTTTTTATTTTTGAAAAAATTCTTGATTTATGCAAACGATTGCGCTATACTCTTTTTTAGAATGATAATTAAAAAAGTTAGGAGAATATATGGAAAAACGTGCGAGTGGTATCTTGATGCATATCAGTTCTCTACCAGGAAAATTTGGAATTGGCACTTTCGGTCAGGAAGCTTATGATTTTGTTGATTTCCTTAAAAAAACAGGTCAAACATACTGGCAACTCTTGCCTTTGACAACAACGAGTTATGGTGATTCTCCTTATCAGTCTTTTTCTGCTGTTGCTGGTAATGTGAATTTTGTTGACTTTACTAAATTGCAAGAAGCTGGTTTATTAGATGAGGCTGACTATAATTCTGTTTCTTTTGGAGAAGACGAAGAAGCTGTTGATTATGCTCTTTTGTTCAAAGTGCGCCGGCCTATTTTAGAAAAGGCTGTTGCTCATTTTTTAGCCAATCAATCAAATAGAAAAGCATTAAGTCAATTTGAAAAAGAAAATGACACTTGGCTATCTGACTATGCTGAGTTTATGGCAATCAAGGAACATTTTGGTCACAAGGCCTTGCAGGAATGGGGAGATAAAAAAGCTATTCAACGTGATGAAGAGCGTCTCGTGCACTATCGTCGTCTTTTGGCCGATGAAATTAACTATTATAAAGTAACCCAATATTTCTTTTTTGAACAATGGCTGGCGCTGAAAGCATATGCCAATAAAAATCATATTAAAATTATTGGCGATATGCCCATTTATGTCGCCAAGGATAGTGTTGAAGTTTGGACGATGCCTGAGCTCTTTAAGATGGATGAGGATCTGCAGCCTCTATCAGTTGCAGGCTGTCCACCGGATGAGTTTAGTGATGAGGGCCAGCTTTGGGGAAATCCTATTTATGATTGGAAAAGTCATCGCGAAACAGGTTTTGCTTGGTGGATTTATCGTATTCAAGAAAGTTTTAAAATCTATGATATTTTGCGGATAGACCATTTTAAAGGCTTCTCAGATTACTGGGAAATTGAAGGAGGTTCCGATACGGCTAAAAATGGTAGTTGGCAACCTGGTCCTGGCATAGCGCTTTTTAGAGCTGTGCAAAATGCCTTGGGAGACTTGCCAATTATTGCTGAAGATTTGGGGTATGTTGATGATAAGGTAAGAAAACTGCTAAAAGATACAGGCTTTCCTGGCATGAAAATTTTAGAGTTTGGTTTCTATGATTTGACTGGTCACAGTATTGACATTCCCCACCATTATGTTCCCAATAGTGTTGCCTATATTGGGACGCATGATAATGACGTGGTTAATGGTTGGTATGAGAGCCTCACTGTTGAACAAGAGGAATTTGTGGATGCTTATACTCATCGCAAACCTATTGAGCCAGTTAATCAGGCCATGCTTAGGTTGCTCTTTTCAACGGTTAGTAAGACAGCCATCTTAACGATGCAAGATTTGCTCAACAAACCGGCTAATTCTAGAATGAATACCCCATCAACTATCGGTGGTAATTGGCAATGGCGTATGCGAGCAAAAGATTTAACACAAGACAAGATAGACTTTTTAAGTAAAATAACGAAACTTTATCAAAGAGGAAATGAAGAAAATGACACAAAACGTAAAACAGTTCAGTAACTATGTTCAGGAAAAAACAGGTCAGGACTTAGCACAATTAAGCAATGAAGCGATTTATATTCAACTCTTGCACTTTGTCAAAGAAGTGGCCAAAGATAAGCCTAAAAATACTTCTAAACGCAAGGTTTATTATATCTCTGCTGAGTTCTTAATTGGGAAGTTGTTATCTAATAATTTGATTAACTTAGGTCTTTATAAGACCGTTAAGGATGAATTAGCTGCCGCTGGCAAGTCTATCAGCCAAATAGAAGATGTGGAATTAGAACCATCACTTGGTAACGGTGGTTTGGGACGTTTGGCTTCTTGCTTTATTGATTCCATGTCAACGCTTGGTATTAACGGGGAAGGTGTTGGGCTGAACTATCACTGTGGACTTTTCAAGCAAGTTTTTCGTGATAATCAGCAGGAAGCTGAACCGAATTATTGGATTGAAGACAATTCTTGGTTGGTTCCAACTGATATTTCTTATGATGTGCCTTTCCGTGATTTTACGCTTAAGTCCAAATTGGATCGTATTGATATTTTAGGTTATCACAAGGATAGTAAGAACTACCTTAATCTCTTTGATATTGATGGTCTTGATTACGGTTTAATCAAGGATGGCATCACTTTTGATAAGACAGAAATTAAGAAGAACTTGACTCTCTTCCTTTATCCTGATGATTCTGATAAAAATGGGGAATTGCTGCGCATTTACCAACAGTATTTCATGGTTTCAAATGCTGCTCAGCTCTTGATTGATGAAGCGCTGGAACGTGGTTCCAATTTGCATGATTTGGCTGACTATGCCTATGTGCAAATCAATGATACTCATCCGTCAATGGTTATTCCAGAGCTTGTTCGTCTCTTAAATGAAAAACATGGCTTGGACTTCTATGAAGCAGTGGACATTGTTAAGAACATGATTGGCTATACTAACCATACCATTCTAGCAGAAGCTCTTGAAAAATGGCCTTTGGAATATTTAAATGAAGTTGTTCCACATTTGGTAACCATCATTGAGCATTTAGATAGTATTGTTCGGAGTGAATACAAAGATGATGCTGTTCAAATCATTGATAGAGATAATCGGGTTCACATGGCGAACATGGATATTCACTTTTCAACCAGTGTTAATGGGGTTGCTGCTCTCCACACTGAAATCTTGAAAAATAGTGAATTGAAACCTTTCTATGATATTTATCCTGAAAAATTCAATAACAAAACCAATGGAATTACTTTCCGTCGTTGGTTGGAATTTGCCAACCAAGATTTGGCAACCTACATTAAAGAATTAATTGGTGAAGGTTACCTTAAAGATGCTACTGAGCTTGAAAAATTGTTGGCCTTTGCGGATGACAAGACTGTCCATGGCCAATTAGCAAAGATCAAGTTTAATAATAAATTGGCTCTCAAGCGCTATCTTAAGGACAATAAGGGGATTGAGCTTGATGAAAATTCCATTATTGATACTCAAATCAAGCGTTTCCACGAATACAAGCGTCAGCAAATGAATGCTCTTTATGTTATTCATAAATATTTGGAAATCAAAAAAGGCAATCTTCCAAAACGCAAAATTACCGTTATCTTCGGTGGTAAAGCAGCACCAGCCTATACCATTGCCCAAGATATTATTCATTTGATTCTTTGTTTATCGGAACTGATTAATAATGATCCTGAAGTCAGTCCTTACCTGAATGTCTTTTTGGTTGAAAATTATAATGTTACTGTGGCCGAAAAATTGATTCCAGCTACAGATATTTCGGAACAAATTTCCTTGGCTTCAAAAGAAGCTTCTGGTACAGGTAACATGAAATTCATGCTTAATGGCGCTTTGACGCTGGGTACTATGGATGGTGCCAATGTGGAAATTGCTGAATTGGTTGGTTCAGATAATATCTACATTTTTGGTAAGGATTCAGATACCATTATTGATTTGTATGACAAGGGAACTTATGTTTCTAAGGATTATTATGCTAATGATTCTGCTATAAAAGAAGCTGTCGATTTCATTGTTAGTGATGCCATTCTTGCTTTGGGTAAAAAAGAACGCTTGGAACGTCTTTACCATGAACTTATTAATAAAGATTGGTTCATGACCTTGATTGACTTAAGAGAATATATTGTCAAGAAAGAAGAAATGCTGGCTGATTATGAAGATCAAGACGTATGGAACAAAAAGGTCATTCAAAACATATCTAAAGCTGGTTTCTTCTCATCAGATAGAACCATTGAACAATATGATAAGGATATTTGGCACAGTTTGTAAGAAACAAATCTAAAAAACGAGATTCATTCAATAAAATCATAAAATAAAAGTAAGCAAATCTATTTCGGTTAAGCTCCGAAGTAACATTTGCCTGCTTTTTCCTTTTGACCTTCACTCAATTTGATATGTCAATTACAGTTTTTAGTTTACTTTTAGTATCAGACAACGAGCAGCAGGTAGCTCAAAAGGTCCGGGGAGCTTTTGAGGTTATGGCAATAAGGAAGCTTGCCTTTCCTCAAAAAGTACAGCAAAGCGAGTTAACGAAGTCATAAAAGAAAAACTGAATGGCTATATATGACAAATCCTAGGAACTTTTGTCCCAACCTCTAGACATGATTGAGTTGAATTGATCAATAGAAATGGATTGTGAATAAAAAAATGAATTAAAAATTGGAGGATTAAGTATGCAGGAAGAAAATAAACAGTCATTGTCATCTGAAAATAAAGAGGGTAGGAAGAAAAGAAATCGTCATTTGGTGAAACGTATTATTCTGGGGCTTTTATTCTTTTTCTCTAGTGTTTGTTGTTTTTCAATGATTGCCGGTGTAGTATCGCATCGTTTTGTGATGGAAAATATTCTTGCTATCATTGGATTTATATTTTCTTTCTTTCTGTTAATCGTCTTTGAAAGATGGATTTTACAGATGGAACAGAAAATTAATTCTAAGAAGATTTTATTTTTACCAATTCTGCTTATCATTTCTATTTTTATCGTAACATTCGCATTAATGGCATATCAGGTAAATAAATCTTCTCCTTATGCTGCACTTGGGAAAAATGTAAATACTTCTGGCTACAATCATGATTTTACAGATTTTGGAAGTGATGATCTGGAAAAACTAATTCAAAAATCTCTTGTGAAATCTAAGGACAAGCCTATCGCACGTATTGATTTGAAAGATTATCATGAAGTTTTTGTGAGTACAGGAAATGAGATTACGGCATATGAGTTTGCCGAACAGGATCACAGATATTTTTATCTTGGAATGCGAGACCTCCTCTATCATGCTGACTGGTATCCATCTGCTTCATACAATGGGCAGGAAACTGTGTTTTGTGATGCATCACAAAGTCGTTCATCTCATGGAATCCGAATGTTTCAGGAGGGGGACAGTGATCCTGCATGGGGTGTAACAGAGTTTAATCCAGAAAAAGCTATAAAGATTAAAGACAAATATCCGGATCAGGTTGAGAAAATAAAGATTGGATCAGACTCGGTTATATATCTTTGGATTTATTATAATCTGGATAATACAGAAAAACTCAAGCTTAAAGATGTAGAAGTGGTAGAACCATAACTTTATTATAGAATTATTGAAATATCTACCTTGATTTAGGATTACATAGTTACTTCAACAATAAAGCATATATGGAAATTCTTAATGATATGCAATGGTTTTTAAACAAACTATATTTAAAAATTAATACTCAAAGAAAATCAAAATCAGATTAGGCAACGTCTTAAGAAAATCCGCTAATGCTGGATTTTCTACGCCAAGCTCTATGAAGCTGGCTAAAAACCTTACTAGCTCGTTGGTGAAATAATATCGATTTCACCTCCTCTAAATCGGTATCATACGGTTTTCTTATCATATCTTTAGTTTAACATTTTTTTGTGAATACAGGTTCTCAGTTGCTTCCCAAGTCTTTTTTTAAAAAACAAAAATTAGATAAAGTTACTTTTCTTGCATTTTTAAAGTTCATTTTTGGGAATAACTTGCTAATTTATTAAAAAAGTTCTACAATTTAGATGTAAAATTATTAAAGTAATATTAGGAGGACTTTAAAATGAAACTTTCTACGCATTTCAAACTTCACAAAGTTAAAAAGCATTGGGTAACGATTATGGGGACAGCTATTGTCCTTACAGTGCTTGCTTCTGTGAGTACAACTGTTACCGCTGATGAAGTCTCTCAAACGCAAACAGAAACAGATACGGAACTAGTTTCTGAGCAAGTCAGCAACACGACTGAAGATATTCAGCAAACAACCGAAACTCCTATCAATGATGAAAATGCAGCTACTGTCTCTTCAGAAAATGCTTCAACTAACAGTAACTCTGAAACCACATCTAACACAGTTGCCTCTCAAGATGTTAGGGAAGTCCTAACAAGTGAAACAGAAGGGACTCCTGAGACTAAGCAAAGTGAGACGAGCGCCTCTGATGGAGCTAAAGAAACGGCAGAAAGCGAAACCGTTTCCAATCAATCTGAAATAAATCAGGTTCAAACTGAAAGCGAGACACCTCTGGAAACGACTGGTACAGAAGAAGCAGCTAGTTCATCTCAAGGTTTCTACGAAAAAGATAATAATTGGTATTACAAAAATGATAGTGGGCAATTAGTTACCGGTTACCAAACTATTGATGGCTTTAATTATTATTTTGATGAGGATGGTCGTCAGCTTAAAGGAATAGGCTACGATACGAATGGGAAATACATTGCAACAGATCATGATACGGGTGTGCTCCTAGAGGGAGGAGCAGCCAAAACAGCTCAGTACCGTGATCAAGTCAGCAGAGAATTTACCAAGGGCAAGGCCGATATTATCTATTATGATGAGAATGGCAAAACTGTCAGCAACCGTTTTGTATTGGATAAGTACTATCCAACTAACATAAAGAGAAGCGCTCATCAGACAGGATGGCTTTACATTGGGGCAGATGGTAAGGCAGTCACAGGAGACCAGCTCATTGATGGTGTACTTTATCATTTCGATAAAAAATACGGCGGTCAGTACAAAGACACTGTTTACCATCAGCAAGAACAAGGTTTAGATGGTAGTTCAGCTGGTTACTATTATTTAGACGATAATGGCCGTCCAGTTAAAAATTCCTTTATCCAAGTAACCACTGATAATTATCAAGGTTATTACTATGCAGATCAGGATGGACAATTAGCTGAAGGCTGGAAAAATATTGATGGCAAGACTTACTATTTTGCTAAGTTAGATGATACCACTTTCTATAATGATCATCGGACTAGATTTGGGCAAATTAAAGGACAAATGCTGCTTATTGATGGTGCCAAATATTACTTTGATCCTAACACCGGTGAACTTTTGAAAAATCAAACAGTAACTGTCAATGGAAAAGATTACACCCTAGGACAAGATGGTAAAGTTCAGGAAAACTATGGTTTTATTACCAAGGAAGATGGACAGACTTATTACCAGCTGGAAAATGGTGATTATGCCAAAGGCCTGACTGTTATCAATCATAAGAACTATTATTTCGATAAAGAAACCGGACAAATGGTTAGAGATAAAATTATCTTGGACATGGATCACTATCTCTACGGTTTTAAGGGCAGTCACTATTACAGTACCTACTACTTTGGTAAAGATGGCTATGGCGTTCAAGGTTTCCAAACCATTGATGGTAAACTCTACTACTTTGGAGCTGGCGGTCGGTCTGTTTCCAGTAACTACTCACAGGCTATTTCTGTGGAGGATGACTATTACTTCATAGAAGATGACCAAGTTGTTACAGATCAACTCGTCAACTACGGCCTCTTAACATTTGGCTACAATCCATATTATGAAAATAAGGTTGGTTATTTCGGTTCTGATGGCAAGCTCCAACAGGGCTGGTACGAAAAAAATGGCCAAACTTACTACACTATTGAGCCTGAAAATAGTAGATCCGAAAATTACAGACCATCCTATACTCGTGCTGAAGGACTGACTAGTATTGATCATAATATTTACTACTTTGACAAGACTACAGGTCAACTCAAATCTAACGGTTGGTATCAAGTAGATCCAAGTAAGAATGAATGGCGCTATATGGATGCAAATGGCAAAGTCTTAACAGGTTGGCAAGTGCTTAATGGAAAAACCTATTATTACAGCACTGGACAAATAGATAATGGCGCTTCATCTAAGTCGACAACCAGTGTTGGTATCCAAGTCAAAGGTAAATTAGTTGATATTGATGGCAGTCAATACTATTTTGACCCAGATTCTGGTGAACTCTGGACTAATCGGACATTAAACTATGACGGACATACCTACCAACTTGATGATAAAGGAAAGGCAACTCAACTATAACAAAGAGTTTTGAACAATAGTGTCTTAATCCAAGAAAAAAGCAATGGTTGCGGACTGCACCCCAAAAGTTGGACACAAAATCTAACGATTGGGATGCAATTCATGCGGCTGTTGCTTTTTGCATTGGAAAGAGTTAGAACCTGTATTCACAAAATTCATCTGAATGATATAGGTAGAAAAAAGCGACCGAAAGGTCGCTAAGACGACAGTTGCCGCCGTGGTGATGAGATTGTTGCCCGTTTCGGACAACAATCGTGGGGATTTTCGAGACCTTAGGCTCGAAAATTAGGCATGGAACGACGCAGTCGGTCGCTGCCATCCCCACCACTTAATACTCTTTGAAAATCAAAACTATACTTTGTTGACTTCAGCTTGCCGTACTCCAGTACTGTCTGCGCTTCGTCGCCTCGTCTAATTTTGATTTTCTTTGAGTATAAGGCAGACTGTCACAAAAATTCTTATGAATACAAGTTCTTATAGAGTCCGTTCAATCAATTTAGAAAGGATTCCATGCACATTTGCTATCGCACAAATCAAACGATATTAGCATTAGAGCTGTCATCATGTTTACCATCAAGTTATGCTGTTTTTACCATTGAAAAAGTGAGCACAGAGATGTCTGATGAACAGTTTACTCTTTTTCATCATGCTCTCAGTCGTTCGTCTTATCTTCCTAAAATGCTTCTGGCTATCCTGTTATTTATCTACTTATAGAGGATATTTTTAGGATGGAAAATTGAAAAAGATGGTAGAAAACAAGGATATGGAATATCTAATATGAGTTTATCGCATCATCAATTGTTTTCGTGTGACTGCCAATATTAAAGTATGAAAGCTATCAAGAAGTATGTGAAAGGCCTATCCTAGACTGTTTTATTTTCATTATTAACTGCGTAATAGTTATGCCTTTTTATTAGGTTTATTAAAAATATATAAATTAAAAACTAAAAGCATTTAAAATTTTTGCTATTTTTATCTTTTTGTGCGATAATAATACTATCTTAATACAATTTTTAACGAGGAGGGATAATCAATGGATAGTAAACAACGTTTTTCATTGAGAAAATCAACTTTTGGAGCAGTTTCTGTTTTATTGGGAACAATTTTTTTGCTGATGACAGCACCGCAGGCGGCTGCAGAAGAGCTGAAAACTGATACAAAGGCAGCGGTAAGCACAGAGCAGGTTGTGCAAACTGATACTTCAACTGTCAAACAAGAACAGGCTGAACAAGTACAGGAGACAGATAAGGTCACAAATAGTTCTAACAGTCAAAGTGCAAAAGAGCAGCCTAGTTCTTCGGTCTCAGAGGTGAATGCTGCAGGCGACAATCAGCCTCAAGCCTCACTTTCAGAAGTAAGCAATGCGGCTAACTCTCAGACGCAATCTACTGTTTCATCAGAATCTCAGACAGATTTAGCAAGTTCAAGTGAAGCAATAGAATCTAAAACGGAGCAGGCGGCTAAATCAACCGTTTCAGAAGGAGGTCAGCTTCAATCAGATGTTGCAGATAGCGGCAGTTCCAAAGAACAAGAAGATAAGAGTCAGGCCAGCTCAGAGAGTCAAGCAAACAGCTCCAGCTCTGCCATTTCTCAGACCCAAGAAACAAGTGATACAGCCTCAGAGCAGCCAAGTTCTGGAGAGATTTCTCAGTCTAATCTTAACATAATCTCAGCGACAGATGCTTGGAAAAAAGGCTATAAAGGGGAAGGGACAGTTGTAGCAATTATTGATACAGGACTGGATGTTAATCACGAGATGCTAGGCTTAACAGATATCTCAAAGGCTAAATACCAAAATCAAACGGAGCTGGAAATGGCTAAAGCTGCAGCAGGTATAGACTATGGTAAATGGTACAACAACAAGGTTATCTATGCTCATAACTACTATGATGTTAGTGAAGAGATTAAAGAAACAAAATCTTCTTCTCATGGCATGCACGTAACTTCAATAGCGACAGGAAATCCCACTGATGAAGACGAAGCTACTGATTTGTCTATCTATGGGGTTGCGCCAGAAGCTCAAGTTATGCTTATGCGAGTCTTTTCAGATCGTAATGGAAGCAGCAATGCTGGTTACTACATCCAAGCTATTGAAGATGCTGTAGCTTTAGGAGCAGATACTATTAATCTTTCCTTAGGAGGTGCAGGTGGGTCAACTAGTGAAGTTGGAGATGGTCTCAAAGCAGCTATTCAAAAAGCTAAGGAAGCAGGTGTGACTGTCGTTATGTCTGCTGGTAATGATGGTTATTATAGTGCTGGTGCTGCTACACCATTAACAACCAATCCTGATTACGGTGTTGTAGGCAGCCCCTCAACAACAAAAGATGGGATTTCTGTAGCTTCCATTAATACCGACGAGATAGTGCGGGATGCTCTTACCATCAAAAACAGTGATGGAACGGAAACAAAGGCTGTTTACTCGACATCTTATGATACCAGCGGAACTACTCAATTAGCCGCATTTAAAAATGGAACCTATGACTATGTTAATGCTGGCAAAGGAACAGTCAAGGAATTGGCTAATCTGGATTTGACAGGTAAGGTAGCCTTGATTGAACGCAGTGATTTAGATTTCAATCAACAAGTGCTCAATGCGCAGGCTAAGGGAGCCGTCGGAGTGGTTGTTTTTGATAATGTTGATGAATACGTTTATTCAATGTTTCTTGATGAATCAGCGGTTTCCATCCCCTCTGTCTTTATCAGTAAGGAAGCAGGACAGACTCTTATCTCTGGAGAACACCAATTAGTTTTTGATGATTCTAAAGCTTTTGGGAAATTTTGGTCAGCGGGTTCTTTATCCGATTTTTCAGCTTGGGGAATGACAGCTGATGGTTACTTAAAACCAGATCTGACAGCTCCAGGGAGTATAATCTATGCGGCAGCCAATGATAACGCTTATATTGATAAGAGCGGGACCAGTATGGCTTCACCGCATGTAGCAGGAGCAGCAGCCATTGTCAAAGAATACCTTCAGAAAAATTACCCCAACATTACAGGCAGTCAGCTGAGCGATTTGGTTAAAAATCTGTTGATGAGTACGGCTGATCCGCATTATGATAAGACCACCAACGCTTATTCGTCGCCGCGTAAGCAGGGTGCAGGAGTCATTAATCTTGATAAGGCGACTTCGACAGGCCTGTATGTGACGGGTGCGGATAATTACGGCAGTATCACCCTAGGTGAGGTTGAGGATTCCTTTGGTTTTGATGTAGTGGTTCATAATATCACCAATGAAGATAAAAGCTTGAAATATGTGACCAATCTGAATACAGATAACACTGATGGTCAGCATTTCGCCCTGACTCCTAAAGCTCTGTCTGAAATTACGGGACAAACCATCACTGTTCCAGCTAACGGTACGACAACTGTCAGAATTTCAGTTAACGCATCCGAATATGCCAATGCCTTGAAGAACCAGATGCCTAATGGCTACTATTTGGAAGGATTTGTGCGTTTCCTTGATACGATGACAGGCGCAGATGTTGTTTCTATCCCTTATGTTGGTTTTCGTGGTGATTTTGACAATTTGCCTGTCCTCGAAGAATCTATTTATGACCTAGTAGAATTTGGCAAACCAGGTAATTATGTCACTATTGACAATAATGGTAATTTTGCTGACGAAGCGACTTATACGGCTCTAATGACGGAAAGCACAGACAAACTCTACAGTCAAACCTATACACCTGTAGCGACCACTAAAGTTTTGGGAAGCCATGCGAACGCAGACGGTACTTGGACGCTTTATCAAGACAGTAATGGCAAGACTCAGCTGGCTATTTCTCCGAATGCTGACAACAACCAAGACAGTCTGACCCTGCGCGGAACATTCCTGCGCAATTATAGTAATCTTACCGCAGCTGTTTATGTAGCAGATGATGCTAACTTGGAAAATCCTATCTGGACCTCAACAGCTGGCGGTGGAAGAAAAAATTATTTTGGCTATGGTGATCTAGGTGAAGAAAAAAGCACTCTCGTAGCTGCAACCAAATGGGATGGTAAAAATAGTCAAGGACAAACGGTGGCAGATGGTAAATACAAGTATGTACTGACCTATAATTCAGGAGTCCCAGGCAGCAAAACACAAAATATGACCTTTAATATCGCAGTTGATACTGTTGCTCCGGAAATACCGACTGGAAATCTTGTCAGCAATGCAGACGGCAGCTTTACCTTTGCTTCTCATACGGCATCAGATACAGGATCAGGAATAGCAAGTGAGCAAGTCTTCTACCTTGTCAAAGGCGATAATGGCACTTATACCAATATTGCGACTGACAGCACAACGGGTACAGTTACAATGACGGATAATAAAGTAGTAATAACACCTAATAGCAACGGAACTTATACGATTCCAAAAGGTGTGGAATTATCAAAGGTTTATCATGTTGTTACCGACTATGCTGGGAACTCTGGCTATAGAACTTTGGATAGTTTAACATCTGTTCCAGTAAATTCTGGACTTGTTCAAGTTGGTCTAACTAATGGTGAAAGTTTTGTGGCAGGCGCATTTCTATTTACCTACCGTGTGACTGACAGTAATGGTAAACAGGTTGTTGCCGACTTTTATGTTGATGCAGCGACTGGACAGCCTATGTTAGATAATCTTGTTCTTCCATTCGGCACTTATACCTTTGAGTTGGTCAGTTATAACACGGACTGGGGAACTGTAGTTGGCGACCGAACCAAAAAAATAACCCTAACGGCTGATGATTCTATTCAAGGTGTTTTCTTTACCATAGATATCGCAAAAACAAGCACTGTTCAAGTTCGTTTCAATCAAAAATTAGGAGAGGGCGTCAAAGTCTATGCTGTGGCTGAAGATGGCAGTAAAACAGAACTAGCTGGTGCGATTTACAATAAAGACGTTTATGTAGCTGATTTGAAAAATGGGGTTTATACCTTTGAAGCTGATGGCTATGAGTTCTTATCAGACAATAAAAAAGATATCACTCAAAACAGTGAGTTTACCTTTGATGTGGTCAATAAAGAGGTTCTGCGCCAAAAAATAGCAGAGCTTAGCAAGGCGACAGAAACAAAAGACTATTCAAAAGCTGATAATAACCTAGTCTCAGCCTACCAAATCGCCTACACTGCAGCAAAGGAAGCCATAGATGCAGCTTCAGATCAAAAGACTATTGATACAGCATTGGATAATTTGAATGCAGCCTACTTTGCCTTAACTACTCAGACGAGTTCATCTGCAGCAGCAGACAGCAAGATTGTCACGGTTTAAAAGCTTTTGCCGAAAGGCGGCACTTATAGCGATTTGATTTATTAAATGAGCACTAAAAAACCCCTTGGCTTTATTAGCCAAGGGGTTTTAATTGAGAGTAACGTCAAAATTTTTCGATTGTTTTGAACAGAAGCATTTAGCGAAAAAATTAGCAATAAAGCGGTCTGAGGATAGAGCGTTTCAGACTCTAAATCAGACTTGCTGAACAATTGACTTCTATAAATGGTATCTATTATCTACTTGCTTAATTTCTAATCAAATAATCAAAGGCACCTAAAGCTGCTGTAGCTCCAGCACCCATGGAAATGATAATTTGTTTGTAGGCACTGTCTGTGCAATCCCCAGCTGCAAAAATAGCCGGAATATTGGTTGCGCCATCTTTAGCGACGATGATTTCACCTTTTTCATTGAGCGCCAGTCCACTATCTTTTAACCAATCGGTACTAGGAACTAGACCAATTTGAACGAAAACACCTTCCAAATCAAGCAAGTGTTCTTCATTGCTTGTACGATCGCTGTAACGAAGGCCTTCCACGTGGTCATGACCAATAATTTTTTTCGTTGCAACATTGGTTAGAATGCTAATATTATCAAGAGCTTTTGCACGATCTTGTAAGATTTTATCAGCCTTTAACTCAGGCAAAAATTCTAAAACATAGACATGGCTAGCCAATCCAGCCAAATCAATAGCTGCTTCTAAGCCTGAATTGCCGCCACCGATGACAGCCACTTTTTTATCAGTGAAAAGCGGCCCATCACAGTGTGGACAATAGGTGACACCCTTATTAAAGAGTTCTTCTTCTCCGGGTACATTGATTTTACGCCACTTGGCACCTAAGGCCAAAACAGCTGTCTTTGCTTTCAAATGAGCTCCATTATCAAGCTCAACTTCAACTAAATCTTTCTTCTTAATAGATTTTGCACGCTGGGCTTTCATAATATCAACAGAATAGGACTTGGTATGTTCTTCCACCTGAGCCATTAATTGGGAGCCCTCAACATAAGGGGTACCGATCATATTTTCAATACCAACCGTCTCCATGACCTGACCGCCCATGGTTTCAGCTAACAGTCCTGTTTTGACACCTTTTCTTGCAGCATATATAGCTGCGCTATTCCCAGCAGGACCGCCACCAATGACAAGGACATCAAAGATTCCCTTATCATCAAAAGCTTCTTCACTAAGGGGACCTGTAATCAAATCCAGTAACTGCTCTATGCCAGCACGCCCCGAGGTAAATTCTGTTCCATCTTTATAGACAGTTGGCACAGACATAATTCCCTTAGCCTCGACTTCAACTTTAAACATGCCACCTTCCACCATTGTATGTGAAATGTTAGGATTAACAACTGACATGATATTGAAGGCCTGAACAACATCTGGACAATTATGACAAGTCAAACTGACATAGGTTTCAAAATGCATAGGTTTATCAATAGCTTGAATGCGTTTGACAATATCAGCTTCTATCTTAGGCGGACGCCCTGAAACTTGTAAGAGAGCCAAGATAAACGAAGTAAATTCATGACCAAGAGGTAAACCAGCAAATTCAACACCAGAGTCTTGCCCCTTTTTAGCTATGCGGAAACTAGGTGTTCGCGAAAGTTCCTTTTCTTCCAAAGAAATCATAGGAGACATTGCAACGATTTCTTGGAGGAATTCCTTAACTTTTTGAGAATTAGCATCATCTTTTAATTGAGCTTGTAAAACAATCTCAGACTCAAGTAATTGAAGATACTGTCCTAATTGCTCTTTGATTTCTGCGTCTAATGCCATAGTTTCTCCTTAAATCTTACCAACAAGATCCAAACTTGGTTTTAAAGTTTCAGCTCCTTCTTTCCATTTGGCAGGACAAACTTCGCCTGGATGCTGACGAATATATTGAGCTGCACGAACCTTATCAATCAAGGTACTTGCATCACGACCGATACCATCAGCATTAACTTCCATCATTTGAATGATTCCATCTGGATCTACAATAAAGGTTCCACGTTGTGCTAAACCATCTTCACCTAAAACTTCAAATCCTTGTGAGAGAACATGCGAAGGATCCCCAATCATGGTATAAGTAATCGTTCCAACGACATCTGAATCATCATGCCAAGCCTTGTGAACAAAATGGGTGTCTGTTGAAACAGAATAAACTTCCACACCTAAAGATTGCAAGGTTGCATATTGTTCTTGAAGATCACCTAACTCAGTAGGGCACACGAAAGAAAAATCTGCTGGATAGAAACAAAAGACTGCCCATTTCCCTTTAACATCCTCATTGCTAACCGTGACAAATTCTCCCTGATGATAAGCTTGGGCTGAAAATTCAACCATTTCCTTTCCGACTAAAGACATAAATTTTCCTCCTTTTATTAAATTATTTTCATTATATGAAAGCTATCTAAAAAAGTCCAATGATTAAACCGCAAATAAATCTTGAAAACAAAAAGAAAAAGCGTGAGTTTTCACACTTTTTTCGATTGAGAACGATACCCCACAAAGCGCTTAAGCGTTAAAACGAGATAACCTACCAAGGTGTAGACAAGAGTAATTAGAATAACATTGCATCCAACAGTTCCCCAGCCGTAATCAGTCACATTAATGAAGAAATAAGCAAAAGGGCTGTCTTTGGAGCCAGGGATTGGCAGTTTTAGGATAAGACCATTGATGAGAGCAAAGCCAAAATAAAGAAGAGGCATTAAAGTCCATGCAAGAGGAAGAAACCAGCGATAGGATTTTCTAAGGTCAAAAAATAGCGTATCAGCAACAAAAGCCCACGGTACGATATAATGAACAATGATATTCTGAACCGTCCAAAAATGGCTCTGCGATACCTTGGGAGCTAATAAGATATGATAGATAACACCCGTAATCATAATAGACATGGTCACTCCGCCCTTAAACCAAAGGAGATGCTGATTTTGATTAATATCGCCCTGCCTTTGCTCATAGATAACCAGATAAAACAGAAAAGACCAAACCAAGATGTTTGATAAGACAGTATAATAGAGCAGCATCCCCCATCCGTTTTGATAGAGTTGAATAGAAACACCTATAAGACCAATAATGGCCAGAAGGCTGCGGTAGATTTGAGTGAATGACATAGAAATCCTTTCTGATAAATCAGCTTCTTTTATCATATCATATTTGTTCTTGACGCAACAGGCAAATATCGGTAGAATTGACGGGATAAGATAGAAAAAGGAAGGTTTCATGGCTAATATTTACGACTACATCCTAACAGTTAAAGATAAGACTTTTGAGGAATTTCCGCTCAATCTTTTGGATAAAACCTGTCTCAATGAAATTGGCTATATTTTCTATGGTGAACTCTTAAGTCAGGATTTTGATTTGCATCAAAAATTAGTGCTTAAACACTTGCTCAGCCATTATTCAGATAGCAGCAGTACTAATCTGCCTTATAATTTCACCATGACTAAAGAACGTGTACAGTTGTTTGAAGCTATGATTAAGAGCAAACGGTTTGCCGATTTAGAACTCAGTCATTATATTAATGACGTTGATACCGATTATGAAAAGCAATTTGCCGCTATGATTTTCAGTCTGCCTGAACTTGCCTATCATCAGATTGTTTTTAGAGGGACAGATGACAGCTTGGTAGGCTGGCAGGAAGATTTTCGTTTGACCTATATGCGAGAGATTCCTGCTCATCGCTCGGCCATTTCCTACCTCAAGCGCTATCTGCCTGATTTGGAAGGTCAGATCGTTATTTCTGGCCATTCTAAGGGCGGTAACTTGGCGCTTTATGCGGCAGCTCATTTAACAGACCTTTTGCAGGGGAAAATAGCAGAGCTGGTTTTGCTGGATTCGCCTGGGCTGATGAAAAACCAGCTGTCTCATGCTGGCTATCAGCAACTGCGCTCAAAAATGACAGTCATTAGGCCGCAGGATTCAATTGTAGGAGTGATGCTTTACCTTGATGTTCCTGTAAAGATTGTCCAGTCCAGCGGCATTAGCATTTCTCAGCACAAAACCACCAACTGGCAAGTGGACTTTACGGGTGATTTTCTGACAGCCAATCAGCCGACAGAACTTAGCAATACCCTTGAAAAGACCTTTAAAGAGTGGACTGAAATTCTGTCTAACCGTGAATTGAAGATCTTGTTTGATACCTTGTTTGGCACTCTGATGGATTCGGGAATTGAAAGTATAGACGACCTCAAGATGTCTTCTGCGGCCAAACTGCCGACGGTTCTTCAATCTTTTAGAGGCTTAGGGCAGGCTCAAAAGGCTGTTTTATTAAAATCTGCCAGTCAGTTTATTTCTGTTTTTTGGAACCAAGCTGATTTTGTTGACAATCAGCGCACCAAACTAGTTCAAAACCTCCCTCAGTTTCCTTTTCGAGAACGACTTGACAGAGGAAAAGATGATGATTCGGACGGTAAAAATCAAGCTCAATAATACTCTCTAACAATGCCGTCTTTATTTTTGAAAATACAATTATTTCTGGATTCAAAAGGCCTGAGAAATGATTCTCAGCCTTATTTTTTGCGGTTTATTGATGAAGGCAGTTGTTATTTTTTAGGTAAGCAGACCTGCATTTTTTATCAAAATAGGATAAAATAATAAGCGTAATTTTAAAGTAAAATGAGGGTTTTGGAATAGAAGGCGAGGTCAAAAAGTGTAACATTAGGAGATAAAAGATGGCCTGTAGTAAAGGACCTATTGTTGTGGTGAAATGGTATGGCTTATCTGTGCGGTATTCTGCTAAGGAGACTGCATAGATGGCTTTTTATCTGTTCTGCTTAGTTTAAGCGAACATTCAAAAGTAAAACGAGGGGGTTAGACATGTTTTTAAAAACGATTTACGGCAAGAAAAGCAGGGCTTGCAGTCTCTGTGGTTTTGCTCTGACAGCCTTTTTATTGGGAAGAGCTGCTGTGTCTGTATCGGCGGATGAAAAGGACAGCAACAGAGCGGTATCAGAAATAATTGAGTCATCTAGCAGTGATTTACCGGCATCCGAGTCTCAAGTGCTGTCTTCTGAATCTGACCAAACACTGACATCTGAAACAACTAGTGAGGCACCAGATGATTCTGTCAGCGTCAGCCAGTCAACTGCTAAAAGCAGTGGGACTGTTAGTGAAAAAGCGATCAGCAGCAGTTCATCCAGCTCTGCTATGGTTAAAAAAGATGAAAATAAAACGGAAGCTGAAAGTCAGGGATTAATCACTGGTAATCAATCGCAAATTAATAGAGAGACTTTAGAGACGAAAGCAGGGCAAATTGAGGAGTCAAAGAGCGATCCGGTCAGTGCGGATGTCAACGGTAAAATGCTCAGTCTGCAGTATAATGGGCAGATTGCTTCTGGTGAAAGTATCCTGTTTGCTGTTTGGTCAGAGGCTGACGGTCAGGATGATTTGGTTTGGTACAATGCCAGTGTAACAGGCGCCGCTTATATTGATTTGTCCAAGCATAAAGCTTATGGTGTTTATAATATCCATACTTACTCCAATATTGCAGGTAAGATGATTGGCAGAGACGGCCGAACGATTGAAGTAAGTAAATCAAATCCTAAAGTCACAGTGACTAATCCAGCTTTGGGACAATATCAGGTGACGCTGTCAAATATTGCTTCGGATATTTCTTCCATCAGTCTGCCTATTTGGTCAAATAAGGACGATCAAGATGACATTAAATGGTATACAGCCAGTAAACAGACTGACGGTAGCTACACTGCAATGATTCATACAGCTGATCACAAGGCTGACACAGGCAGCTATACTATTCATGTTTATGGACAGTCGGTTATTACTGGAGGTATGATTGGGCTAGGTTCAGCAACTTTCACTAATGATACAGGAATTACAAATCATGTAACAGCCGACTTGACTAAGGAAGGTATTATCATTCAGCTAGCCTCTAATCAAGTAACGGACTTTAGCAAGGTTAACTTTGCTGTTTGGTCGCAGGTTAATGATCAAGATGATCTCAAGTGGTATTCTGCAGATAGTAGAGGAAGGGTTCTGGTTCCTTATACTAATCATACGGGTTACGGTACTTATAATATTCACACTTATGGAACAGTAGAGGGTTCTTATAAAGGGCTTGATGCCACGTCTTTTGACCTTGCAGCTCCGTCTGTTTTGGTCAAAATTGAACAGATCAATGATGAAACCTATCAGGTGGTTATTGACAATGTTCCTTATTATGTGGCAGCTCCGTCAATTTCTGTGTGGACCTCTGCTAATGGTCAGGACGATATAGAATGGTTAACTGCTGATCAAAGCGATAAGACAAGCTATAGGGCAAAAATTAATCTAGCCAAGCATAACAATGAAAAAGGACATTATAATGTCCATGTCTATGGCAAAGAACTTTTAAATAAAAATGTCCAAGGTGATTTAGCAGCAACTGCAGGGTTTGATGTGATAGAAAAATCAATAGAAAATCCTGCTTCTACCGAATCTGCTGCGTCGGATGAGAGGGATGATTCCTCAATGATAAATACAACCAACAGCGAACAGACGTTTCAGGAAACTGTGCAAAAAAGTATTGAAATCAAAGATATTAATGCTATTGTTTTATACAGTTTTAAAGATGGGAAAGCAACAGCTTACCGAACCTTATCCGAGCTGCCAAGCGACATTTCCAATTATTTTGTTAAGGTGACTTCAGATAAGACAAGGGAGTGGCTTTTGCCAGTGACTGCTATTGTTGAAACTGTAGTGGATGGGCGGACAGCTTACCAAGTGACAGCAGAAGCACCTGCCTTGGTATCAGACAGTGCTGACAATTCGCAATCTGCCTATCAAAATGGTTTTAGTTTTATTATTGAACAGCCAGCAGCTGCGCGTGAGGGAGTTTACACGACCTTTTCGAGTTTGATTGAAGCAATGGCGGCTAACCCGTCAGGTGATTTTATTGTAGGTGCTGATCTTTATGCAGATGAATACAGCTTAGATCCTTCTAAAACAGCTTATATTACAGCAACCTTCAAAGGCACTCTGACCGGTACTTACAATGGCCATCGCCATGCTATTTATAACCTTGCTATGCCGCTCTTTAACGTCCTTAGCAATGCGACCATCAAAGAACTTGATTTGAAAAATGTATCCATCACAACAAGTAGAGAACGTGTCGGTGCGCTAGCTTCCACAGCAACCAAAACAACAGTGTCTGATCTTTCTGTAGAAGGAAGTGTAACCGGCGGACGGGGTGTCGGAGGCATTGTTTATATGATGTCTCTGCAATCGCAATTTGATACCATTTCTTTTAAGGGAACCGTGACTTCTACGGCGACGGCTATAGAATCTAATGTTGGCGGAATTGCTGGCGCTAATACCGCTTCAGCCATTTCAAATGCTTATGTGGATGCCGTTGTAACCAATACTGGAGCGACTGCCTTCTTCCGTACGGGAGGGATTGTCGGCTGGGTCAACGGAGCAAATGCAAGCGTTAAGAATGCCTATGTTAAAGGACAGGTTATCAATAAAGGCAGTCTGACAGTGTTCACAGGTGGAATTGCCGGATCGACCTACAGTTCTTCTGGAAAAACAGGTCTGCTATCTTCAGTCGTTTCAGAAGCGGAGGTAATCAACGGTAATATTGTTAATGGCTATGTTGGTGCTTCATCCAATAACATGATAGATGTCTACACTGTTGAATCGAAAGCCTCTGGAACGTCTAACAGCCTTTCTATAACAATAACAAGCGAAAAAGCAGCGGAGCTATTGGCCGTTATAACAAAAACAGGCAAGCAAGGTCAGTCCCAATCTCAATCGGATCCTGTTGCTGAAACCCAAAACTACAGTCTTTCTACAGACTACATGAAGTTAAAAGGTGCCAAGGAAGGTTACGAAACAGCCTATAACAATGCAGCAAAACTCATGCCGCTGTACAATAAAGATCTTATTGTAAAGTATGCCAATAAAATAGACCCTTCAAGTAAGCTCTACAGCACAGAACTGATTTCAGTGACACCGTTAGCAGACAAAAAGCCAGTGTCAGATATTGCCAGCAATAAGACAGCTGTCAATCATCTTTTGCTCTATTATGCAGATGGCAGCTTGGAAACACTTGATGTGACTTATACAGGAGATTTTGAAGGCATTCTTGCAGAATATGCCATTGCAGATACGGGTCTCATCTATACTAGTGAATCCTATCTCTCTAACTATGATAATATCATTGCGGCAGTGTCAGATAAATTGAAAGCCGCAGTCTTCAATTCAAAAACGACAGCAGCCATTCTCGGTCTGTCTGATACAGATTATGAGACAGAACTGGCTCAATTGTATTTGCAGGATAGTTTTACTCAGGTTCAAGCCAATATTGATGCCATTCTTCGTCAGGTATTGAGTACAAGTGCCAGTATTAATAACTCGGGCGGTGTCATTGAGGATTACCTTATTCGCTACATCACAGATAATGCAGAGCCGCTGTTGCTTGGTTTGGCTTATATGAATCGCTGGTATACAATTGATTTTGATGGTATTGATTTGGCTCAATTGCTGAGCTATAATCAAGACTTCTACGGGACAGCGGTCAATAGTTTGGAATGGTTGGTTAGTCTAGGCCGAGCGGGATACAATGCTATCTTACCAGCTAACAATCTGCTGACTTACGCAAACTACTTGGCGGGAAATACTAAACAGGCTGGCTTAATTGATTTCCTTAGCTTTAATCGTCAGCTTCTTACCGATTATAAGACGGACAATGACTGGTTTAAAGCAACGAGTAAGGCCACCATTGTAGAAGCAGCGTCAGCAGAAGCTCCAAACGAGGACGTTTCTGTTTGGAGCGTTTTAACAAACAATGCCTCTCAGCAAAATGGCATTTTACCGCTTTTGACGGCTCAGCAAGGTATCTTTATCATTACGACGATAGCTTCTGTCACCTATGGAATGTATGACCGTTATTCGGAGTATACGACGGATCAGATTGACAGTATGATTGCTCAGGCGGCAGAATGGCAGAAAAATTATTTTGACACTTGGTACCGTCTTCTGGGTGAAGAAGGCAGGGCGAAATTATTGGCTAAGCAAACGGTTGTTTGGGACGGTTACTTGGTTAAAGGCAGCTGGCAGAGCATGTATGGCAATACCAGCCAAGCTATTTTGGATTTCTTTGGTCCTGTTGGCTCGCGTGCCAGCTATGCTTATAAAAATACAACTGGAGCCTATACTGCAAATGATGATACAGTGCGCTTCATTGTTGACAGGGTGCTCACCCGCTACGGCTCTGCCGTTTTTAGTCATGAAATGACTCATATCAATGATAGTGACATTTATCTCTTTGGTTACGATATTCGTGAAGGCTTGGGAAGTGAGACTTATACCAAAGGTTTACTGGAATCTGCTTATATCTACAATCAAAGCTATATCAGCCTCAATACCATGTTTGATTATAGCAATTATAAAGACGATTCTGCGCGTTTGACTGCTGTCAGCAGCCAGCGTTACCAGTCACTTTCGGATATTGAGGACTATGTCTCTGGCATGATGGATGTACTTTATGTTCTAGATTATACAGAGGCCAATGCAGTGCTGGCACAAAGCGACAGTATCAAAGCCAACCTGTATTACCTTCTTGAAAATGTCTACAGCAATAAGGAAGACGGCAGCAGCTATATTTCTGCTCAGCAATATCGCCAATTAACAGCAGATGAAGTGGCTAAGCTCAACTTAAACAGTATTGATGATTTGATTGATGCCAATATTATGACCCGCCGTGACTACAATATCAACAGCGGGACAAGCAAGACTTTAAGCATGGATGGTTATGAGACGGTTAGCCTGTTTGCACCGATTTATGCAGGTATTTCCAGTGATACGGGCGCCTCAAGCAGTTTAATTGCCAAGCAGCGAGCCTATGAAGTTTTAGCTGCGGGCGGCTATGAAGCATATCTGGGCTATCTATCAGATAAATATAAAGAAACTGCAGCAGCAGAAGGTAAGGTTTTTTCAGACGATTATATCCTGTCTAAACTCTTTGATGGCCGCTATCAAACTTGGGCTGATTTTAAAAAATCGCAGTACAAAGCGCGTATTTCTAAGCTAGATCAATTACAGCCAATTACGATTACTTATTTGGGCAATACGGTAACAATCTCAAACTATGGTGAGCTGCAAAATCTGATGAATGAAGCCCTTGCCTATGATGTCACACTTTCAAGTCCTTATATTGCTGCTATTTCACATGTAAATGCTCTTAAAACAGCTGTATACAATGCCTATCTTCGCCAAACAGATGATTTTAGGACATCCATTTTCAAAGACGCTTAAAAAGAACTGGAACACAGTTCTTTTTCTTTTAATTAAGCACAGTGAACTTTATGATATAATCTTAGAGAATAATTTTTAGGAAAGTATAACACATGAAACAGACAGTGATTGATCTTGAAAAATACCATCAGCTGGCGCTCCAAAAGCAAAAAGAGCACCGCAAATTTTTAGCAAGTCTGAAGAAAAAGCCTCCTAAAAATCTGGACAGGATTGCCAAAGAAATTCATGAAGAAGTTTTTGAAGAAATTGACTGTACAGCCTGTGCCAACTGCTGCAAGACTCTAGGACCGGATTTTAAGGAAGCTGATATTGTTCGCATTGCCAAATATTTCAAAATGAAACTGCCTGCTTTTGAAGCAGAGTTTCTGCAGGTTGATGAGGATGGCGATAAAGTTTTCAAGTCCATGCCCTGCCCATTTCTAGGAGAGGACAACCTTTGCAGCATTTATGAGGTTCGTCCTAAGGCCTGTCGCGAATTTCCTCATACTGACCGCAAAAAAATTTATCAGATTAACCATCTGACTATTAAGAATACCCTGACTTGCCCAGCAGCCTATCTTTTTGTCGAAAAGCTGCAAAAACGACTGTAAATTCAGCCAGAAGGAGAGAAAAAAGATGACATTAGAAGAACAAAAACAGTACATTCTAAGCGGTCAAATGTATAATGATCTAACCCCAGAGCTGGTAGAGGCGCGTGAGCGCACAGTCTTTTTGACCAACGACTATAATGCCAGTTTTGGTCAGCCGCCTTTAGAGCGTGAAAAAATTCTCGAAAAACTTTTAAAATCCATAGGCAGTAATGTGCATTTTGAACCGACATTTCGCTGTGAATTTGGCTATAATATCTCTATCGGGAATGATTTTTATGCTAATTTTGACTGTGTGATGCTAGATGGTGCTGAGATTAAGATTGGAGACCATGTGCTTTTTGGTCCTCGTGTTGGTCTTTATACCTCCAACCATGCTATAAATGCAGCAGAACGCCGCAGCGGGGGCTGTTATGCCAAACCTATTCATATCGGAAATGATGTTTGGGTTGGTGCAGGAAGTCATATCAACCAAGGAGTGTCTATTGGTGACAATACCATCATTGGATCAGGCAGTGTTGTCACAAAAGATATTCCGGCAAACGTTATCGCAGCCGGTGTTCCTTGCAAAGTCATTCGTGAGATTACTGACGAAGACAAGACAGGATTTTGTCCGTAATAAAAAATCTAGCAAATACTTAGAATTCCTTTGATAGATTGATAAAATCATATTGGTTCTGCTTTGAAACCAGCGATCGCCCCATTTAATCGGCCGGTCGTTTTTTTTGAAATATTTAAAATGTTTTTTTGACAATCGCAGAGCTTTGCAGTTTAGACAAGAGAAAAGCCTTGGCTGATTTTGCCAAGACCTTATTGACTGACATTTTACAAGGAAAGCCTTATGATAAACCAGACAAATCTAAAGATGGCATGGAATAGTCATATGCATAAACAGGAGCATCAGGAAGATTCGTAATGTCCAAAGAATAAGTTGCAACCGTGTTGTCATCACTGTCTAAAAATTTGATTTTAATAGCAGATGTTAGATTAGCAACCTTGTAATCATTAACCACTTCTTTAGTTTCTTTAGGCGCAATGTCCACGTTAATGGCAGCTAAGTCTTCTTCGTCATCCTGTCCAAGCACAGTCGTACTTTTCACTTCTTTTTTATCCTGATAGATTCCCTCAGTGTGATCCAGCAAGAGCGCATAACCATTGTCTTTTTTGGAGCTTAGATTTGTAATTTTATAGTAAATACGAACAGCATTTTCATTGTCAGATAAAGAAATTTTGGCTGCCTTGATGACTCGGATTTTAATTTCCCCATTTGAAAAAGTCCTGTTTTTCTTAAAAAAAGACCAGTTTTTCACATGGGAATGATTCATTGCAGAAAATACAGCCGAAGCGGCTGCGATAAGAAATAAGAAAACTGCCGCAGCAATTATCAATTTTTTAACTTTCATTCCTGTAATTCCTTTTCAATAACAAAATTTTTTGTCTGTTTTTTACTATAACATAATAGTTTAGGATAACAGAAAGCGATTTAACCGTTTTTTGTCAAAAAACAGCCAATCAAGTGCTTTAATCGCTATGTAGGATTGAAATTTCAAAAGATAAAGAAATTGTTCAAAAAAGGATTGACTTAAAGCAGACTTTAAGTATTAAAATAAGAGAGTAGCAGAAAGGAGAAACAAAGTGCCTTATACGATAAAAGAAGTTTCAGAGATGATAGGAGTCAGTCCGTCAACTTTGCGGTATTATGAACAGCAGGGACTTTTGCCAATGGTTTCACGTAAAAATGGAATTCGTGTATTTGAGGATGGGGATTTTGAATGGCTCCATATTTTACACTGCTTGAAAAAAACAGGAATGCCCATTAAAAAAATTAAGAAATATGTTGATTTATCCAAAAAAGGAGACAGCAGCTTGGAGAAGCATTATCAGCTCATACAGGAGCAAAAGGAAAGGGTTCTGTCTCAGATTGAGGAATTACATTATTTTTTAAAGGAAATAGAAGCCAAAGAGGAATATTATCAGAAGGCTCTTAAACCGTTAAAAAATCATTGAGTAATTGGCTTTTTGCGGTGTTAACTGCAAAAGAGATAAGGTTTAAAAAGCAAAAGAAAGCAGGTGTACTTATGGCTATCAAAGATAAGGTTGTTATTATTACGGGAGCCTCATTAGGAGCCTTTTAATCATGTGGCTAGGTGCTTTTTGAATGTTATGGTATACTGAAACAATAATGTTATTTTGTGCTAGGTTAAAAGAGAGGAAACATTGTAAACTGTGAGTGGACATATAAAAGGTTTAACGAGTGCAGAAGTGCAAAAACGTATTCAGGCTAAGCAAACCAATCATTTTAAAACAAAAACAAGTACCAGTAATTGGGAGATTTTTAGAAGAAATGTCTTTACTTCTTTTAATGCTCTAAACTTTGTTATTTTTCTAGCACTTCTAGCAGTTCAAGCTTGGTCAGATCTCTTTTTCTTTGGAGTTATTGTCATTAATTCCTTATCGGGTATGCTGACAGAGTGGCGAGCCCGTCATATGATTGATAAGTTAAACCTTATGAATAAGGATTCTGTTCGTGTCGTTCGCGACGAACAAGTCATTTCTATTGAACCAGAAGATCTCGTTTTAGATGATATTCTTTTGTTATCTGCTGGGGAGCAAATTCCCAGTGATGCAACGGTTGTTCAGGGCATTACCGAAGTCAATGAAGCTATGTTGACAGGAGAAAGTGATTTAATCATGAAGACTAAGAACTCAGATTTGTTATCTGGCAGTTACTTAGTCAGTGGTCAGGTCTATGCCAAGGTGATTCACGTCGGAGCAGATAATTATGCGAATAAGCTTACGCTAGAGGCAAAAACTCATAAACCAATTGTTTCTCGTATTCTTTACAATATGGACAAGATTGCCAAGTTTACAGGGAAAATTATCATTCCATTTGGACTTGCCCTCTTTTTGGAAGCCTTTTTTATCAAATTACTTTCTTTAAAAGATTCCATAGTCACCAGTTCAACAGCTCTGTTAGGTATGTTGCCTCAAGGAATTGCCTTGCTGACGATTACCTCTCTTTTAACAGCTGTTATCAAGTTAGGGATGAAAAATGTTCTGGTGCAGGAAATGTATTCTGTTGAAACTTTAGCTCGGGTTGATGTCCTTTGTTTGGATAAGACAGGAACTATTACGCAAGGAAAAATGACCGTTGACAAGCTTCTTCCTCTAACGCCTCACTATTCCTTGGACACAATTCAAACAATCTTGGCTGCTTATATGCAGACCAGTGAGGATAATAATGCGACAGCTCGAGCTATTCGAGATGCCTACGAACATTTAGAACACTCTTATACAACCGGTCCACTCATTCCTTTTTCTAGCGACAGAAAGTGGGGAGCTATGACGATTGAGGGAGTAGGGCAAGTCTATCTTGGAGCTCCTGAAATGTTGCTGACAGAAAATCTTCAGGCTGTTCAGGATGCTCAGTCACGAGGCTCTCGTGTATTGATTGTAGCACTGAGTCAAACGGCATTTCACACTAATCAGGTGCAGATACCAAAGGACATTGAACCGCTGGCTCTGCTGGAAATTGCCGATCCTATTCGTGAAGATGCAGCAGAGACGCTTTCTTATTTGCATTCACAGGATGTCCTCTTAAAAATCATTTCTGGAGACAATCCTATCACCGTATCCTACATTGCTAAAAAAGCAGGTTTTGAAGACTACACGAGTTTCGTTGATTGTTCCAAAGTAAGTGATGAAGAACTAGTAGCAAGAGCTGAAACAACAGCGATTTTTGGTCGTGTTTCCCCTCATCAGAAAAAATTACTGATTCAAACATTTAAAGCTCAAGGACACACTACCGCTATGACTGGAGATGGTGTCAATGATATTCTTGCTCTTCGTGAAGCAGATTGTTCTATTGTTGTGGCAGAAGGTGATCCAGCCACAAGGCAGATTGCTAATCTGGTGCTTTTGGATTCTGAATTTCGTGATATTCCCCAAATTCTCTTTGAAGGGCGTCGTGTTGTCAATAACATTGCTCATATTGCCCCAATTTTTCTCACTAGGACCATCTATTCTTTTTTACTAGGATTGCTTTGTATTGCCAGTATTGTGCTTGGTAAGGCAGAATATCTTCTTGTTTTTCCCTTTATTCAAGTTCAGATGACCTTAATCGGACAGTTCGTTGAAGGTTTTCCCCCTTTCGTGTTAACTTTTGAGCGAAATGTACGTCCTGTTAAAAAACATTTTCTGAGAAGAGCACTTCAACTTGCTTTACCGAATGCTCTGATAGTTGTCTTTAGCATTCTTATTTTTCACTTGATGCAGGTTTATGGGGATCTGACGATGGAGGACATGCTGACCCTGTCGTATTATATGCTTGGATCAGCAGGTCTATTAGCTGTTATTCGTGCCTGTATTCCTTTTACTAAAATTCGTTTGGCGCTTATTATTTATTCAGTATGTGGTTTCTTCGTTAGCTCGTATTTTTTACACACTGTGATTGAAATTATGCCGCTAACTAGTCATACGATGACCATCTACCTAAGTTTGATGTGTGTCTTTACTCCGATATTTTTCTGGATTAGTTACAAACAAGGTGCTTTCAATAGTCTATAAAGGCTAACTTCAACTTGAAATTTGCCAGATTGTCAAATTAGCTGAAAAAGCTGAAAATTCAGGCGATTTTCTTGACTTTTTTCAGGAATGTGGTATCCTACTAGTAGATACATCTGAAAGGAAGAAGTCAAATGACAATTGCAGCTTCAACAGCTTTGCTATTGCGATATGAGGGCTAGTGCAAAAGCATTAGTCCTGTTTGGCTTACCAAGCGGGATAAAAAACATCTCGCTTGTCCGTGAGATGTTTTTATTTTATCTAAAATGTTATGTTTCTAATTTGGAAAGAGGTATGTATGCGCAAAGTTGAATTTCTTGACACAACCCTTCGTGACGGTGAACAAACGCCAGGTGTTAACTTTTCTGTAAAAGAAAAGGTTGCTATTGCCAAGCAATTGGAAAAATGGGGAATTTCTTCGATTGAAGCAGGTTTTCCAGCTGCCAGTCCAGATTCGTTTGAGGCTGTTAAACAGATTGCATCAGCTATGACAACGACTGCTGTTTCAGGTTTGGCACGCTCTGTAAAATCTGATATTGATGCCTGTTATGAGGCTATTAAAGATGCTAAATACCCGCAATGTCATGTTTTTATTGCAACTAGCCCAATTCACCGTGAATTTAAACTTAAAAAATCTAAAGAAGAGATTCTTGAGATTATTAAAGAGCATGTCTCTTATGCCCGTCAGTATTTTGATGTTGTTGAATTTTCACCAGAGGATGCGACTCGCACAGAGCTTGATTTCTTACTTGAAGTTGTTCAAACCGCTGTTGATGCAGGAGCGACTTATATTAACATCCCAGATACCGTTGGTTTTACAACGCCAACAGAATTTGGCCATGTTTTTGAATACCTCATTGAAAATGTAACATCTGATCGCGAGATTATTTTCAGCCCGCATTGTCATGATGATCTTGGAATGGCCACCGCCAATACATTGGCTGCTATCAAAGCAGGGGCTGGCCGTGTCGAGGGGACAGTTAATGGTATTGGTGAACGTGCAGGAAATGTTGCTCTTGAAGAAGTTGCTGTCGCACTCAATATCCGTGAGGATTACTTCCAAGCGACTTCGGACATTGTTCTTAACGAGACGGTCAACACATCTGAATTAGTCTCACGTTTCTCAGGTATTGCTATTCCTAAGAATAAGGCTGTGGTTGGCGGCAATGCCTTTTCACACGAATCAGGCATTCACCAGGACGGGGTACTCAAAAATCCTCTTACTTACGAAATTATCACGCCTGAATTGGTTGGTGTTAAGAAAAATTCGCTGCCGCTTGGAAAATTATCAGGACGCCATGCATTTGTTGAGAAGCTAAAAGAACTCGAATTAGAATTTGAGGAATCAGAATTAGCAGTGCTTTTTGCAAAATTTAAAAAATTAGCAGATAAAAAACACGACATTACGGATGCAGACATTACAGCTCTTGTGGCAGGAACTGAGATTGAAAATCCAGAAGGTTTCCATTTTGGGGACTTAAAATTAACATCAAATGCGGATGAAACAGTGACAGCTATTGTTACCATGGTCAATACTGATGATGAGGCTGTTGATGTGGTTGCAAATGGTAAAGGTTCTGTTGAAGCTATTTTCAACGCTATTGACAAATTCTTTAATCAGACTGTCAGATTGGAAAGTTATACTATGGATGCTGTGACAGATGGTATTGATGCTCAGGCACGTGTTGCTGTTTCAGTTGAAAATGTTGACTCAGGAACAATATTTAATGCCTTTGGTATTGATTTTGATGTCCTTAAGGCAGGGGCTATTGCTTATGTGAATGCCAATGTTCTTGTTCAAAGAGAGAATGCTGGTGAAATTGGACGTACGGTTGATTTTCGTGATGTGCCAAATGCTTAAATCCGGCAATAGGCCGTAAGAATAAGCTTTCTATTTTCATCTTGCAGAAAGGAACTGAATACGGGCTAAAAGCGTCGTGAAAATTTGAGAAGGAACGCATTTGTTTTCTCCATCGCCGTAAACGTCTGGACTTTCTTTGATGTCATCTGTGAAAGTCTCAGTCGTTCTGGCGGGGGTGCGTCTGCAAAATCATAGATTTTGGACTTACCGCCTATTTTCATCTCGCTTTTTGACATCTGAACTAATGCACGATGCAGAAAATGCTCATAGGCATTTTCGTTTAGTGGCGTGAAGCTTGTCTTCCGCCGTTAATCATCGGGCAAATGCCCTTTGTATCTTACAGAAAGGAACTGAACATGGGCTAAAAGCGTCGTGAAAAAGATAAGCTTCCTCGTGTGCAGGTCACACGTCGTCAGCTTCCTATTTTCATCTCGCTTTCTAAACGCCCTTTGTATCTTAATATGACTAAAAAAATTGTGGCTCTTGCCGGTGATGGTATTGGGCCGGAAATTATGGCGGCAGGGCTGGAAGTTTTAGCGGCTGTCGCACCCAAAATTAATTTTAATTATGAAGTGGCCGCCAAGCCTTTTGGCGGTGCGGGTATTGATGCAGCAGGCCATCCTCTGCCTGCTGACACTTTGGCTGCTGCTAAGGCTGCTGACGCTATTTTGCTGGCAGCTATTGGCAGTCCTCAGTATGACAATGCAGCTGTGCGGCCTGAACAAGGACTGCTGGCTATCCGCAAGGAACTTAGGCTGTTTGCCAACATTCGTCCAGTCAAGATTTTTGACGCTTTGAGGCATCTGTCCCCCTTGAAAGAGGAGCGGATTGCTGGCGTGGATTTTGTTGTGGTGCGAGAGCTGACCGGCGGTATTTACTTTGGCGAGCATATCTTAGAAAAAACTGCTGCGCGGGACATCAACGACTACAGCTATGAGGAGATTGAGCGGATTATGCGCGTGGCTTTTGAACTGGCAGAAAAGCGGGGCAAAAAGGTAACCAGCATTGACAAGCAAAATGTGCTGGCGACTTCCAAGCTGTGGCGTCAGGTGGCGGATAAGGTGGCCGAGGATTACCCGAATGTGACTTTGGAGCATCAACTGGTTGACAGCGCAGCCATGCTCATGATTACCAATCCGGCTCGCTTTGATGTGGTGGTAACGGAGAACCTCTTCGGCGACATTTTGTCAGACGAGTCTTCCGTCCTGCCCGGAACTCTGGGAGTTATGCCCTCTGCCAGCCATTCGGATAAGGGTCCCAGCCTTTATGAACCAATTCACGGGTCTGCCCCTGATATTGCAGGACAGGGCATTGCTAATCCCGTTTCCATGATTCTGTCCGTAGCTATGATGCTGCGTGATTCTTTTGGAGAAATGGCTGGTGCTGATATGATTGAGACAGCTGTTGCCAAGACTCTGAACGCCGGTGTGCTGACCCGCGATTTGGGTGGTGAAGCCTCTACGGCTGAGATGACCTCTGCCATCATAGGTAATCTGTGATGCTAAGCTATGTTTTAGCGGGCCTGGCCGCATGGAATCTATTTGTCTTTTGCCTCTACGGTCTTGACAAGAGAAGAGCAGTCCGCGGCCAGTGGCGGATTCCTGAAAAGACGCTGCTTTTGATGACTGTCTGTTTAGGCGGTCTGGGTGCCTTATTAGCAGGCAGATTATTCCACCATAAGACACGAAAATGGTATTTTATAGGGAGCTGGTATGCGGGAGTGATTCTCATCGCAGTCACTGTCTATTTAGTTTGGAGAAGGTAATGAGCGGAAAATCGATTTTTGATAAGCTGTGGGACAGACATGTTATCACAGGAAAAGAAGGTGAGCCTCAGCTCATGTATGTGGATCAGCATTATATCCACGAAGTGACCAGTCCTCAGGCCTTTGACGGGCTGAGAGAAGCAAACCGCCGGGTGAGAAGGCCTGATTTGACCTTTGGAACCTTTGATCATAACGTTCCGACTGTCAATATTTATGATATTCAAGATGTTATTTCCAAGGCTCAGATGGATGCTCTGGCCCGCAATGTTAAGGAATTTGATATTCCTCACGCACCGCACGGCTCTGAAAATCAGGGTATCGTCCATATGGTTGGTCCCGAGACCGGCCGGACTCAGCCGGGGAAATTTATCGTCTGCGGCGACAGCCATACGGCGACCCACGGGGCTTTTGGCGCTATCGGTTTTGGTATCGGAACGACTGAGGTGGAGCATGTTTTTGCCACCCAGACCATTTGGCAGGTTAAGCCCAAGAAACTCTTGGTCAAATTTGTCGGTAAGCCGCAAAAAGGCGTTTATTCCAAGGATTATATTTTGGCTTTAATTGCCAAATACGGCGTGGCAGTTGGTGTCGGCTATGTTGTCGAATATGTCGGCGAAGCGATTTCCGACCTTACCATGGAGGAGCGGATGACTATCTGTAACATGTCCATTGAGTTTGGTTCCAAGATGGGCATTATGAATCCTGACCAGACGACTTTTGACTACCTTAGAGACAAGGAACATGTGCCTAAGGATTTTGAAGCAGCAGTAGCTGACTGGAAAACGCTGGTTTCCGATTCTGATGCAGTCTATGACAAGGTCATTGAGCTGGATGTAACCGATTTGGCACCCATGGTGACTTGGGGAACCAACCCTTCTATGGGAGTAGCATTTGGACAGTCCTTCCCTGAAATCCGTGATATGAATGACGAGCGTGCTTATGACTATATGGATATGAGTCCAGGCCAAACAGCTGCGGACATTGAACTTGGCTATGTTTTTCTAGGTTCTTGTACCAATGCTAGGCTCAGTGATTTAAAAGCAGCGGCTAAATTTGTCAAGGGAAAACGGGTCGCCGACGGTGTGACAGCTATCGTGGTGCCGGGCAGCCGTCCGGTAAAAACAGCAGCTGAAAAAATTGGTCTGGATAAGATTTTTAAGGAGGCTGGCTTTGAATGGCGGGATCCGGGCTGCTCCATGTGTCTGGGAATGAATCCCGACAAGGTGCCCGAAGGGATGCACTGTGCTTCAACCAGCAACCGCAATTTTGAGGATCGTCAGGGTGTGGGAGCCAAGACCCACCTTTGCAGTCCAGCCATGGCAGCAGCAGCGGCTATTGCCGGCCGGTTTGTTGATGTACGTCAGCTGCCGGAAGCTCAGTAGAAAGGCAGAGATAAGAAGTGGAAAAATTCACCGTTTACACAGGAACAACGGTTCCTCTTATGAATGACAATATCGACACCGACCAAATTCTGCCCAAGCAGTTTCTTAAGCTGATTGATAAGAAGGGCTTTGGCAAGTACCTCATGTATGAGTGGCGCTATCTGGATGATGATTATACAGAGGATCCGAACTTTATCTTTAATACCGCCCCTTACCGCAAGGCAACCATCCTGATTACCGGAGATAATTTTGGAGCGGGTTCCTCACGGGAGCACGCCGCTTGGGCTTTAGCAGATTACGGTTTTAAAGTCATTGTCGCAGGCTCCTTTGGGGATATTCATTACAATAATGACCTAAACAACGGTGTCCTGCCCATTGTCCAGCCTCTGGAAGTCCGTCAGAAACTGGCTGCGCTCAAGCCGACTGATGAGGTGACTGTTGACCTTTATGAGCAAAAAATTCTATCACCTGTGGGTGAATTTGCCTTTGACATTGATGGCGAGTGGAAAAACAAGCTACTCAACGGTCTTGATGATATCGGCATTACCCTTCAGTATGAAGATTTGATTACGGAATACGAAAAGAACCGTCCAAGTTATTGGCAGGAGTAGTTTGGACATTTAGAAGATTCAGAAAAATTGCTTGCTTGTTACCTATTATCATGATAGAATAATAAGCGTATAAATTATTAGTATTAGATGGAGATCATTTATTATGACAAAACATGTCCATTGGGATGGTAAGCTTAATCAAGAGGGTTTTGAAATTCTTAAAGGTGATGGTGGCTGTATTGTGACCCCCACTAAAGTTGGTTACATTATCATGACAAGCGATAAGATAGGCCTTGAGCGTAAATTTGAAGCTAAAGAGCGCAACCGTAACAAACCAGGTGTCGTTCTTTGCGGCAGCATGGATGAATTGCGCAGCCTTGCTCAGCTGACACCAGAAATTGACGCTTTCTACCAAAAGCATTGGGATGAAGATATTCTTCTTGGCTGCATTCTTCCTTGGCGTGAAGATGCTTATGCAAAACTTCAAGCTTTCGGAGATGGACGTGAAGAACTGATGACCGATGTGCGCGGTACATCATGTTTTGTTATTAAATTTGGTGTTGCTGGCGAGCAAATTGCTAAGGAAATGTGGGAAAAAGAAGGCAAGATGGTTTATGCTTCATCTGCTAACCCGTCAGGTAAAGGCAATCGCGGTAAGGTTGAAGGTATTGGTGAACGTATTGAAAATGCTGTTGACCTTGTCATTGAAGCAGACGATTATGTTGCTTCTATCCAACCTGACAAAACAGTTGAAACACGCTACGAACAAGGTGTTATGGTTTCAATGGTTGATGCTGATGGTAAACTCATTCCAGAACAAGGTGCAGGCAGCCGTTCGATCAATAACTGTCCAGTGGTTATTCGTAAAGGGCTTGATATTGATAAAATTATGATGCACCTGTCAGATACTTTCAATTCTTGGAACTACCGTCAAGGTGAATATTATTAAGTCTATGTGATAGAAAGAGCAGCCTCAAGGCTGTTTTTTGGTTTTGTAATGCTGATAAGAAAAAATATAACCCGCCATTTTTCGGATTTTAAATTGGTTGATTCCCTAAACCATGCTGCTTTTCCCAAAAACGAGCGGGTGCCTACGCAGGATTTAATTACCTTTGCAGCTTTTGACGAGGGTAGAGCCTTCCAAGCGTTTTATGATAACGATGTTTTTATTGGTTTTACTAGTTTTGTAGTGGCTGAGGACATCTTATACATCGGATTTTTGGCTGTGGAGACTGATAAGAGAAGCAAAGGCTATGGCAGAAAAATATTAAAAAATCTGCAAGCCTCTTATCTCAATCGTCCAGTAGTCCTTGAAATTGAGTCGGTTCAATCAACTGCAGACAATCTGCTAGAGCGTCAGCGGCGTTTAAAATTTTATAAGCATAACGGCTTTCAATCCTCGCAAATGACTTTGCACTATGATCATTTGGTTTTTGAAGTCTATTATTGTGGAGACAATTTTCCAGAGCAGAGCTATCGTGCAATTTTAGATGATCTTATGCCAGTGGCTTTTGATTTAATTAGAGAAAGCTGAGCTCTGCAATTTTTTCAAAAAACAGTATGTTATAATAGGAATGATGAAAGGAGGCTGCTATGTTTGCTCAGTTAGATACAAAAACGGTCTATAGTTTTATGAACAGTGTGGTTGATCTGCCATCTTATGTGGCGCGTGCAAAAGCGTTAGGCTATCAAAAGATCGGAATTATGGATCAGGACAATCTATATGCTGCTTATCATTTTGCAAGACTAGCTGAAAAAGAGGGACTTCAGCCTCTTTTAGGAATGGAAGCGAATTTGATTTATCAAGAGCGCACTTTTTCTTTTCGTCTGTTAGCGCTCAATAATATTGGCTACAAGAACCTCCTTAAGTTAGCAACGGAAACAACGCTTGGCAACAGAGAGTTAGAAGGCTTACAATCTTTTTTTGAAGGCTTAGCTTTTATTCTTCCTCAAGCGGAGTGGGAGCCGGGGCTTGATTTTGGGATGGATTTTTATATTGGTATAGAAGCTCAAGAAGAACGTCGTGTTTTTGACCGCAAACTTTTGCCTCTTCATACGGTTCGTTATTTTGATAATCAGGAACGCAGTACCGTTCAGATGCTCAATGCAATTTCGGCTAATAAACCTCTGGCAGATACAGCGCTCGCTCCTGCAGGACAGCTATTGCTTAGTCCTAAGGCTATGGAAGAGGCTTTTTCAGCTTATCCAGACGCTCTGGCAAATTTGGATGAATTGCTGGCAGAAGTATCCTACCAGTTTGATACGGATTTGAAACTTCCGCGTTTTAATCGAAACAGACCGGCTGTTGAGGAGCTCCGTCAATTGGCGCAAGATGGTCTGTGCACTAAAAAATTAGATACTCCTGTCTACCAAGACCGGCTTGATAAGGAGCTGTCAGTCATTCATAAGATGGGGTTTGATGATTATTTCCTGATTGTTTGGGATCTATTGCGGTTTGGACGCAGCCGCGGTTACTACATGGGAATGGGTCGTGGTTCTGCGGCAGGGAGTCTGGTTGCTTATGTGTTGGATATAACAGGTATTGATCCTGTTGAAAACAATCTGCTTTTTGAACGTTTTCTAAATGAAGAACGCTACAGCATGCCTGATATTGATATTGATTTGCCTGATATTTACCGTAGCGAATTCCTGCATTATGTGAGAGATCGCTATGGCAGCCGTCATTCAGCACAGATTGTGACCTTTTCAACGTTTGGAGCCAAACAGGTTATTCGTGATGTTTTCAAGCGTTTTGGTGCTGCTGAGCATGAATTAAGCAGCCTTACTAAAAAAATTGGCTTTAGAGATAACCTTAGTTCTGTTTATGATAAGAACATGTCCTTTCGTCAGTTGATTAATCAGCGGCAGGAATATCAAAAAGCCTTTGAAATGGCAAAAGCTATTGAAGGACAGCCTAGGCAGACTTCTATTCATGCAGCAGGAATTGTAATGAGTGATGATGACCTGACCAATCACATTCCTCTGAAAGCAGGGGACGATATGATGGTTACTCAGTATGATGCTCCTTCGGTTGAAGCTAATGGTCTTTTGAAAATGGATTTTTTGGGACTCCGTAACTTGACTTTTGTTCAAAAAATGCAGGAGAAATTAGTAGAAGATCAAGGAATTATCATTGATATTAAATCAATCAATTTGGAAGATGCTAAAACCCTTCAGCTCTTTGCAGCTGGCCGTACAAAAGGTATTTTTCAATTTGAACAGGCTGGAGCCATCAATCTGTTGAAACGTATCAAACCAGCTCGATTTGAAGAAATTGTGGCAACGACCTCACTTAACCGTCCAGGAGCCAGTGACTATACGGATAATTTTGTTGCCAGAAAATATGGTAAAGAAAAGGTAGATTTGATTGATCCTACAGTCGCGCCAATTCTAGAATCAACCTATGGGATTATGCTTTATCAGGAACAGGTTATGCAAATTGCCCAGATTTTTGCAGGTTTCACCTTAGGAAAAGCTGATTTGCTGCGCCGCGCCATGTCCAAAAAGAATGCAGCTGAGATGGAGAAAATGTCAGCTGATTTTATGGCTGGAAGTCGCAATAATGGGCGTGATCTTCAAGTCGCCGAGCGTCTTTTTAGCATGATGGCCAAATTTGCGGGTTATGGTTTTAACCGCAGTCACGCCTTTGCTTACTCAGCACTGGCTTTTCAGCTGGCTTATTTTAAGGCGCATTATCCGAGTGTCTTTTATGATATTATGCTGAATTATTCTTCCAGCGATTATATCACTGATGCTTTGGAAAATGGCTTTGAGTTGGCTAAACTTGATATCAATAAGGTTCCTTTCAATGATAAAATAGCTGATGGCAAAATAGTCTTGGGACTTAAAACATTAAAAGGCTTTCCGAGGGACTTGAGCCTCTGGATTATTGAAGAACGGCAGAAAGGGAAATTCATTTCTATCGAAAATTTTCTGACTAGAATTCCTGAGAAATACCAAAAATCAGAAATCATCACCCCCTTGATTCAAATTGGACTTTTTGACAGTTTTGAGAAGAACCGTCAAAAAATTGTAGTGAATTTGCCTAATCTTTTTACTTTTGTAAACGAATTAGGAAGCCTTTTTGCCGAGTCTTCCTATTCTTGGTTTGAAGCTGATGATTACAGCCTCGTAGAAAAATATCAGCTGGAACAGGAACTGCTTGGTGTTGGACTTAGTCCGCATCCTTTGAAGCAGGTTCAAAAAAATACCATCAAACCCTATACAGCACTTTCAGATTTGGCGGTTAATAGCAGAGCTACCATTCTTGTGCAGATTGAAAGGATTCGTATTATTCGAACAAAAAAAGGAGAGCAGATGGCCTTTTTGAGCGTTACAGACACGCTTCATAAGACTGATGTTACACTGTTTCCTGAAACTTATTATCATCAGAAAGATAAGTTGAAAGAAGGCGGCATTTATTACATGACAGGACGCATTCAAGAAAGAGACGGACGTTTGCAAATGATTTTGTCTGACTTAGAAGAGACCAGCCCAGAACGTTTTTGGATTTTGCTCAGCAACCATGACAAAGATTTGGAAGTTTCACAAATATTAGCAAGATACCCTGGCAATATTCCTGTAATTCTTCGTTATGAAACAACTAAGGAAACAATTCAAAGCAGTCGTTTCATGGTTTCAAAAGAGTTGGAATTAGAAAAAAATCTTTCTGGTTTAGTTATGAAAACGATTTTTCGTTAAAAAAGTATCGAAAAAGCAGTCATTTAGAAATGTTTATGCTATAATAAGATGGTTAAAAATTAAAAAGGAGTATCAGGTAGAATGAAACGTATTGCTGTTTTGACCAGTGGCGGAGACGCTCCTGGTATGAATGCTGCTGTTCGTGCAGTCGTTCGTAAAGCAATTTCAGAAGGAATAGAAGCATATGGTATTAACCGTGGGTATGCAGGTATGGTTGAAGGGGATATTTTCCCACTTAGCGCTCATGCGGTATCTAATACCCTTTCATTCGGCGGAACATTCCTTCAATCTGCTCGCTATCCAGAATTTGCTGAACTTGAAGGGCAATTAAAAGGAATTGAGCAGCTTAAAAAGCATGGCATCGATGGTGTTGTGGTTATTGGTGGAGATGGTTCTTATCATGGAGCTATGCGCTTGACTGAGCATGGATTCCCAGCAGTTGGTGTTCCAGGAACAATTGATAACGATATCGCTGGTACCGATTATACAATTGGTTTTGATACAGCTATCAATACAGCTACAGATGCTTTAGATAAAATCCGTGATACTTCATTCAGTCATGGACGTACATTTGTTGTTGAAGTAATGGGACGTGGTGCTGGCGATATCGCTCTTTGGTCTGGAATTGCTGCTGGTGCTGACCAAATCATTATTCCAGAAGAAGAGTACGATATTAATGAAGTTGTTCGTAAAGTACGTGAAGGTTACGAGAAGAAAGGGAAACACCGTCATATTATTGTACTTGCTGAAGGTGTTATGCATGCTGAGGAATTTGTTGAACTGATGAAAGAAGCTGGAGATACTAGCGATCTCCGTGCGACAAATCTTGGTCATATCCTTCGCGGTGGTGCGCCAACTCCGCGCGACCGTGTTATCGCTTCATGGATGGGAGCACATGCTGTTAAACTTCTTAAAGAAGGCCGTGGTGGACTTGCTGTTGGTATTCATAACGAACATCTTGTAGAGAGTCTAATTCTGGGTACTGCTGAAGAAGGAGCATTGTTCTCCTTGACTAAAGAAGGCAAAATCATTGTTAACAATCCTCATAAAGCTCGTCTTGATTTAGCACAATTAAATCGTGACATTGCACACTAAGGTTGTTGAGTTATCATTAATTTTAAGTAGTTAATAATGTCGGTAATCGACTATAAATAAAGGGAGTTTCATATTTATCATGAATAAACGCGTAAAAATCGTTGCAACACTTGGTCCTGCGGTAGAAATCCGTGGTGGGAAAAAATTCGGTGATGATGGTTATTGGAGTGAAAAACTTGACCATGAAGCATCAGCACAAAATATTGCACAATTGATTAAAGAGGGTGCAAATGTTTTCCGTTTCAATTTCTCACATGGTGATCATTCAGAACAAGGCGAACGTATGGATGTTGTTCGCCGTGCTGAAGAGATTGCTAATCAAAAAGTTGGCTTTCTCCTTGATACTAAGGGTCCGGAAATCCGTACAGAATTGTTTGCAGACGGTGCTAAAGAATATTCATACAAAACAGGTGAAAAGATTCGTGTAGCTACTAAACAAGGTATTCAATCAACTCGTGATGTTATTGCTTTAAACGTTGCTGGCGCCCTTGATGTTTTTGACGATGTTGAGATTGGCAAACAAGTACTTGTTGATGATGGTAAACTTGGACTTCGAGTTATTGATAAAGATGCTGATAAGCGTGAATTTATCGTTGAAGTTGAAAATGATGGCATTATTGCTAAGCAAAAAGGTGTCAACATTCCTTACACTAAGATCCCATTCCCAGCGCTTGCTGAACGTGATAATGCAGATATTCGTTTTGGTCTTGAACAAGGTCTTAACTTTATTGCCATTTCATTTGTACGTACCGCAAAAGATGTTAACGAAGTTCGTGCAATCTGTAAGGAAACAGGCAATGAACACGTACAGCTTTTTGCTAAAATTGAAAACCAACAAGGTATTGACAATATTGATGAAATCATTGAAGCTGCAGATGGTATCATGATTGCCCGTGGTGATATGGGTATCGAAGTACCATTTGAAATGGTTCCAGTTTATCAAAAAATGATTATCACTAAAGTCAATGCAGCAGGCAAAGCAGTTATTACAGCAACAAATATGCTTGAAACAATGACTGATAAGCCACGTGCAACTCGCTCAGAAGTTTCTGACGTCTTCAATGCTGTTATTGATGGTACTGATGCGACTATGCTTTCTGGTGAGTCAGCTAATGGTAAATACCCAGTTGAATCTGTTCGTACGATGGCTACTATTGATAAAAATGCACAGACTCTTCTTAACGAATACGGCCGTCTTGATTCATCTAAATTTGCTCGTACGACTAAGACAGAAGTTGTAGCATCTGCGGTTAAAGATGCTACAAAATCAATGGATATCAAATTAGTTGTTACGGTTACTGAATCAGGGTTCTCAGCACGCCAAATTTCCAAATACCGTCCAGATGCAGACATCTTGGCAGTGACCTTTACTGAAAAAGTTCAAAAATCACTGATGATTAGCTGGGGAGTTATTCCAGTTGTAACTGAAAAACCTCAATCTACTGATGATATGTTTGAATTAGCGGAAAAGGTTGCCCTTGAACAAGGACTTGTAGAATCAGGAGATAATATTGTTATTGTCGCTGGTGTGCCAGTTGGTGTATCAGGTTCAACAAATACAATGCGTGTTCGCACTGTTAAATAAATACCTAACTTTGAGACCTATTACTTGTGATAGGTCTTTTTTGTTGCCTATTACAAAACTTGATAAATCAATACCTAATCAATTTTAATGACATTGAAAAAATGCTGAAAATGGAGTAAAATGAAAGATAGATTTAGTTTAAAAGGAGTTTGCTATGAAAAACAAACGCTTGATTTGGACTTTGATTTTCCTAACGGTTCTAACAGTGGGATCAATCGTTTATGATGTTATTGGGAAAGAAACGGGTTCACCTGATAAAGTTGTTAAGGTTGGTATTCTTCAATATGTAACTCATGACGCTTTAGATGAGGTTGAACGAGGAATTGAAGACGGTCTTAAAGAAGCAGGTTATTCGGGAGATAATATTGATTTGACTGTTCTTAATGCTGAAGGAGATCAATCTAAAATTCAGACAATGTCTAAGCAATTGGTTAATGATGGCAACGATGTTTTAATTGGCATTGCGACACCGGCAGCACAGGGGTTGGCTTCAACCACTGATGATATTCCAGTTGTGATGGGAGCTATTTCTGACCCAGTCGGAGCAAAATTGGTTTCAAATATGAAAAAACCTGAAGGGAATGTCACAGGAACTTCTAACCAGGTTCCTATTGAACAAACGGTAGATTTGATTACAGAAATAACGCCGAACGTTAAAACTGTGGGAGTTCTTTATGCTTCAAGTGAAGACAATTCAGCCTCACAGGTAGCCTCTTTTAAGAAATATGCTGAGAAGGCAGGTTTGACTGTCCTTGAATATGCTGTGCCTTCAACCAATGAGATTACAACAACAATGTCAGTCATGACAGGGCAAGTAGATGCTATTTGGACACCGCAGGATAATACGATTGCATCAGCTTTTTCAACAGTGGTATCTGCTGCTAATGAAGCTAAGATTCCAATATATACGAGTGTAGATACTATGGTGAAAGAAGGAGGTCTAGCTTCTGTTGCCCAAAGTCAGTATGATTTGGGTGTGGATACAGCTAAAATTGCGGTGCAAATTCTAAAGGGGACTCCTGTCAAGGACATTCCAGTGGATATAATTGATGACGGGACACCGACTGTTAATTTGAAGGCTGCTAAAGAATTGGGAATTACAATTCCGGACAGTGTCCTTGATAAGGCTACGGTAGCAGTAAAAGCAGACGAATAAGGAGAGACAATGATTATTTCATCTATTTATCAGGGCCTTTTATATGGAATTTTAGGCCTGGGAATTTACATGACCTTTCGTATTTTGGATTTTCCTGATTTGACGACAGAGGGTTCGTTTCCCTTAGGCGGAGCTGTTGCAGTTACTCTCATGAATTTAGGCTGGCACCCTATTTTAGCTACTTTGGTTGCTATATTAGCCGGCTGTTTGGCTGGTTTGGTTACTGGCTTGCTTTATACCAAAGGGAAAATTCCAACAATTCTGGCAGGGATCCTGGTTATGACTTCGCTTAATTCCATCATGCTTATGATTATGGGACGAGCCAATCTTGGACTTCTGGATATTAAGACAATTCAGGACCTTTTACCTTTTTCAAAAGATTATAATCTTTTGATTGTAGGACTTTTTGCAGTTGTCATTGTTATTGCTGGATTGATTACTTTTTTGAATACCCGTCTTGGACAGGCTTATATTGCAACAGGCGATAACCGTGACATGGCAAAATCTTTTGGTATAAATACGGATTCCATGGAAGTGATGGGACTGGTTTTATCCAATGGAATTATCGCTTTTTCAGGTGCTCTGATTAGTCAGCAGGATGGCTATGCAGATATTTCTAAAGGAATAGGGGTCATTGTCATTGGTTTGGCAAGTATTATCATCGGAGAAGTTTTATATGCGACAAATTTAACTCTTTTGGAGCGTCTGCTGGCCATTTGTGTTGGTTCTATTTTCTATCAATTTTTACTGACAGCAGTTATCGCACTTGGTTTCAATACCAATTATCTTAAACTTTTCAGTGCCATTGTTTTGGCAATCTGTTTGATTTCACCTGTCCTTAGACAAAAATTTTTCAAGGGGGTTCAAATATCACGATGACAAAAATTGTAGAATTAAAAGAAGCAACAGTCCAAGTCAATAATGGTTTTGATGCCTATAAAACAATTTTGGATCATGTCAATTTAGATATTTATGAAGGTGATTTTTTGACAATTCTGGGTGGCAACGGTGCTGGAAAATCAACGCTCTTTAATGTAATTGCTGGGACTCTTACATTGACCAGCGGCAGCATTTTTATCCTAGGAGAAGATGTCACTAATCTTCCTGCTGAAAAGAGAGCTAAGTATCTGGCACGCGTTTTCCAAGATCCTAAAATGGGAACCGCACCGCGAATGACGGTAGCTGAAAATCTTTTGATTGCAAAATACCGCGGGGAGAAGCGCAACCTCAAATCACGTCAGATCCACGCCCACAAAGAAGAATTTCAGACTCTTATTGAAAAGATTGGTAATGGCTTAGATAAACACTTGGAGACTCCGACAGGTCTTTTGTCTGGCGGTCAACGTCAGGCTTTAAGCCTGCTCATGGCGACACTTAAACGTCCAGAATTATTGCTTTTAGATGAACATACGGCTGCGCTTGATCCCAAGACCAGCGTGTCATTGATGAATCTAACAGATGAATTTGTGAGTAAAGATGCTTTGACTGCTCTTATGATCACGCATCATATGGAAGATGCTCTTAAATTTGGTAACCGTTTAATTGTTATGAAAGATGGAAAAATTATCCAAGATTTAGCAGCTGATGAAAAGGCAAAAATGACGATTTCGGATTACTATCAAGTTTTTGACTGATTGAAACTTTACTTAAACAATAGAGCTAAATTGAAAAATATGCTTAAAAGTTGTATACTGTAAGGGTATGCAGCTTTTTTGCTGTGGCCTGTAAATCGACATGTTGACTGTTCGCACGAACGTTCAGCAGCATGGACCGTTTGTATGAAAATATGCTCTGCTAGGGAGCAAAAAATCAAAGGAGAAAACATGAGCGATATTAAAATTATAGCGCTTGGCGGGGTTCGTGAAAATGGTAAAAACCTGTATGTCGTTGAAGTAAACGACTCCATTTTTATCTTAGATGCTGGTCTTAAGTATCCAGAAAATGAACAGCTTGGGGTTGATGTGGTCATCCCTAATTTAGATTACTTGGTGGAAAATAAGAAACGGATTCAAGGAATCTTTCTAACGCATGGACATGCTGATGCCATCGGGGCATTGCCATATATTCTTCAGGACATAAAAGCGCCTGTTTTTGGCTCTTCCTTAACGATTGAGCTAGCTAAGCTTTTTGTGAAAAATTCGGGACCTAAGAAATTCAATAATTTTCACGTCATTGATGCTGAGACAGAAATTGAGTTCGGAGATGCAGTGATTTCATTTTTCAAAACAACGCATTCTATTCCTGAATCAATGGGAATTGTTGTGGCTACCGATGAAGGTAATATTGTTTATACAGGTGATTTCAAATTTGACCAAGCTGCCCGTCCGTATTACAGGACTGATTTAGGCCGTTTAGCTGAAATTGGGCGCGAAGGGGTTTTAGCCTTGTTAGCCGATTCTGCCAATGCTATCAGTGTTGAACAGACGGCTTCTGAATCTGAAGTTGGTCAGGAGATTGACGAAGTCATTGCTGATGCAGAAGGTCGTGTTATTGTGGCAGCTGTTGCTTCCAATCTGGTTCGTATTCAGCAAGTCTTTGATTCTGCCGCTGCTCATGGCCGCAGAGTAGTTTTGACAGGCTATGATGTTGAAAATATTGTCCGCACAGCTATTCGTCTGAAAAAAATCACCATGGAACACGAGAGACTTATCGTCAAACCTAAAGATATGAATAAGTTTGAGGACCATGAGCTGATTATTTTGGAAAATGGCCGCATGGGTGAACCTATTGATGGGCTGCAAAAAATGGCTGTTGGCCGTCACCGTTATGTACAGATCAAAGATGGCGATTTAGTTTATATTGTCACGACACCAAGCATTGCTAAAGAAGCAGTGGTGGCGCGTGTTAATAACCTAATCTACAAGGCAGGCGGTGCTGTTAAAATGATCACTCAAAACCTGCATGTTTCGGGGCATGCCAATGGTCGTGATTTGCAGTTGCTTCACAATTTGATGCAGCCTAAATACCTTTTCCCAATTCAAGGAGAATACCGCGATCTGCAGGCACAGGCTGAATTAGCTCTGGAAGTTGGTATTTTACCAGAAAATATTTACATTGTTAAACGCGGCGATATTATGCACCTATCTGATCAAGGCTTTCTCCACGAGGGGGCAGTGCCAGCTGGTGATGTCATGATTGATGGAAATGCTATCGGAGATGTGGGAAATATCGTCCTTCGCGATCGTAAAGTGCTGTCAGAAGACGGTATTTTCATCGTGGTTATTACTGTCAACAAGAAAGAACGCAAAATTGTATCTAAAGCCAAAGTTAATACGCGCGGTTTTGTTTACGTTAAAAAAAGCCGTGATATTTTGCGTGAATCTGCTGATATTGTCAATAAAACGGTTGAAGATTACTTGGCTGGTGAGACCTTTGATTGGGGTGAGCTGAAAGGAGCTGTTCGTGATGATGTTGCTAAGTTCCTTTTCGACCAAACAAAGCGTCGTCCTGCCATTTTGCCAGTTATTATGGAAGTACGTTAATTGAAAATCTTTGTAAATGAAGAGCTGGGTACGCCTAGCTTTTCTTCTCTTGTTTTTATAGAAAGCGGTATGTAGAATGGCTTTTATGCAAATTGAATACTCTTCTCAAGTCTTAGGACAGTATCGTCAGGTGGATGTTATTTATCCAGATCGTGACCAGATTTCAATGGATGAAGCAGACAGTGATATTCCAGTTCTTTATTTACTGCATGGTATGGGCGGCAACCATAATTCATGGGCATTTCGGACCAATATTCAGCGTTTGCTGCGTAAAACCAATCTAATTGTTATCATGCCTAATTCGGAAAATGGCTGGTATACCAATACAAAGTATGGCATCAATTACTTTGATGCTATTGCTAAAGAGTTGCCAAAAGTCATGAAACGATTCTTTCCGTCCATGACTAGTAAACGTGAGAAGACTTTTATTGCAGGTCTGTCTATGGGAGGATACGGCGCCTACAAGCTAGCCCTTTTGACCAATCAATTTGCCTGTGCAGGCTCTTTTTCGGGAGCACTTGCTATCGGGATTGATGGTAAAAATTTAGTAGAAGTTGCTGGCGAATCTCAAAATTACTGGCAAGGTATTTTTGGAGATTTGCAAGGAGATAGTTTACAGGAACATTTTCTTACAACACTAGCAGAGCGGTCTGATAAAAAAACGAAATTTTATGCTTGGTGCGGTTATGAAGATTTTCTTTATCAGTCTAGTGAAGTAGCTGTTCAAAAATTACGGCAGTCAGGCCTTGACATTGATTATCGAACTGACCATGGGACTCACGATTGGTATTACTGGGAAAAGCAGTTGGAAGTCTATTTAGAATGGCTTCCCATAAATTATGTTAAGGAAGAACGCCTATCTTAAAAGATAATTCTTATGTCTTTTTATGTTAGAATCCTTTGGTTTTCTTTAAAGTCTTTATGTTAGCCTATCAGAAATAAAACAGTTGCTTTGAGGCGGTATAGTTCTTTTAAAGCTAGTGAGATCCTCACATCTGCTTTTTAGTTGAAAAATTTATTAGTACCTGTTACACTAAAAATTCCAAAAGGAGAACATGCATGAAAACAATTTTAAAAGTACTCTTGTTCATTCCTAGGCTGATTTGTGAGATTCTCTGGAATCTCTTCTGGGGGCTTCTAAAATTAGTCCTAATTGTTGGTATTGTCGTTTTTGGTTTAGTTTACTATGCCAATCATTCAAGCTCAGATTTGGCTTCTAATATCTCTGTAGCTATTGAAAATGTATCCTCTTATTTTAATGGAAATGGCACAGCTGATTTGAAGGAAAATCTCTCAAATCTTTCAACAGATACGACCACTAACAGTGATGGATCTAGGTGGAATCAAGCCAGTGCCACAGTCTATATCCAATCTACAAACGAGACCTTAGTGGCAGTTTATCAAGATGCTATCTCTGTGTGGAATAAAACAGGAGCTTTTACCTTTACGGTAACAACAGATGCGGCAAATGCGGATATTATTGCAACAGATCAGTCAGATGCCTCTTCACAGGCGGCAGGAGTAGCAGATACTCAAACAAATCTTATGACCAATCGTATCACGCATGTAGATGTTAAACTTAACAGTTACTATCTTCTTGATGATCAGTATGGTTATACCTATGAACGCATTGTCAATACAGCAGAACATGAACTTGGCCATGCTATTGGTTTGGAACATGATGATGCAGAAGATTCGGTTATGCAATCTGCGGGTTCTTACTATGGTATTCAACAGGTTGATATTGATCGAGTTACTCAGCTTTATGCAAGTTAGGAAGGAATTATGATAGATTTTATTGGGCGTTTAGTGAGACGTCACCCTTTGCAAAGCTCTTTGATATTATTTAATATGGGCGTTTTTACTTGGCTGCAGACAACGGGAACAGCTATTGCTGATAAGCTGGGGATTTCAACTGATAGTGCTCTTTCTTTGATCCCTGACTGGCTCAGAACTTTAACGCATAATTCTTTAGGGACATTGCAGAGCTACTATGGATCAAGCGGCTGGGCTTGGCTTATTGGTTCCATGCTGATAATGATGGTCATTTCTTTTATTAAAGGAGTGATAAAATTTATTCTAGTAGTGGCTTTGATTGCTATTGGCATTTGGCTGATTTACCGTCATCAGGAATTGCTGGGAAATTTGAAACTGTCTTAGAAAGAAAGGACAGTTTTTCTTTTGCTCGGCCTTACATTGCCCTTAAAATATGCTATAATAAAAATGATTTATTGTTTTTGGAGGAAATTATGGCTTTAGCAAAAATTGTTTATGCCAGTATGACAGGTAATACCGAAGAAATTGCAAACATCGTTGCGGAAAAGTTAGAAGAATTGGGACACACTGTTGACATTGATGAATGCACGACTGTTGACGCTGAAGATTTTGAAGATGCGGATATTGCCATTGTGGCAACGTATACTTACGGTGACGGAGATTTACCTGATGAGATTGTTGATTTTTATGAAGATTTAGCAGATCTAGATTTGTCAGGAAAGGTTTTCGGCGTTATTGGCTCAGGAGATACTTTTTATGATTATTTCTGCAAGTCGGTAGATGAATTTGAAACACAGTTCACTTTTACAGGTGCTACTAAAGGAGCTGATTCAGTCAAAGTTGATTTGTCTGCTGAGGACGAAGACATTGAGAATTTAGAACGCTTTGCTGAACAGATTTCTGCAGCAAGTTCCTGATTTTTGACAGCTATATGTTAGAACGTTTTAGCAAAAAACCTTGGTGGACAAAATTTCTCATTGTAATTGGTCTCGTTCTTATCGTCCTTAATATTTGGGGGATTGTGCTTCATAAATGGTCAGCGATTATGTCCTTTGTGGAGATTGGTCTAAACCCTACTGAACTTGAAAAGCTGATTTCAAAGCCAGATGCACTGGATTATTTGCTTTTAATCTTGCTGACAGCTCTTATGTCAGCTGTTCCATTTTTTTCCAGTTCTGTAATTTGCGTAGTTAATGGTGTTATTTTTGGTCCTGCGCTAGGGTGTATGGTTAATATAACAGGAAATAGTCTGGGAAATGTTGCAGTTAGTCTTCTTATGCATAAGATTGACTTGCAGGAGAAAACTAAGCGCATGGGGAACTTTGTTGAAGATTTATCCCACTATAAAAATAAAAGGCTAGGGCTGACTCTAGGTTACATGATTCCCATTATTCCTTCTTTTTTGGTCAATTATACAGCCTTGCAGCTTAAATTATCTTGGAAAAAACTTCTGCCTTGTATAATAATTGGGGTGACTCCGTCATCACTTCTTTATGCTTTTGGTGGTCATGCTATTATAACTGGAAATATAAAACAATTGCTGCTTATTCTTTTAGTTGTACTTGTTTTACTGATACTTTATAGACGGTTTAAAAAAAAGAAAGGCTAGAAGCGAAGCCTTTTTTTTGCTATAATGAAATAAAAGGAGAGGCTATGGACTTACAAGAAATTAGAGCACAAATTGATGATGTGGATAAAGAATTGGTACAGTGTTTAGAAAAACGAATGACTTTGGTCAGTCAGGTGGCTGATTATAAAAAAGCTAGTGGCAAGCCTGTTTTGGATTCAGAACGCGAACAGTTATTACTAAAAAAAATAGAAAGTCTTATTGTAAATGATGCCTATCGTTCAACTATTTTAGCCACTTTTACTGATATTCTTAAGCATTCTAGGAATTACCAAAGGAGAGCCTTAGATGAGGATTAATATAAAATCCTTTCTTGATTTAAAGAAAAACAGTCGCCTATTCTTGATTTCAGCTGCTGCTGTTGTGGTTGGGGTCTTGGTTGGTGTTGTTGATATGATTTTTGGTGTTGTCTTGAATGCTTTAACAGCTTTTCGAGAAACACATTTTTTATATCTTATTCCTTTTCTTTTTTTGGCAGGACTTCTGATTGTCTTTCTTTATGACCATTTTGGTGGTAAAAGTATCAAGGGAATGGGCTTGGTCTTTGATGTCGCTGACAAAAGAGAGGTAGCTATCCCCAAAAGATTAGTTCCCTTAGCAATCTTTTCAACTTGGTTGACTCACCTTTTTGGCGGCAGTGCTGGTCGGGAGGGAGTAGCTGTTCAGATAGGTGCAGCCTTATCTCATGCTTTTTCACCTATTTTTAAATTCGAAGAGTCGTCTAGAAGCTTTTTGATTATTGGGATTGCCGCTGGTTTTGCTGGTTTATTTCAAACACCCATGACAGCTATCTTATTTGCTCTTGAAGTGCTTGTTATTGGTCGTTTGGAATTATCAACGTTATTGCCAACAAGTCTAGCTGCCTATACTGCCAGTTATACCTCTCATTTATTAGGGTTAAAGAAATTCACTCGTCTTGTCAAAGTTAATATTGAATTGAATCCCATCTTATTTTTGAAATTTGCTTTATTGGGTATTATCTTTGGCTTGGTGGGAACTTTGTTTGCTTATTTGTTAAGAAGGACAAAATTAAGTTTAATCTTACGTTTTAAAAGACCTTATCAGCGTATTATGATAATGGGGCTTGTACTAAGTGTTTTGTTTATTATAATGGGAGTAGGACGTTACTCTGGCTTGAGTACAGGCTTAGTGACTGCTAGCTTTTCTAATGGGACGATTTATCCTTTTGATTGGCTGTTTAAGTTAATTTTGACAGTATTAACTTTATCGGCAGGTTATCAAGGTGGGGAAGTGATGCCCATGTTTACCATTGGAGCAACGCTGGGTGCGGTATTAGCTCCCTTAGTTCATTTGCCATCAACTTTTGTTGCTGCTTTGGGTTACGCCAGTGTCTTTGGCAGTGGCACCAGCACCTTTTTAGCTCCAATTTTTATTGGTGGTGAAATTTTTGGCTTTGAAAATATTCCCTACTTTTTTATTGTGGTTTGCTTTGCCAGCATTGTCAAGAAACAAATCAGTGTTTATGCTGCACAAAAAGTCACTGCCTGATATCGGTTGATTAACTAAAGAGAAAGGTCAGTCTTGAGAAGATAAGCATCCTTTTTCTTGTCGTTTATTTTATAATTATTTAGTTTATAACCAATATTCCTAGCCCAGTCTGCCTTAGGTGGTCGGCACGCCAGCAAACCTGTGGTTTCATGGCTAAATGGAAAACCAAAAGTCTTTCCATTTACCTGTATCGTTAGCAAAAGCTAACGATACTTAGACCACTGCAGCGACTGGCTTTAGGTATCTTCCATTGTTTCCTATAGATTGATAAAAAGTTGTCTTTACTGTTTCAAAACGAAATGACTATATAAAAAGAAAGTATTATGATTGAAAAAAAGATTAAAGAAGCCAATGACTTGTCCTATTCTACTTTGTTTTTCTTAGCTTTCATGGGCTTAATCATTGGTGCTCTTGTGGGTCTTGTTGATACTGTCTTTGGGCGGGTTTTAATCCATTTGAGTGCTGTCAGAGATGCTCATCCTTGGTACTGGCTGCCTTTTTTGGGATTTGTCGGTTTGATAATTGTTTATTTATACCAAAAGTGGGGTGCTAAAAGCAGCAAAGGGATGAGTTTAATCTTTCAAGTCGGTTTTGAAGAGGAAGATCTGATTCCTAAGCGTCTCATCCCCATGATTATTGTCACAACTTGGTTAACTCACCTTTTTGGTGGTAGTGCTGGTCGTGAAGGCGTTGCCGTTCAGCTAGGTGCGACAGTTTCTCATTGGTTTAGCCGATTTTTTCATTTTCCTAATAAATCACGTGTTTTTCTGCTGACAGGGATGGCAGCAGGCTTTGCAGGTTTGTATCAGACACCGATGGCAGCTATTTTATTTGCCTTAGAAGTGTTGGTTCTTGGCAATCTGGGACTCGCTGCCTTGGTTCCCATGACCATTGCTTCCTTTACAGCTAGTTTGACCTCGCATAGTCTTGGTTTGGAGAAATTTGCGCATACTTTGTCAAGAACGATTTCTTTGACACCAACTGTTTTTATTCAGCTGCTCATTTTAGGACTTATCTTTGGTTTAGCCGGTAACCTATTTGCTTATTTATTGGCTTGGTGCAAACAGTGGCAGGCACGATTGTTTCCTAATCCTTATAGACGTATTTTAGCTGTTGGTCTCTTGCTTAGTTTGTCTTTATTGCTCCTTTATCAGGGACGTTATTCTGGCTTGGGGACTAATCTGATTTCTGCTAGCTTTTCTGATGGGAAAATTTATGTTTATGATTGGCTGTTAAAGCTATTGTTAACCGTTGTAACCTTGGCAGCAGGTTTTCAAGGTGGAGAAGTGACACCTTTATTTGCTATCGGTTCTTCTTTGGGCATTGTTTTGGCCAGCATTTTTCATCTCCCCTTAGAATTTGTAGCAGCTCTAGGCTATATTTCTGTCTTTGGCAGTGCAACCAATACATTTTTAGCCCCTATATTAATCGGCGGAGAAGTCTTTGGTTATCAAAATTTGCCAGCTTATTTTATTGCAGTGACCTTTGCCTATGTTGTTAATCGTAAGCAATCCATCTATGCGCTTCAAAAAATTAGAGAACAATAGTTTGGCTTTGTTAGGAAGGCGCATCCAGCCAAAATATTTCTCTTTACAAGAAAGCTAAAATTTGTTAGAATATTTTTTGTGTGTAATGGACGCACGAAAACGGCTAATCCGCTGAGACAGAGCGCTTATGATTAGTAAGAGAAGGAGAATAAAAAATGAATCCATTAATTCAAAGTTTGACTGAAGGGCAGCTTCGCACAGATATCCCTGATTTCCGTCCTGGTGACACTGTTCGTGTACATGCGAAAGTTGTCGAAGGAAATCGTGAACGTGTTCAGATTTTTGAGGGTGTTGTTATTTCCCGCAAAGGTCAAGGAATTTCAGAAATGTACACAGTTCGTAAAATTTCAAGCGGTATCGGTGTTGAACGTACTTTCCCAATTCATACACCACGTGTTGAAAAAATTGAAGTGACTCGTCACGGTAAAGTCCGTCGTGCTAAACTTTACTACCTCCGCGCATTGCAAGGTAAAGCTGCACGTATCAAAGAAGTCCGTCGTTAAGTAAATTTTCTTAGGACGTCACAAAGGAGTCTAGGATATGTATCCTAGACTCCTTATGTTAATATAAAAAGGTAATAAACTATTGTTTATATTACCTTTTAACTCCCCTTAGTTAAATGGATATAACAACTCCCTCCTAAGGAGTCGTTGCTGGTTCGATTCCGGCAGGGGAGATAGTATGTAATAAAAAAACGCCGTAAAGGCATTTTTTTAATGTGAGACACGTTTGCGAGCTGCTTTTTTACGATTTTCTTCGATAAAAGCGGCTTTTTTTTCTTCAGGTTCAATAATGGTTTTTTTAACAGCGTAGGCCGCTCCACCAACAGCAGCAGCCGTTGTTGCGATTCCTGTCACAAGCCCTTTAACAAATGATCCTTTTTTAGCCATGAGAAGTTCTCCTTTTCTTATGTTATAATGGTTATATTATCTAAAAAAAGAAATAGAAGTGCAAGTAAAAACTTTATGAAAACAAAAGTAATTGTGGTTACTGGTCCAACAGCTGTTGGAAAGACTACTCTAGGCATTCAACTGGCACAGCAATTTGACGGAGAAATCATCTCAGGTGACAGCCAGCAGGTTTACCGACAGCTTAGTATTGGAACAGCCAAGGCGACAGCAGAAGAACAAGGCCAAGCAGTGCATCATTTGATTGATGTGCGTGATGTTAAGGAGACCTATTCAGCCTATGATTTTGTGGTTGAAGCAGAAGCTGCTATCAGAGAGATCACAAGCCGCGGCAAACTCCCTATCATTGTTGGCGGAACGGGCCTCTATTTGCAGAGTTTGCTGGAAGGCTATCATCTTGGCGGTAAGGTAGATCAGGAGGCTGTTTTGGTTTATCGTTCTGAGCTTGAGACTTGGTCTGACGATTTGCTTTTTGAAAAAATAGCAGAGCTTGATCTTGCTATCCCTCAGTTAAATCGGCGCCGTGCCATAAGAGCACTTGAATTAAATCGCTTCGCTGCTAAACTTGAAAATAAAGAATCTCCTTATGAGCCTTATATTATTGGTCTGGATGATGAGCGTCAGCTTATTTATCAAAGAATCAATGAACGTGTAGATAAGATGATGAATCAAGGGTTATTGGAGGAGGCTAAATGGCTCTATGATAATTATCCTAAAGCGCAGGCAGCTCGTGGGATTGGTTATAAGGAACTTTTCCCCTATTTTGCAGGTGAACAATCGATCGAAGAAGCAATTGAGAAAATTAAACAAAATACGCGTCGTTTTGCCAAGCGTCAGTTGACTTGGTTTCGCAATCGCATGGCTGTTAATTTCTATCAGATAACGGCGCCTGATTACCCGCAAGCCGTTTTTAAAAAGGTTCGAGATTTTCTGGAGGATAACAATTAAAACAGTCTCACGACTGATTTTTTGTTATAATAGAAAATATGAAATACGAGAAAAAAATCAAGACTTATCAGCTTTTACTGGAGCAGGCAGAGGGATTGTTTGCTGCTGAGAGTAACGTTCTTGCTAATTTGTCAAATGCATCTGCTTTAATTAAAAAAGAACTGCCTCATTCTGTTTTTGCTGGTTTTTACTTGTATGATAGACACGAGCTGATTTTGGGGCCGTTTCAGGGACAAGTCTCTTGTGTTAGGATTGCTCTGGGTAAGGGAGTCTGCGGAGAAGCAGCCATCAAGGGTAAGACGGTTATTGTCCCTGATGTAGCAAAGCATGACAATTATATTTCTTGCGATTCAGCTGCTAGGTCTGAGATCGTTATTCCTATTATTAGCAAAAATAACTTACTTGGCGTTTTGGATTTAGATTCTGATCTTGTAGACGATTATGATGAAATTGACCAAGAATATCTTGAAAAATTTATAGCGGTCTTATTGGAGAAGACCGTTTGGAATTTTGAAATGTTTGGAGTAGAAGATTAATGTATCAAGCGCTTTATCGAAAATATCGTAGTCAGACTTTTGAAGAAATGGTAGGACAAACCGTTATCTCTACCACTTTAAAACAAGCAGTAGAGACTGGGAAAATCAGCCATGCTTATCTTTTTTCGGGCCCGCGCGGTACTGGAAAAACCAGCGCAGCTAAGATTTTTGCCAAGGCTATGAACTGTCCTAATCAAGAAAATGGAGAGCCTTGCAACCATTGTGATATTTGCCGTGATGTTACCAATGGCAGTTTAGAAGATGTTATCGAAATTGATGCGGCTTCCAATAACGGTGTGGATGAGATTCGTGATATTCGGGACAAATCAACCTATGCCCCCAGTCGTGCGACTTACAAGGTTTATATCATTGATGAAGTGCATATGCTTTCAACAGGTGCTTTCAATGCCCTTTTGAAGACCTTGGAAGAACCGACGGAAAATGTGGTTTTTATTCTTGCGACAACAGAACTGCATAAGATTCCAGCCACTATTTTGTCGCGTGTGCAACGCTTCGAATTTAAGGCTATCAAATTATCAGCTATTCAAGAGCATCTAGCTGATATTCTTGATAAGGAAAAAATTGGTTATGAAGCAGAAGCACTGACTTTGATTGCCCGTCGAGCAGAAGGGGGAATGCGAGATGCTTTATCCATCTTAGATCAAGCCTTGTCTTTATCTGCAGACAATCAAGTTACTGTGGCTGTTGCTGAGGAAATCACGGGTTCAATTGGTCTGGCGGCTTTAGATGATTATGTAGCAAATATACGTCAGCAAAAAGCGACAGAGGCTTTGGATAATTTAGAAGTTCTCTTTGACAGTGGGAAATCTATGAGCCGTTTTGCAACTGACCTCTTAGAATACCTGCGGGATCTGTTGATTGTGCAGACAGGTGGCGAAAATACGCATGCTTCACAGATTTTTGAAGAAAACCTGTCCTTTGAACAGAATCAAGTATTCGCTATGATTGAGACAGTGACAAAAGCTCTGCCTGAAATTAAAACAGGTACGCATCCTAAGATTTACGCTGAAATGATGACTATTCAACTGGCGGATCACAGCTCTGCTATGCCCCAAGAACTTCCTGAGAATTTACAAGAAGAATTAGCCGGTTTGCGCCATCAGGTGCTGGAAATGCAAAAGCTCATCCAAAATTTGCAGAAACAGCCACAACTCAAGTCCAATTCTGCCAAATCTGCGCCAAAGGCCTCAGCTTCCTACCAGTATAAAGTAAATCGCGAAAAGGTTATGGAAATCATGCATGAGACTATGGAAAATCCAAAAAAATCCAGAGAGTGTTTGGAAGCGCTCAAAGGAACCTGGAATGAGATTTTAGATTCTATCAGTCCCCAGCATCGTGCTTTGTTAAATGGATCTGAGCCCGTTTTGGCTAATCAGGAAAATGCTATTTTAGCCTTTGATGCAGCTTTTAATGCAGAGCAGGTTATGAAACGTTCAGATCTCAATGACATTTTTGGCAATATTATGGGTTCGGCTGCAGGTTTTTCGCCCAATATTATGGCTGTGCCTAAGTCCGAATTTGAGTACTTACGTTCAGAGTTTGCCCGTAGTCTTAAACCCAAAGAAGAACTGGAACGTGAAGAACGTGAGACCTACATTCCGAACGAGCTAGAGTTTCTTGCTGATATCGTAGAAATTGAAGAGTAAAGAAAAGATTAGAACGAATAGAGTATCTCAATACTTCATATCGGTGAAGAACTTCGCTGATGTCTTTTGAAGAGGCTGGGACAAACCACGATGATTGCTGTGCAACCACCCACAGAAGAATGTAATCGTGAAGATTACGTATAAAAAGCCCCTAGGATTATCATATATAGTCATTCAGTTTTTCTTTTATGACTTCGTTAACTCGCTTTGCCGTACTCTAGTATTATCCGCAGCTCGTGTTCAATTATTAAGATACGGCAGAGGATTGTTATCTAAGTGCTCAGCACTTGATAACAAACGCCAATCACCATAGTGAATTGGCTACCTCTCCCGCTAACTTCGTTTGGTTAGTAAGAGCGACTAACCAAACGAAGTGTCGCAAAAAGTGTTTACGAGCAAGGGCAAAATAGGAGTTTTGACGAAGAGTCACAAGACTCTAGGAGAAATTATCTTTTTGCCACAGCTCGCAGCTCGTGTTCAATTGCGCAAGTGATAGCTCCAACAGTTTGGGAAACTATTGGAGCTTATCTAATCCAATGAACGTTAGTTCATATCAATCCCTAATCAACTGTGCGGGGGTGGGACTACAAAATCAAATTCTTCAAATTTCCGATTCGCTTTTTTGTTTTTAAGCTCATGAAGAAAACATCCATTGGATATTTTCTTTATCCCACTCTCTTTAAAAAAGAGTTCAGAGACTTACCTTGTCTTGAACTCTTAATTTTTGTATAATAAAGTTTATGAATAAACAGATTATTATTTTGACCGTGGAAACTGCTATTGAAACTTATTTGTTCAACCTTAGCTTTCAGCACGGGCATATCCTATTTACCCTCTTTTTTGGTTATCTCTTATTACGTCGCCTTTATACAACTTTTATTATTTCTCGTATTGCCAAAGCTGTAGATAAGGCTACCAAGAAGTAAGACTGACTTCACCAGAACTCAGCCATCTTTTGCTGCCATCTGGGAAAGTAATCTCCAATTCACCGCGATCAGAAATAGCTGTCGCCTTACCACTAATTTGCTTTTGATTATCCATAAAGCTCACTTGCCTGTCCAAGACAAGTGATTTTTCTTTGTAAACTTTGATAAGATCAGCTTGCGGAATATCCTGAAAAAGACGCCAAATCTCAATAATCAGCTGGTCACGGGTGATAGCTGATTGGCCTTCAGGAAAAAGACTGGTTACCTTACCGGTCAATTCTTTTGGAAACTCAGTGATAGCAAAATTAATTCCAATACCAATGATAATATCTGTGATGAGACCTGTTTCGACGGAACTGATGGCTTCAGTCAAGATACCAGCTACTTTTTTTTGATCCAGATAAATGTCGTTAACCCATTTGATTTGTGTATCGATACCAGTCAGACGCTGAATGGCTTTGACTAAACAGGAAGCTGCCATGAGGGTATAAGGAGGAAGATCAGGATAATGGCAATTAGGTTTGAGATGAAGACTCATGTAAATTCCCCCTGTTTTTCCCGCAAAAAAACTGCGCTCAAAACGCCCTTTAGCTGCTGATTGACTAGGTGCTAGATAAAGTGCAGGAACAGAGGCAGCCGTTTCAATCCCCTTTTTCGCATCTAGCTGGGTAGACAATGAATCTTCCTTGTAATAAACAGGCATATGGAGAGCTTGTGAAATAGCATAAGGAGAAAGTAAGTCCCCGCTGATTAGGCGATACCCTCTTTTTTTCACAGATTCTATAACCAGCCCCTTTTTCTCTAGGGTTTGAATGGCTTTCCAAATCGCTGTGCGTGAAATTCCAAGATCGCAGGCAAGCTGCTCACCAGTAGTAAAATTAGCCTTTGTCAATAAGCGTTCATATACACGTTGATAAGTTTTCATAAGATTAGTATAATACAAGTCGGCTAAAAAATCTCGTCAGACCTAATGTTTGATCCCATATTTTGATAAAGAGCTTGAATTATCATTGAAAATTTTTAACACCCCATAAAAAATAGTTATATTAAAATAACATCATTTCATGGTATAATGGTGGAGTTATGAAGTCCCGATAAGGTGGTGGAAATATTCCATCAGTTCTTTGTAACCTAGTAACACGTGATAAAAGTCAAAATTTTTGATTTTTATGACGAGAATCATTATTTTAAGGGGGACATTTTATGTCAGAACGTAAACTTTTCACGTCTGAGTCGGTATCTGAGGGACACCCAGATAAGATTGCAGACCAAATATCCGATGCTATTTTGGATGCTGTTTTGAGTCAGGATCCAGATGCGCATGTCGCAGCTGAAACAGCTGTTTATACAGGATCTGTCCATGTGTTTGGCGAAATTTCGACTACAGCCTATGTGGACATCAACCGTGTGGTACGTGATACCATTGCTGAGATTGGCTACACCAATGCGGAATATGGCTTTGCAGCTGATTCTGTTGGCGTGCACCCGTCCTTGGTTGAGCAGTCACCAGACATTGCTCAGGGGGTCAATGAAGCCTTGGAAGTTCGCGGAGATTCAGATCAAGATCCGCTTGATTTGATTGGTGCGGGAGACCAAGGTCTCATGTTTGGATTTGCTATTGACGAAACGCCAGAACTCATGCCGCTGCCGATTTCACTCAGCCACAAGTTGGTTAAGAAATTGGCTGATTTGCGTAAATCGGGAGAAATTACCTACCTTCGGCCAGATGCCAAATCGCAAGTTACCGTCGAATACGATGAAAACGACAAGCCAGTTCGTGTTGATACCGTTGTTATCTCAACCCAGCATGACCCAGATGTGACCAATGCTCAAATCCATAATGATATCATTGAAAAAGTGATTAAAACAGTTATTCCTGACCAGTATCTTGATGACAAGACCAAGTTTTTCATCAATCCAACAGGCCGCTTTGTTATTGGTGGTCCTCAGGGCGATTCTGGCTTAACGGGACGTAAGATTATCGTGGATACTTACGGTGGTTATGCTCGCCATGGTGGCGGTGCTTTCTCTGGCAAAGATGCAACCAAAGTTGACCGTTCAGCATCGTATGCTGCACGCTACATTGCGAAAAACATCGTTGCAGCTGGTCTTGCCAGCAAGGCAGAAGTGCAGTTAGCTTATGCTATCGGCGTGGCTCAGCCAGTTTCTGTCCGTGTGGATACTTTTGGAACCAATACGGTTTCTGAAAGCAAGTTAGAAGCAGCAGTGCGTCAGGTCTTTGACCTTCGACCAGCAGGTATTATCCAAATGCTCGACCTCAAACGTCCTATCTACAAACAAACAGCCGCTTATGGCCATATGGGGCGTACCGATATTGACCTTCCATGGGAAAAATTGGATAAGGCTGATGCACTTAATGCAGCAATAACAGTTTGATTAAGAGAGTGGAACAAAGCTCGGTAAAACATAGTCTTATTTTGAGCTGCTAACCTGAAACAGCCTCTCCTCAGGCTATTTTGACATAAGCATCCTCAAGATACTTTAAAGGGATAAATCGTTAAAAGATTCTCCCAACTATGGTGTTTTACAAACGGAATAACAAAAACTCAAGGAGAGTTTGGGACAAAAGTCGTTCCAAACTCTTTTTAGTAACTGGGGAGATGGGAGATGCGAAGCGCAGTGTTTGGGACTCAAAACGTCCAGTTGACGATTTGAGGTAACCAAGTAACTTTCCTCAATTTAGAGTTTCCCCTAATAGTGAGGTCAATAAAACGCCTGTTTGACGAGTGGTTTTGATTGGAAAAGATATTGACTTCATTGTGGTTTTATGAGCTTATACAATCAGTGCTATTTTTCGAATGAAATACCTTAAACTATGTTATAATAAAAAGATGAATATCATAAATACTTCAATCACTATTATCAGTCATTTAGTGTTTATTAGCCTAAGTTACCAGATGCTGATTAGTCTTTTTGATTGGTCTAAAATAATTAAAATACCGGCCGAGAATGAAGGGAAGCTTCGTTTATTTTTGCTTTTTCTATCAATTGCTCTAGGCTATCTGGTCTCTTCTTTCTTATTGGCTATTTTGCAGCTTAGCCAAGAAATTGTGATGACGATTTCTTAAATGAAAAGCAATTAAAAAGAGTATTTTGATACTATTGTATATAACTATAATTTTTTGAGAAGAAGGGATTTTTCCTTATGGATAACATTATTGTTGAAGGCGGCCAGACCCGTTTATCAGGTGAAGTGGTCATTGAAGGAGCTAAAAATGCAGTGCTTCCTTTATTGGCAGCGACGATTCTTGCTTCAGAAGGTCAGACGGTTTTAAGCAATGTTCCCATTTTATCAGATGTCTTTACGATGAATAATGTGGTTCGCGGTCTTGATATTGCTGTTGATTTTGACGAAGAGACTAATCAGGTTACTGTTGATGCCAGTGGCAGTATTTTGGATGAGGCACCCTATGAATATGTCAGCAAGATGCGTGCTTCTATTGTTGTTTTAGGGCCGATTCTTGCTCGCAACGGTCATGCCAAAGTATCCATGCCTGGAGGCTGTACAATCGGAAGCCGCCCTATTGATTTGCACCTCAAAGGTTTAGAGGCGATGGGGGCTAAAATTACTCAAATAGGCGGTGACATTACGGCAACGGCTGACAGACTGATTGGTACTAATATTTATCTGGATTTTCCGTCAGTCGGTGCAACCCAAAACTTGATGATGGCGGCAAGTTTGGCAGAAGGTACAACAGTTATTGAAAATGCTGCGCGTGAGCCTGAAATTGTGGACTTGGCTGTGCTGTTGAATAAAATGGGAGCCAATATCAAAGGAGCTGGAACAGAAACATTGGTTATTTCAGGCGTTGATAAACTTCATGGGACGGAACATGCAGTTGTTCAAGACCGTATCGAGGCTGGAACTTTCATGGTAGCAGCTGCAATGACTTCAGGTGATGTTTTGATCAAGGATGCTATCTGGGAACATAATCGTCCTCTTATTTCAAAATTAATGGAAATGGGCGTAAAAGTGACAGAAGAAGCAGAAGGTATTCGCGTTCAATCTGATGTCAGCAAACTTAAACCAGTAACGGTGAAAACGTTACCTCATCCGGGTTTTCCAACAGATATGCAAGCTCAATTTACGGCTCTCATGGCAGTTGTTAAGGGTGAATCAACTATGATTGAAACGGTTTTTGAAAATCGCTTCCAGCATTTGGAAGAATTGCGTCGTATGGGACTACATTCAGAAATTTTACGGGATACAGCCATGATTCATGGTGGTCACAATCTTCAAGGTGCACGCGTTATGTCAACTGATTTACGTGCCAGTGCGGCTCTTATTTTGATGGGGATGGTAGCTCAGGGAAAAACTACTGTTGGGAAATTAAGCCACTTAGATAGGGGCTATTATCGCTTCCATGAAAAATTAGCTGCCCTAGGAGCTAATATTAAACGTATCAGTGAGTGAGGTTTTTATGGAAACTGGAGGAAAGTATGTTCTCAGACAGTTGCTCTTCATTTTTATCATTTTTTTGTTAAGCCTTCTTTTTCTAGCTATTGGTCTTATGATTGGTTATTCGCTTCTGGGCGAAGGAAATAACCCTTTGGATATTTTGAAACCAAGTACATGGCAGAGCATTGTGGATAAGTTTATTGGCAACTGAGATAAGGAAAGGACTTGAGTGAAACGTTTGAGCCCTTTCTTTTTATTGAAAATTTTTAGAGAGATAATTTATTATGGCAAAGAAAAAGAAATTAAGTCGAAAACAGATACAGCAGCTCTTTTCTGTCGCAGCAGCTCTTCTGATTTTAATTCTGGGATATGTGTCTACTAGTGATCGTATCTCTCCCAATAATCCCGTTAAACAAATAGCCAGTCTTGTTACTGGACAATCAGCATCTGTCACCTCAAATGGTTCTTCCGTTAATGAAGCTACCCCTTCACAAAAATTAGCCGAAACGGTACTAACAGAAAATGTCAAATCGCAGCTGGGCTCAGATTTGCAATGGAATGGTGCCGGTGCTTATATTGTGAAAGGAAACAAGACGGACTTGAATGCCAAAGTATCCAGCAAAGCTTATGCCAATAATAAAACGAAAACAGTTCAGGGAGAAACGGTGCCGACGGTTGCAAATGCACTTTTGACTAAAAATACTCGTCAATATAAAAGCCGTGAGGAGACTGGAAATGGTTCGACCTCTTGGACTCCTGCAGGTTGGCATCAAGTACAAGGCTTATCGGGAGAATACAGTCATGCCATTGATCGCGGTCATTTGATTGCTTACGCTTTAGTAGGAGGGCTTAAAGGATTTGACGCTTCCACTTCAAATGAAGCCAATATTGCAGTACAGACGGCTTGGGCCAATCAAGCAAACAGCGAGGATTCAACAGGACAAAACTATTACGAAACTCTAGTTCGTAGGGCTTTGGATAGCAATAAGCGTGTTCGTTATCGTGTAACCTTGATTTATGATGGTGATCATCTGATTGCTTCAGGGACTCATTTGGAGGCTAAATCATCTGATGGCAGTTTGGAATTTAATGTTTTTATTCCAAATGTTCAATCAGGAATCACCCTAGATTATTACAACGGACAGATTTTGGTAAATACCGAGTAATAGATATTTTCCAACAATTAAAGGATAAGAAGCAAAAGAACCTGAGTTTTCTAACTCAAGTTCTTTTTATTTTTGAGATTTTAAACGATTGTAGCGGTACCTTGCTCATCAAATTTGTAAGTGACACCTTTGATTGTCAGCGTTGTATTTGTGACACGAGCGCCTGAATCTGGATCATAGTAGCGTGTAACACCGTTTTCGGTAACTAACTCCCCTTTAGCTTGTCTGCCATCTTTATGGAAATACACCGTATCGCCATTAATTGTCGCTTCTCCAATAATTGCGTTGGCATCATCACCAAAGTAATACCAGCTATTGCCATATTGGACATAGCGATTCTTGACCGCTGAACCAGTTTCCGCATCAAAATAATAAATTTGGGTGATATTCGCATATGGGCTGTAGCCATAAACACGTGCATATTTAGAATTAGATTCAAAATATGCAAGATAATCTTTGCTTAGACGTCCCGTTCTAATTCGCTTAGATGCTCCTGAGCTTAAGAAATAATAAAGATTTCCATCAATAGTTTGCAAGCCAGATAGTTTTTCACCTTTATCATCAAGATAGAAGTAGCTACCATCAATTGTCTGAACCCATCCTGCTTTTGTAACTTTAGCACCAGTATCCTTATCATAATAAGCTCCTTGTGTAGAAGCTTCTGTGAAGTAACCTTCAAAATCTCCTTTGATTTGGAAGCCATGGTATGAGTGGAAATAAACCTCGTCACCATTGATGGTTTGCGCCCCTTTAAGAACTTCTCCGTTTGCCCCAACATAATACCATTTACCCTTGTATTGGACATAACGGTTAGTCCAAAGAGCTCCTGTATCTTGGTCGTAGTAGCGTTGCAAATAATCGGTATTAGTTGCTGGTAGGCCTCCTTTAACCTGTACACCGTTAGCTTCAAAGTAGACTTGAACACCATCAATCGTTTGAGCACCAGTCAGGTTGTTGCCGTTCGCGTCAACATAGTACCAATTTCCTTTTTCATCACTGTAGTAATGGGCACCAGTTGAATTGTCTTGGTTAGCAGCAGTGGTATAGCCTGAAGTAACAGGAGCTTGGTTATCACTGTCAGCTTCAGTTGCTGTCTGACTGGACTCTTCAGCATTTGCAGTTTCAGTAGCGCTTAGTGCCGCTTGATTAGAATCGTCTGAAACAGCAGTTTCCACAGTATATGTCACTGTCTGATTAGAATCTTCAGTATTTGCCGTTTCAGTAACGCTTGTCGCTGCTTGAACAGAGTCATCTGAACTTACAGTTTCTGTCGTATTGGCTGACGCTGTCACAAGTTCAGTCGTTTCAGCAGCGCTTGATGCTGTTTCCTCAGCAAAAGCGGGTTTTGCGACTAGAGAGAAACTTGCCAAGGCTGCAGCACAAGACAAGGTGATAATATGTTTCTTAGATAAATTCCAAGATGAATGAAAATGTACTTTCATAAGTTCTCCTTTTTCTTATTGTATTATTATTATATAAAAAATATACGAGAAATCAAGCTGATTAATAAAGTTTAAAATTGTCATTTCGTTTTGAAACAGCAAAGACAACTTTTTATCAATCTGTAGGAAACAACGCAATTATACCTAAAGCCAGTCTTTCCATTTAGCCATGGAACCGCAGATTTGCCGGCGTGTCGACCGCCTAATACTCAAAGAAAATCAAAATCAGACGAGGCAACGTCTTAAGAAAATCCGCTAATGCTGGCTTTTCTACGCCAAGCTCTATGAAGCTGGCTAAAAACCTTACTAGCTCGTTGGTGAAATAATATCGATTTCACCTCCTCGCGTCGCAACGTCTTAAGAAAATCGGCTAATGCTGGCTTTTCTACGCCAAGCTCTATGGAGTTGGCTAAAGACCTTACTAGCTCGTTGGTGAAATAATATCGATTTCACCTCCTCGCGTCGCAACGTCTTAAGAAAATCGGCTAATGCTGGCTTTTCTACGCCAAGCTCTATGGAGCAGGCTAAAGACCTTACTAGCTCGTTGGTGAAATAATATCAATTTCACCTCCTCGTGTCGCAACGAGCCGCAGGTAGCTCAAAAGGTCCGGGGGAGCTTTTGAGGTTATGGCAATAAGGAAAGCTTGCCTTTCCTCAAAAAGTACAGCAAGCTGAAGTCAACAACGTAATATTTTGATTTTCAAAGAGTATAAGGCAGACTAGGCTAGGAATACTAGTTATAGACTAAATAACTATAATATGAAATAGAGCACTAAGGTGAGGAGAACAAGACACAACAGCCTATCCTTATAATGCGTCATTTTTTTCAATTTCTTGAGCACCTTGATTCAGAATATCAATCAAACTGATTGTTTGCTCGTCCTGAACTAATTTTTGTTTACCCTCAGCCAAACTTTGATATAAGGCTTGGTAAAAAAGGCTATAATCCCCAATCTCGGAAACAACCTTTTCTTCATGATAATTATCTTTTTCGTCTAGATAAGTTAAAAGGCCATAATCTTCAGGTCTATCAAGACCAAAATCATCGTGATCGGGCAAATAAAAGTGTTTCAAATCATATTCTTGGCGGTCTTTCTTTTCCTTGACAAAGACTCCCTTAGTCCCATAGAGAACAAAGCTGGGACGTTCTTTCAGTCTAAAATAACTGGATTTCACAGAAATTTTCAAAGGATGTTCATAATAGAAATCAATATCAAAATAATCATTCATTCTATTTTGACCTAACAATTGACGGACATCATAATGAATATGCCGAGGCTGACCCCAATAGGAAAGCACTTGATCAACAGTATGGCAGGCATGGTTGAAGAGATAGCTGCTTCCTCTTGAGTATTCTTGAATAGATTCAGGAACTTCTGGTCTATAATAATCATAATGCATTTCAACTTCCAATAATTGTCCTAAACGACCGGACTCAATTACCTTTTGAGCAGTTAGAAAATCTGAATCAAAACGGCGGTTTTGATAACCTTGAATCATCAGTCCTTTTTCCCTAGCTAGTTGGAACAGCTCTCTAGCTTCTTCTGGCTTCTCAGTAAAAGGTTTTTCCAGCAAAACATTGTGACTGTGCTCCAAGGCCAGCTTAGCATAGTGATAATGCCATTGATTAGGTGTTGTAATGATGACCAAATCTAAATCATCATTCTGCCAAACATCATCAATATTAGTTGTATAATGGACGCCGGCTAATTTAGCCCAGTCATCTTTTATCGTGCGGGCATAGATAGTCTTAACGCGGAATTTCTTTGTTTTAAGTAAGAAAGGCAAATGGTAACGATTGGTACTTTTACCATTCCCTATAAAGGCAACATTTAACATCATTTTCTCCTATTCTTCCTCAAGATCATTTTCAATTGTTTTAATAAGCTTGGCGGGTACACCGCCTACAAGACTGTTAGCCGCTACGTCCTTAGTTACAACTGCTCCAGCAGCAATAACCACATTATCTCCAATCGTAACTCCTGGCAAAATAGTACAGTTTCCGCCAATCCAGACATCATTGCCAATTCTTACAGGCTGCGCCTTGCCCAAATGCTGTCTTCGTCCTTGCGGAGACAGAGGATGGCCGACTGTTGTAATCAAAGTATTTGGTCCAATCATAACATGATTGCCAATTTCCACAGGGGCAATATCCAAAATAATGCCATTGTAATTGATAAGAAAATCATCGCCAACATGGATATTCTTTCCATAATCACAATTAAAAACCGGTAAAACAGTTGGATTGTCTCCAACAGAGCCAAAGAGCTCTTTTATCATAGTTTGACGTTTAGCAGTCTCTAAAACACTCACATTGTTAAGTTTTTGACAGCCTTCTACAGCTCTCAATTTGCGTTTATCGACTTCTTCATCAGTGAAGTCGTAAGGTAAGCCACCTTCTAATTTTTCCAATTCCGACATGGTCATTTTCAGTCACCTCAATTCTTAATCAGCAAAATTGATTTCTGTTAACACCTGTTAGTTTTATTTTAACATTTGTAAAAGCTTAATTAAAGATATAGTTATTTAGTTTTAAGATAGTATTCCCGACAAGACTGAATAGAATCAAATTTTCTCAATATCGTCATTTCGTTTTGAAACAGTAAAGACAGCTTTTTATCAATCTACAGGAAACAGCGGAAGATTCCTGAAGCCAGTCTTTCCATTTAGCCATGAAACCGCAGGTTTGCTGGCGTGTCGATCATTAGGCTAGGAATAGTGGTAATAGACTAAATAACTATAAAAGATATCTAAAGAATAAGTTCAAAGACATTTATTGAGATCAAAATGGTAGTTTATCCCTGAAAACATAAGCATCAAGCAAAATGAAAAGGATTGAATCCAATAGAAGAATCAATCCTTTTGATGCTATAATCAAATTAAAATCAGCAACTTACTAAAGAGCTTATTTCATTCGTTTTTTGAATTGGCCAGCAGCTAGAAGTCCAAGGCCAGCGATGAGAAGTGTTGCACCAACAATCGGAAGAACAGCACTTTGCTTTTCACCTGTTGTTGGTAAACTATTTGGATCTTCTGCAGGAGCAGTTGCTTGATCTGTAGCTGCAACTTGAGGACCGTTGCTTATTGGTGCTGCAGGAGTAGCAGGCTGCGTATTACCGTTATCACTAGGATTAGTGATTTGTGGATCTTGTGTAGTATTAGCCGCATTATTATTGGCTGTTACGTAATGGAAAGTTGTATTTGGCAGGAATTTCACAGGTGTTCCATTATAGTAAAGTACCCATTGACCATCTCCATTTTTAATTGCACTAAAGCCGTCCTTATTTTCTCCGCTGCCGACAGAACCGAAGATTAATTGACCATACCAGCGGTCAGCTTGACTGCCTGTTCCGTTAGCGTATCCGAATCCCATACCTACTCCGCTAGTAGATAAAATACTAATGGTATGTCCAAAATTGACGAGACCATCGGTGTCACTTTGTGAGATGTTGAAGTAATCTGAGAACCAAGACAGAGCAAGGTAGTAAGCAGTCGCTTGGTCAGAACCTACGGCTCCAGTACCAATTGTAGCTTGGCTATCGTATTGGCCATCTTCGCCATACCAACTAACACCAGATGGGAAGTTCAATGTAGTCGCATGATCTAAACCATCAGATTCATTAGCTTCTTCTTGAGCGCGAGCCTGAGCAAATTGTTGCATGACTTGGTCAACAGATGGTACAGGAATATTTATCCCATTAAGCGTACGCAATTCTGTTAAATATTGGTTAAGGTAGTTAGCAATATTTTCAGTATTTGGTGTATAAGGCTGAGAAGGATCAATCATGATAGTTTCATCAGCAGTTCCGTTATAAGTCACGTTAGCTACGTTAGCGGATTTTTTATACGAACCAATAATATCATTAAAGTTAACGCGGTTGACTTCGGTTGTTTCACCTGCACTTGATTGAGGTGCAGTAACATTATTTGCTTCTTGAACATTGTTGGCTGCCTGGTTTGCCGAGTCAGAAGTACTTGTAGCAGTTGATGAAGCAGGTGAGCCTGCACCATTGTCAGAAGTATTGGTACTATCTGTTTGGCTATTAACAGTTTCTTCACTTGCAAAAGCAGTTTGATCAGCTGTGCTTTCTTCGATTGAAGTGTTGCTATTTTCGACTTCATCGCTTGTTGGAGAATAGTAAGATTCTTCTGGAGTAGCTGATGTCTCAGTTTCAACTGTTGTATCTGCAGTATTAGAAACTGTTGTTTCTGATAATACTTGATCAGTTGCAGTTTGATCTTCGGTGTTAACTGTTACAGTTTCCTGAGCTGTGACAGCATTTCCTGTTTGATCAGTTTCGTCTGCATGTGCAGCCGTTCTAGTCCCCACGGCAATGACTGCGGTAGCTAAAATGGTACCACAAAGGCCTGCGGCCTTATGTTTACGTTTGCTAAATGTCAATTCATTTTTAAGCATGTGTCTTGTTAAAACCTCCTAATGTAAATCTCTCTTAGTTTACCATATTTTTAGGAAATCTCAAATTATTTTCTCATACAAATGACGCATAAATTAGGAATTTAGCTTCAGATTCCTAATGTTAATCAGACGACAAAGGATTTTATTACTAATTGGAGATAGTTTAAAATCTGAATAAATCCTTATCATTGTCATAGTTTGGTCTTTTGTGAATGTTACATAAAAAACTCTAGCGATGAAGTGCTAGAGTTTTTGAAGAGTTTGTTAAATATTATTCTCCTGCTTGAGCCCAGCGTTTTGCTAAATAGCGAGAGTAGCTGGAGATGGCAAAGTTAACAATGAAGTAAGCTAATGCTACCAGTCCATATAGAGTAAAGAGCTGAGCGGGTTCATAGTAGCTTCCCATCAGGATCTGACTTTTACCAAAGAGTTCTTGCAGAGCGATGACGGAATAAAGGAAACTGGTATCTTTTATAACCGTTACGAACTGAGAAATGATGGAAGGCAGCATTTTGCGAATAGCTTGCGGGAAAATAATATAAATGAAGATTTGGAAATTAGTGAAGCCCTGTGAAAGTCCAGCCTCAGTTTGACCAGCATCAATAGAATTGAGACCTCCGCGAATAATTTCGGCTAGGGCAGCGGTAGTAAATACAGTGAAAGATGTGATACCAGCCTGCGTTGATTTCAATTGGAAAACCAAGAAAATAATAAAAATCCAGAGCAAGTTAGGCACATTACGAACAAATTCAATGTAAATACTGGAAATCCATTTTAGAATAGGATTTTTTCCATTACGCATAATTGCCAATATAGTTCCAAATAGTGTTGACAGCACAATGATAAAGAAAGACAAATAAAGCGTTGTCCAAAGGCCTTGTGCCAGGAACTTTAGATTTGTAGTTGTTAATACTTCTGACATTTGAGACCTCCTTAGTAAGCTGCTTTATTTTCTTCTTCTTTACGGCGTGCCCATGTTGCCAACGGGAAACACATGATAAAGTAAAGCAGTGCCGCACCAGCAAAGGCAGGGACATAGTTAGTGGTATCATAAGCCCATGCTTTAGCAGTGAACATGATGTCTGCACCGGAAATAATGGCCACAGTAGATGTATTTTTAATTAGGTTAACAACTTGATTGGTTAATGGCGGCAAGATAGTCCGAACAGCCTGCGGCAGGATAATGAGGCGCATCGTATCAGTATAGGTAAAACCTTGTGAAAGAGCAGCTTCCGTTTGACCTTTAGGCACTGCCTCAATCCCTGTTCGAATAATCTCAGAAATGTAAGCGCCAGTATAAACACCAACACAGAGGATAGCTGTTACAGATATGGGCAGTTTAAGGACACCATTGGTTGCAATAGAAAAACCATAGAAGACAACAACAAACTGAACAAGTAAAGGGGTATTTTGAAAAATTTCTACGTAGACACGAGCAATAGCACGCAAGATTTTATTACGAGAAGAGCTCATTGCTCCGAAGATAATTCCTAAAAGCAAAGCAACAATTAAGGCTCCGATAGAAATACCAAGTGTATAAAAGAAACCTTTGATAAATTCTCCAAAATTAGCGAAGAATTCTCCCCAACGATAAAGGGCGAAAGGTCCCGTTGAATCAAGTAATGTAAACATGGATGCTCCTTTCTTAGTTATCATCAGCTTTTGCTGGTTTTAAATCGTATTTATCGTAGAGTTTATTAAGGCTGCCATCAGATTTCCAATCTGTCAGAAGTGTATTGACATAGTCAATTAAGTCTTGATTAGATTTTTTAGCTGCCACACCATATTCTTGCGTTGAGAAACCTTCATCAAGGATACGAGCATTTTTACTTTCGTATCCTGTCAGAATTGATTTATCTACTGAGAAAGCATCAATACGATCAGCATACAAAGAGATAGCAAGTTCTGGATATGAACCGAGCTGGACGTAATTAAAGGTCAAATCATGAGCTTTGGCATATTCTTCAAGAGCAGCTTTAGTAGAAGCACCTTGTGCAACTCCAATAGTCATACCATCCAAATCGGAAATTTTTTGAATATTTGATTTGGAACGTACCAAAAATCCTATCTCATCGTAGTAATAAGGATTTGAAATAGCATAGGAAGCCTGACGTTCTTCGGTAATGGTATAGGTTGCAATGAGTAAATCAATAGTTCCATTATCCATCAGTGCCTCACGTGTTTGAGCCGTTACAGGCGTAAATTCAACCTTAACACCGAGCTTATCCGCAATTTTTTTAGCTAAATCAATCTCCATACCCTCGTAGTTTCCAGACTCAGCAGAGTAGTAACCGAAGTTAGGGACATCTTGTTTGACACCGACTTTAAGGACACCGGCTTTAACGATTTTTTGAACAGTCTTACTTGAGAGCAAGTCAGATGCTGTGTCAGCTTGACTTGGCTTTGAAGTCAATAGCAGAGCAGCTGCAAACGCAGCTACTGATAAAAGTAGAAGGCGAGTAAATCTTTTGAGAGTCATAAGCTGCCTCCTTAATCTTCCACACTGACTTTATCAGAGTTATGGTTAATAATTTTAGAAAGGAATTGAACAGCACGAGGTTCCGTTGGATTGTCAAAGAAACCATCAACATCTGTAGTATCCACCAGAACTTGTCCCTCAGCCATAAAAATGATACGATCTGCAACAGAACGGGCGAAGCCCATTTCGTGTGTAACGACAATCATATTCATTCCTTCTTTGGCTAGTTTCTGCATAACGGCAAGAACATCTCCGATGGTCTCTGGATCAAGAGCAGAAGTCGGCTCGTCAAAGAGCAGGAGTTCTGGATGCATAGCTAGTCCGCGGGCGATAGCAATCCGCTGTTTTTGACCGCCAGACAGCATTCCAGGGAAGGAATCTTTTTTATCCCACATATTAACATAACGCAGATATTTCTCAGCAGTTTCTTCAGCCTCTTTTTTGCTGACTCCTAGAACTTTAATGGGAGCCATTGTGACATTTTCGAGGACAGTTTTATGCGGATAAAGATTGAAATGCTGGAAAACCATCCCAGCCTCTTTACGCAATTCAACCAGTTCTTTAGAAGTAGCTTTGGATACGTTGTGTCCATTAACCAAAAGAGTTCCTTGATCAATAGATTCCAAAGCATTAATTGTGCGAATAAGAGTTGATTTTCCAGAACCTGAAGGTCCTAAAAGAACGACTACCTGTCCTTTTTCAATTTCTAGGTTAATATCGCGCAGCGCGTGATAGTCACCGTAATATTTATTGACATTTTTGAATTCGATAAGTGCCATAAAAGCCTCCTAAAAGGGTATAATATCATTGTTAGATTTTCTAACATAGTGATAGTAGCTTATCACAAAAAGCTGCAAAAGTCAAAAGTTTCTGACAATTTATCGTTAATGTTCGTCTTTTCTGGAATGTTTTTCATCAATAATGACGTTAGTCTTAGAAATTTGGAACTGAAATCATATTTTGGTATAATAGTGATTGAAAGTTTTTGTGCTCTGCCATTTTAGGGAGAAAAACAATACAGCAAGAATCGGATGAGGTATTTACTTATGAAGAAAATTCTAGTCGTTGACGACGAAAAACCAATCTCAGACATTATTAAATTTAATTTAACTAAAGAAGGCTATGATGTTGTAACAGCTTTTGACGGACAGGAGGCTTTAGCCCAGTTTGAAGCAGAATCTCCAGATTTGATTATTTTGGATTTAATGCTTCCTGAATTAGATGGTCTAGAAGTGGCTAAAGAAGTTCGAAAGACAAGCCATATTCCAATTATCATGCTTTCTGCCAAAGATAGTGAATTTGATAAGGTTATCGGTCTCGAAATTGGGGCAGATGATTACGTAACTAAACCTTTTTCAAATCGTGAGCTTTTGGCTCGTATTAAGGCACATTTGCGCCGTACTGAAACAATTGAAACGGCTGTAGCAGAAGAAAATGCTAACACTGGCAGTCAGGAAATAGCTATTGGAGAGCTGGTTATTGTTCCAGATGCTTTCATCGCTAAAAAGCATGGCAATGAAGTGGAATTGACCCATAGAGAATTTGAATTGCTCTACCATCTGGCGACTCATATGGGACAAGTTATGACGCGTGAACATCTTTTGGAAACTGTTTGGGGTTATGATTATTTTGGTGATGTCCGTACGGTTGATGTTACTATTCGCCGTCTTCGCGAAAAAATTGAGGATACACCAAGCCGTCCCGAATATATTTTGACCCGCCGCGGTGTTGGTTATTACATGAAGTCTTATGAGTAAATTTGGGTTAAACATTACAAGCTTTGAGTTAGCTCTTCTATTTACCCTGCTTTTTGTTGCTGTTTACTTTATTTATTTGGCTTATCGTGATTATCGAATGGCAAAAAATATTCGTAAACTAAATAACCGCATCAAGTCACTCATGTCGGGAAATTATAATGAGGAACTTTCTATCAAGGGCGATAGCGGCATTTTAGATTTAGCAGATAGTCTTAATGATTTGTCAGATGTTTTTCGGCTGACCCATGAAAATTTAGCTCAGGAAAAAAATCGCTTGACTTCTGTTTTATCATACATGAGTGACGGTGTCGTTGCGACAAACCGCCGCGGTCAAATTACTATGATTAATAGTACAGCTCAGCGTTTGCTGAATTTAGAACATGACAAAGCTCTGAAAATGTCTATTTTGGATATTTTAGACGGAGACAGTTCGTATACTTACAATGAACTTTTGTCTAAGACACCGGAAATTCTCATATCACGCCGTGACGCTAATGATGAATTCGTGACCTTACGAATTAATTTTGCTTTGATTCGTCGTGAGTCTGGCTTTGTTTCAGGTTTAGTTGCTGTGATTCATAATGCGACTGAGCAAGAAAAGGAGGAGCGGGAGCGCCGTCTCTTTGTTTCTAATGTCAGTCATGAACTGCGTACCCCTTTGACTTCTGTAAAATCTTATTTGGAAGCTTTGGATGATGGTGCGCTGGATGATAAGGATATTGCGCCGAATTTTATTCAGGTATCTTTAGATGAGACTAATCGAATGATGCGGATGATTACTGATCTGCTCTCTTTGTCTCGTATTGATAATGCCAGTCAAACCCTTGACGTTGAGCTAACAAATTTTACCTCTTTTATGACCTATATTCTCAATCGTTTTGATCGTATTAAAAATCAGGAAACTATGCCTGATAAGTCCTACGAAATTATCAGAGATTACCCTCTGAACTCTATTTGGGTTGAAATTGATACGGATAAGATGACTCAGGTATTTGATAACATTCTTAATAATGCTATTAAATATTCGCCTGACGGGGGACAGATTACGGTTAGCATGAAAACGACAGAGACTCAATTGATTGTCTCTATCTCTGATCAGGGCTTGGGGATTCCTAAAAAAGACTTGCCGCTTATTTTTGACCGATTTTATCGAGTGGATAAGGCGCGCAGCCGTGCTCAGGGCGGTACAGGATTAGGACTGGCTATTGCTAAGGAAATTATTAAACTTCATAATGGCTTTATTTGGGCCAAGAGTGACTATGGTAAGGGTTCTACCTTTACTATTGTGCTCCCTTATGCCAAAGACGCTATGTTGGAAGATGAATGGGAGGAAGAGGATGATGATAAATGACATCTGACTTAGGTTTTAAATACAGTATTTTAGCTTCTGGTTCTACAGGAAATTCCTTTTATTTAGAGACTTCTAAGAAAAAAATATTGATTGATGCTGGTTTATCAGGTAAAAAGATTACCAGCCTTTTGGCCGAAATTGACCGAGATCCAGCTGATTTGGATGCCATCTTAGTTACCCATGAGCATAAGGATCATATTCATGGAGTTGGTGTTTTGGCACGTAAGTATGGTATGGATATTTATGCTAATGAAAAAACTTGGGAAGTCATGGAAGCAGGCAATATGTTAGGCAAGATTGATGCCAGTCAGAAGCAGATTTTTGAACGTGAAAAATTGCTGACTTTTGGTGACATTGATATAGAATCTTTTGGTGTCAGTCATGATGCCATTGATCCGCAATTTTATCGTTTTATGAAAGATGGTAAAAGTTTTGTCATGCTGACAGATACAGGTTATGTGTCAGACCGCATGGCTGGTATGATTGAAAATGCAGACGGTTATCTCATCGAATCCAACCATGATATTGAGATTTTGCGAGCGGGTTCCTATCCTTGGTCAACTAAGCAGCGCATATTGTCTGATAAGGGACATCTTTGTAATGAAGATGGAGCAGATGCCATGATTCGTACTATTGGCAATAAGACGAAAAAGATTTATCTAGGCCATTTGTCTCGAGAAAATAACATCAAGGAATTAGCGCATATGACGATGGAAAATCATTTGGCTCAGGCTGATTTGGGTGTTGGAAGTGATTTTCAGATTTTTGACACCTCACATGACACGGCTACGCCATTGACAGAAATTTAATGTTTTAGTCTAACCATCATAATAAAAAGTGGAGCGGAAGCAGTCAAATAGCTATTTCCGCTCTTTATTGTTATATTCTGTTGTTTTACAAAAAGGAGGGAAATTATGTATCAAACACAAGTATTTGGAGATTACCTTTATCACACGACCTCAGCTGGATATGGTGATACGATTACTCTTTTTGGGGACACGAAGGACGGCGAAACACCTATGAGTTTAGTAACAATTGCCTTGTCTTCTTGCGTGACAATGTGTGCACAAGGCTATTTTGCCCGTTATTATCAGATTAAAGAAATTCCAATACAGCTAAAGGCTAGTTTTGAGGATATGCTTTTCAAGATTGATTTGACAATAGATTACCCCTTGACTGAGCAAATGATTGCAGAACTAAACGATTATATTGATCGCAATTGCCGTGTCAAAAAACTGCTCAAAGAGGAACTTGTGATTGCCTTAACGATTCATCCTAGTTAATTGGGATTATAGAAAACAGTAATAAAAGTAGCTTGAGTCCTTATTTTTCAAGCTCACAATTTTTACGCAAAAAAAGCTTCCGCAGATTTAACTGTAGAAGCTTTTTTGATCTCTTTAATGGTTATTGCGGCGCTTTTTACGGATGTTATAAGCCCAATTAGATAGTTTATAAAGAGCTTTATTAACTGGGAGATTAAATTCGCCAATAAATTCTTCAATGTTGGGATTGAAGTTAGATTTGAATTTGGTCAGACCATCGTCTAAACTTCCTTCAACACCGCCCATATTTGCCCAAATAATCCCATCAGCATAAGCATCCTCAAATACTTTTGGATAGAGGCTGTACTGTGGGTAGAACTTTTTAAATTCATCATTCATACCAGCATAGAGCATTTCCATAGTATTTCCAAAACGAACAGAAAGAATACCTGCAATAATGAGCTCGTCGTCATATTTGCCGACATAATTTTCAAATTCTGCGATATATTTTTTGACAGAATTTTGTTGCTGAGTGAGTTTGGTTAAGCGTTTTTTCTGATGTTCCGCCGTTTCTGATAAGTCTTTTTCAATTTGAGCCAATTGTTCCTTGTACTCCGCCAAGCGTTTTGGCAGATTGACTTTGGCTAAATGAAGGTAGGCGTCATCTCCGTAAATAGTCATCATTTTACGGAAATAATCTTCGTTGCGCAGGGCAACTCCTTTACGATCTTCGGTCAAGGCTACAACATCAGCAAAGGCTTTGATATCAGCAATGGTTCCACGGCTAGTCACTACACCGCGATTGATAGCATCTTTCATCAGCCGTTTAGTGTGTTTAGGAAAAGTCGCGGTCATATCTTTTTGAGTATAGACATTGGCTTGGTAACGCGGCTGAATACTCTCAGCAATGGTTAGCGTACGGCCAGTCCAATCAGCACCAGATTCTTGCAAGGCTGCTAATTTTGCCAAAGTATCAGTGTCTTCTTCAGTATTTTCACCAATCTTGTAAGATTTAAGCAAAAGTGCAGGATCAAACTTAATAAACAAAGCTCGCTTGGTCTTTCCATAAGCTTTGAGGGATTTTAAGACATAGGACAGCAAATCCTTATCTGAATAATCCATAATAGGACCGCGCGGGATGTAAAGCATAGTGAAACCCGCAGGCAGTTTACGAATCAGAATAGAAGCAGAAGCAACTAAGGTTTCGTCCTTGTAAAAGCCAATACGTTCATTACCCCAATTATCCTTAATTTTAGCCCAATTTGAACTTTGAAGGAGATTTGTTTGACCGCTGTTTTTGGCGAAATTATCATGTTCTTCAGCTGAAATGCCAACTGTATATGTGTATGTCATTAATCCAGTACCCACTCTCTAATGGCGTGTGCAACGCCAGATTCGTCATTTGATTTGGTGATGTATTTAGCGATTTTTTTAAGGTTAGAATTGCCATTTTTCATGACGACAGGGTTGCCGACCACTTCCAACATAGCGCGATCGTTTTCCTCATCACCAATGGCCATTGTCTCGTCAATAGTATAACCTAATTTTTCAGCTAAATGCGTTACAGCCAGCCCTTTACTGGCCGTTTTCTTAAGAATTTCAAGATAAAATGGTGTTGACTTAACAACGGTGAACCGCTCATAAAAACTTTCGGGAATCTTAGCGATAGCAGCATCTAATATAGCTGGATCGTCAATAAACATCGCCTTGACAAATTCTTTGTCTCTGTTTTCTTCAGGTGTTCGGTAATAAATAGGCATACCGACTAAGGATGATTCGTGAACAGTGTAGGTTCCAATATCACGGTTGCTGGTGTAGATACCATTTTTGGTAATGGCATGCGAATGAACCCCAAGTTTAGTCGCTAAAAGTTCAATATCAAGATAGTCCTCATAGGCCAGTGTTTCCTTGATAAGCTCATTACCGGTCGCAGTTTCTTGTACTAAGCCCCCATTAAAAGTGATGACATAATTATCTGGTTGATTGAGATGGAGTTCTTCTAAGAGGTTTTGTACACCGACAATAGGACGTCCGGTTGCGATGACGATTTTTACGCCAGCTGCCTTAGCTTCTTGAATAGCCTGATAGACCTCTGAAGTGACTTGCCGTTGACTATTGAGCAGGGTTCCGTCAATATCAACAGCAACAAGTTTGATAGACATAAAAGTACCTGTTTTCTAAAAAATATCCTTATTTATTCTACTAAAAAAACCTATCTTTGTCATATGGAAATGGTCTTTTTAGGAACAATGGCAGAGCCTTTAAGCCTTAAAGCTAAAATGACCATTTGAAAGATAGGAGCTAAACACTTCCTTATCAACTGTGAAAAGGTCATCTGCAATTAGCATTTCTTTAGGGAAATAAAAGCGTCTGTCGCCGTATGTAGATCCGGTTAAAGCTGCTACAATAGGTGAAAGACTGGATAGTTCAGCTAAGCTGCCATCTTTTTGCGAAATTTCAATCTGAGTACGGGGATTCTTAGCTTCTGGTTTATAGATGTCATAAGGAAGGTCAAAATTAGCGTGTATTCCTGTATAGTAATCAGGATCAAAGCCAACAGATTTGACCAAGTCAGACAGACGATAGAGCTGGCTTTCTTCCTCTTGTCCGAAAGTAACAGACTTAAAGACTTTTCGGTTGATGAAGCGGCTGGCTAGGTCGCTGAGAATGGCATCTTTTGACGTTATCCAATTTTGGAAATAAGTATTCAGGACACCATCATCTAAAGCAAGATAGTCAGACAGCTCTGCCTTATTTTCAAAAAAAGGAAGCAAACGAGGAGAGGTAGCCTCAAAGTAAGAACGGTTTTCTCCATAGAGTTCCTTGGCGCGTTTTAACAGCTTTTGCAGGAGTAGCTCCATTGCTCGGCTGGCTGGGTGGAAGTAGACCTGCATATACATTTGATAACGGCTGACAATATAGTCCTCTACGGCGTGCATGCCATTATAAGAAAAAGCAATACCGTTATCCACAGGGTGGATGACCCGCAAAATCCTTGTCAGATCAAAATGTCCATAAGACGCTGCAGTGTAATAAGAATCACGCAGAAGATAGTCCATACGGTCGCAGTCAATTTGGCTGGAGATGAGCTGGACAACCTGTTTGTTAGGATAAGTGTGATTAATAACACTGGCTACTTTATCTGGAAAATCTGGTGCTACTTTTTTAAGAATAGCATTGATTTCCGTTTCAGGATTAGTGATAATTTCCTGCGTATAGACTTCGTGGTCAGTGTCAAAAAGCCGTTCAAAGGTGTGTGAATAGGCTCCGTGTCCAATATCATGCAATAAAGCAGCAGCCATAGTGACAAGATTTTCATCGCTGTTCCAACGTTCAGGATATTCTTTATCAAAAATTTCCGTAACTTGGCGGGCAATTTCATAAACACCTAAACAATGTGAAAAACGATTATGCTCAGCACCGTGAAAAGTGTAACTGGTTGTTGGAACCTGCTTAATGCGGCGCAGGCGCTGAAATTCCTTAGTATTAATCAGATCGTAAATCACTTGGTTATTGACATGAATATAGTTATGGATAGGATCACGAAAGACTTTTTCATTCATAATTAGTCCTCAACTTTCATGTCAATATTATAACAAAAATTGTCAAATATGCTGTTTTTCAATGGTCTGCTGGCAAAAATTTCTTTTTGTATTTACGGATTCCTAAATTTACATTATAATGAACTAATGGCAAATCATTTCATACTGAATATTATTCAATTACTGTTGATCGGGCTGATTACTTGGATAATGGGAACCATTTTATTGCATGCTCGTCAGCACAAAATTAATTTAAAAGAAAAATTTTTAACAGGATTTTGGATTGGTTATTTGACTGATCTTTTAGATACTTTAGGCATTGGAACTTTTGCAACTACAACAACACTTTTCAAAGCGACGAAATTGGTTGAAGATGATCGAAAAATTCCTGCCACCATGTCAACTGCTCATGTTATTCCTGTTTTAGTTGAGGCACTGTGTTTTGTAACCATTGTCAAAGTAGACATTGCCACTCTGGTTTGTATGGCAGCAGCTTCTTTTACAGGAGCCTTTGTTGGAACACGGATAACTAAAAACTGGAATACTCGACAGGTTCAATGCGTTTTAGGAATTTTACTCATTATTGCGGCTCTAGTCATGATTTATCGTATGCAGACTAATCCAGGAGCAGGGATCTCATCTCAGATTAGAGGGCTAAAAGGCATTTGGCTTTTAGTTGGCGTTATTTTTGATTTTATTATTGGCATGTTAATGACTATGGGATTGGGTAATTATGCGCCAGAATTGATTTTCTTTTCATTGATGGGCATTAATCCTTCCATTGCTCTCCCCGTTATGATGCTGGATGCAGCCATGATTTTAACAGCTAGTTCAATAGCATTTATTAAATCTGACCGCGTTCATTGGCCGGGTACCTTCGGTATCATTATTGGTGGTATCCTTGGCGTTTTAACAGCAGCCTTCTTCCTCAGTAATTTAGACATTAACAATCTCAAAATTTTAGTTATCTTTATTGCCTTCTTTACGGGAGCAACATTGTTGCGTTCTTCTATTATAAGAAGATAGCATAATAGTTAAAATCAGAAAATGATTGAAGGAGAAATATGCAAATCCATTTAAGAAATGAAATTGACCTTGATGGTCAAAAAGAAGTGATAGACCAAACCTATTGGGTTGATTTGACCGAGAAAAATGGTTTTTCTTACTTTATTTTTGTTAACGAAGAAAAGGAAAGGGTGGTCATTAAGTGCAATGATCAGGAATTGATTATGACACGTTTTTCAAGTCCAAAATCCATCCTGCGTTTTCATAGAGAAGTAGAAGCTTTGGTGACTATTTCCACACCTATGGGTGTTCAACATCTGATGACAGAAACCAGTAAATTTGTTTTTGATAAATCGAATCGATCTATCCAGCTTAACTATGTTCTCAAACAGCCGGATCTAGAAACACAAGATATTTTTGCAAAATATCAATTAGAACTGACTTGGTTTTAAGAAGAATCAACAATTCCAAAATAGCAGTGTTTTGGAGAATATAAGCATGATATCTAGGTTTGTTTGTGTACTAGAAACTATAATAGAAATACTGCTTATAAACTGAAAACTATAAAAATAAAAAAACGAATGATAATAACTTGCAATAGTTTTATTTGCAAAATTCATTCGTTTTTTTGATTTTATTTTATACAAATTTTTTATTTCAGCTCTAAATTTGCTTTCCTGTAAGTCGCTCAACAATCCAAACAATCTTATTTTTTTGGAAAGAAATTTTCATCCAGTTTATTGTACTATAAAGTTTTAAGGCATTAGACTGTAAAAAAACGTTTCAAAAAGAAACTAAAAAAGAAAGAATAGAATAAATGACTAAACTTTATTTTGTAATGTTTCATTTTGCTTCGTATTTCCTTGTAGAAATCTTCTAAACTCCTATCAAAATAAGTATAATGATGATGATTAAAAACAAGAAATCCCCTTTTGGGGTAAAGGAGAAACACATGAACAATATTGAGCTAAAAGGAATCATCACTCCCATTTTAACTCCAATGCGAGAGGATGAATCGGTAAATTTAGATGAATTACGAAATCAAATTGAACGTCTAATTGAAGGTGGCGTACATGGTATTTTTCCGTTTGGAACAAATGGAGAAGGTTACATTTTAAGCTATGAAGAAAAACTTGACGTTTTGAAAACGACGATTAAACAAGTTAAGGGAAGAGTACCTGTTTATGCTGGTACAGGTTGTATTTCGACTAAAGAGACTATCCAATTGAGTAAGGCTGCACAGGAGTTGGGAGCAGATGTTTTATCTATTATCACACCAAGTTTTGCTCTTGCCTCACAAAAGGAACTTTATGATCATTATGTAGCAGTTGCAAAAGAAGTTGATTTACCGATTGTTTTGTATAACATTCCAGCGAGGACAGGAAATAAACTTTTGCCTGAAACAGTTGAAAAATTAGCACGTGACGTTGATAATATCATTGGTGCAAAAGATTCAAGTGGTGATTGGGAGAATCTAAAAGAATATATCCACAGAACGAAAAATTTAGACAAGAAATTCTTTGTGTTATCTGGAAATGATGCTCTCATTTTGCCAGCCTTAAAAGAAGGTGGAGCAGGAGGGATTGCAGGCTGTTCAAATGTCTATCCACATGTTCTTTCATCAATCTACAATCTTTTCCAAGAAGGAAAACTTGAAGAAGCCCAACAGGCTCAGGACTCTATTGCTGATTTTAGAGCTGTTTTCCAATATGGCAATCCAAATACTGTCGTAAAAACAGCTGTAAAATTATTAGGTTATCCTGTTGGCGACTGTCGTCGTCCCTTCAATTATTTACCGGAAGAAGCAATAGTTGTTTTAAATACTGTTTTGGCAGCTAATAAAGAAAAAGGAATGAATTAATCTGAGAGCAAATAGAGGAGGATAATTATGACAATTCAAATGATTATTGCGTTAGCAATCACTGTCTTTATGATTATTTTAATCATGATAGATAAATTGCCTTTTGGAGCTCCGCCGCTTATTGCCTTGCTTTTGTTGGTTGTGACAGGGGTAACTGATATTAAAGGTGCTTTTGCAGGCTTTGCCAATTCGACAATTATGATGCTTGCCGCTTTTATGGCTATTATTGCTGCTTTACAGAAGACAAGTTTTATTACTAAATTTAAAGAAGCAATGTTTAATATGGCTAAAAAGGGTGGTTATAAAGCCTATGTCCTATTAATTGTCATTGTCACGCTAGGAACAAGTTTGTTTGGTACAGGCTCCACAGCTTATTATGTTTTAGTCATTGGGCTCTTGTCTGCTCTGCCTGAAAATAAAGCACTTACTCCCTCTAAAGTCTTGATGCCCGCAGGCTTTGCTGCTAATCACCCTTTGCTACCATTTAATACAGCCTTACAATATGGGATTACTGTTGCTGTGCTGCATGCTGCTGGAGCAACCGCTAAGGTTAATCTTGTCAAATTTTCAATTGTAAACCTTATTCTTTCTTTGGGTTTCCTTGCATGGTCAGTTCTGGCTTATAAGTTTTTACCAGAACATCCAATATCTAAGGGGGCTTCGGATAACAAAGTAGATCAGAGTCAGGACACTCATCTTACAAAAAAACAAGAGCTAGTAACTTATTTGTCTTTTGCACTTGCTGTAATTGGCATGGTTTCACAAAGCTATATAGGTGATGCTGGCTACGCTTTGACAGGTATTGCGGTTATCCCAATTTTCTTAGTAGGTGTTCTAGATTTCACTGAAATAAGAGATGCTATTAGTGCACCAATCATTATTATGTCAGCTGGTGTTATTGGCGTGGCAGATGCTTTAGGAGGCACCGGTCTTACAGAAATGGTTGGTAAATCTGTAGCTGGTATGCTTGGCTCTCATATCAATCCTTTCTTATTGATATTTGTATTCTGTATTTTAACCAGTTTATTAGCCACTTTGACTGGTTCCACGATTGGCACTGTCTATGTTTTTGCACCATTGGCTATTGCAACTTGTTTAAAACTTGGATTTGATCCAACTGCTGCGGCAACAGCCATTGTCATTTCCGGTTGGTGTGGTCATTTCTTACCTGTAGATGGAATGCCAGCTTTGATTATGGGGACAGGGAATTATACGATGATTGAATTTTGGAAATTTACTATTCCTCAGTACTTTATCCGTTTATTTGCACTTACAGCAGGAGCATTGCTCTTATTCCCAGTTTAATATTTTCGAGGTTTCATTATGAAAAATACATTTGAATTAGCCCACATTGGGATCAACACAGAATCTGAAGAACAAGCCTTAGAGCTGGCCAAATTGTTAAGTTTTATGTTTAACTTAGAACCTAGGCATGGAATGAAGTCAGAATTTGCAGGTAGTTATTTTGAATGCCTTAAGAGTCCTTATCTAGGTAAAAACGGTCATATTGCCATGATTACTGCGGATGTAGAATCTGCCGTTGCAGAATTAAAGGAAAAAGGATTTAGCTTTTTAGAGGATACCATTCAGTTGACTGAAGATGGAAAACTTAAAAATATTTATATTGATGGTGAATTTGGTGGGTTTGCTATTCATGTTTTAAGAAAATAAGATAAATGACAAAAAGGTTTTGGGTTACGTCCAAAACCTTTTAATCATTCATTTTGAGATAGCGCCAAAGTGTCGTTCGGCTGATACCTAGTTGCTTGGCGGTCTTTGTTTGATTTCCTTTATTATATTCAAGAACAGTACGTACAATATCTTGACTGTAATCAAAGAGACTCTTTTCTTCGATAATTACCGGTTTAGATTTTTTGGAATGATTTGAAGAATCTAGCTGCAGATGATTTTGGTGTCTGCGTTCCTCGGATAGAACTTCTATGACTGCATTCTCTAAAATATAATAAGAATTCGCAGAGAGGATTAACTTTTTAATGACCCTTTCTAACTGGTAAAAATTACCAGTCCATTGAAATTCTTGAAGAGTATGCATGGCCTGAGGTTCAAAGCCGATAACCTGTGTATGACATTCAATATTAGCTTTATTAAGCAGGAGAGTAATAATGCTTGCTAATTCTGTATGGCGTTCAGATAGTGAAGAGGAATACAGGCTTGCACAGTTAAGTTCTTGCATGATTTCCTTAAAAATCAGCTTATCAGGGTCTGCTTTTTTGGTTGTATATGTGAATATAATGTTTTGTCTTTGCAGTAAGTTGCTGCTTTTTATTAGTTCTAAAAGTTTGCGTAAATCCTCCAGAGATAATTGCTCACAATGTTGGAAGAGAAGGGTATTGCCAGAGTAAAGTAAAGGACTGTTACTGGTGTGACTAAGATATTTCCAAAGACGTTCACCAAATAACTTACAATTTATACTGATAAGATTTGCTGTATGGTATTGAAATTTTAAAAAGCAGGAATAGGCAAGGCTTGTTTTTGTCGTTCCTTCTTCTCCAAAAATCATCATAGCATTATAATGTTTTAGGAGCTGGGACATGAGAACGAGATTTTTCTCTTGAATAAAAGAAGCGAAGAGTAATTTTTGGGATATATTATCTTCAATTACTGAACGACTGCTAAATGTCACACCAAATTGCTGGTGAATTAAAGGGGGGGTTACCATTTTTAATTCACAATGGTAATAAGGCTGTTCATTGAGGGTCAAAACATTGCTTCTAACCTGATAGGTTTGCCCTTTGTGTGTATGGTAAAGTTGCTGGTTATCCAGCTGTTTTTGTTTTTTTAGAAAACGGATTAAAGTATGCGTGAGCTCTGTTGAGAGATTAGAGGAGATAGGTTTGAAGTCTTGGTTTAAGACGAGTGTTGCTAGCGCTTGCTTGGAGAGTACCTCTTGAAGTAAATCTCGCTGAGTTTCTATTTTTTGAATGTATTTAGTAAAGGTTATAGCCTGTTGATAAGCAGTTTTGATGCTTTCTAATCCAGAAGTAATTAAAATTGTATTTAAGGAAAGTCTAAGGGCTGTATGGTTGGTGATAGCATCACAAAGAACTAACTCACAGCCTTCCTGTTTGAGTTTTATGAGGGTGTCAGCAGTCTGCTCAGGCTGTTCAATTGTGATAATCTTGATATTATATTGCAGAACATTACAGATAAGATGAGCATTTTTAGTAATGCTTTCATATCCAACAATTGCTATATTTTGGCTGTAATTATAGGCTAATTTGATGCTGCTCAAAATATCATAAACAGAAATGGAAACATCAATTACAGGGATGTCAACAGCATCTTGAATAAGATAAGCTGTACCTCCGCGAGAAATAATAGCATCATAATCATTATGAGCCAATTGTATAGCTAAGTCTCTTCCTTCTTGCAAGTTTGCATTGAACACATCTATAGATAATGAATCAAATTGCTGGGCAACCAGATTCATAGAGTGGTTTAGTTCCTCATAGGGAGCAATGCCGAGTAAGTGAATAGGTCTCATCGCAGCCTCCTGTTTCATTTTTGAACTATTATATAAATATTTCTAAAAAAAATCAATATTCTTTATGATGGTTCAAAAAGAGACAATTATTTTTTTTGAAACCTGGTATTTTTTTCTGACAAGGTATAAACTAAGACTATAATACTCAAAGGAGGTGTTGCAGTGTTACAGCTGTTAGTTTTGGCTGATGATTTTACGGGTGCTCTTGATACAGGCGTTCAGTTTTCAAGTCAAGGTATCAATACATTGGTAACGACCAATCAATCAGTAGACTATGCCAGTTTAGAGAATGAAATAGAAGTGCTGGTCATCAATACAGAAAGCCGCTATCTGTCCTTTGAAGATGCCTATCAGCTAGTCAGCAACATTTTATCTGATGCTAAAAATTATGGCATCCCTTATTTTTATAAAAAAGTGGACTCGGCTCTTAGAGGAAATATCAGCAGTGAGATAAAAGCTTTTTTAGATCAATTTCCCAAGCAAAAGGCAGCAATGGTTCCTGCCTATCCAGCTATTAAGCGAGTGGTTCGGGAGGGAAAACTGTATATTGGTGAGCTACTGGTTTCAGATAGTGTTTTTGCTAAAGATCCTTATGAGCCTGTGACTGAAAGTGACATTGCCAAACGTCTCAATCAAGAGGTTGGTATTGAAACATCATTGGTAAGCAGCCAATCATTTTTGAAAGCTCAGCAGCAATTGCTTTTATTTGACAGTGAAACAGAAGAAGAGCTAGAAGCAATTGCAGCTAATCTGTATCAGCAAAACCAACTGTCAATCAGTATCGGCTGTGCAGGCTTTGCAAAGTATTTGGTTAAGCAGCTTTTTCCTAAAAAGGAAGTTTTAAGACCACGGCTTACTAAACCGCTCCTTGTCATCTGTGGCTCAGTTAATCCGATTACCAGACAGCAAATTGAATACGCTCAAGAAAAACACCACTTACGTATTTCCTTAAATTCTCAGGAATTATTGGAAGAAAATTATTGGCAGAGTGACAGTGGTCAAGCTCAATTAGAGACTTATTTAGAGAGTATCTTACAAAGTGATTTAGCTATTATTGAAACGTTGGGTGAAAAAACCAGTCGTGATATTGTAGCTTATGCTCAGGCACAGGGATTAGACAGAAATGCTATCCGTTTTAAAATCGGTCGTTCTCTAGGAGAACTCACTGAGCAGCTTTTAGAGAAACAATTAGTTCGAACCTTTCTTTTTACAGGAGGAGATACACTTTATCAGTCTATGCAGGTATTGCAGATTGATCAGATAAAACCGATATGTGAAGTCAGTGCAGGCGTTGTTTTAGCTGAACTGACATGGAAAGACAAGGTGATTCAAGTCATAACAAAATCCGGTGGTTTTGGACATCGGGAATTATTTGAAGATATTAATAAAATGATACAAAAGGAGGAAAACCATGTTAACTGATTACAGTTTGAAAATGCCTAAAAATGTCTTAGCTGGGGAGCATGCCTTAGAAGAAATGAAGACGGTTATTCCAGCAGATACTGAAAAAGTCGTGATTTTTACCGATAAGGGCATCATTGCAGCAGGGCTAGTGCAGCTAGTAGAAGAGGTTTTAAAAGGTCTAGATTTGCTTTATAAGGTAGTATCAGACATTCCTGCAGAACCGACTTATCATCAAGTGCAGGAGGTGGTTGATCAGTTTAAGGCAGAAAAAGCGGACTTTATCATCGCAGTTGGCGGCGGATCAGCCATGGACTCCGCCAAATTGGCTTCTATCCTTTCGACAGATGACTATGGCGTTAAGGATTTACTGGACAATCCGCTTTTGGCTAAAAAACAAGTGCCTAGCTTATTGATTCCGACAACTGCAGGGACTGGTTCTGAAGCAACTCCGAATGCTATCGTGTCGGTGCCTGAAAAGAATTTGAAAGTTGGTATTGTCAATGCAGAAATGATTCCAGATTTTGTTGTTTTAGATGCTCGTTTTATTAAAAATTTGCCTGCTAAAATTGCAGCAGCTCCTAGTGTGGATGCTATGTGTCATGCGATTGAATGCTTCACTTCTAAGAAACGCAATCCTTTTTCAAATTCATTTGCCTTAGAGGCCTTTGACTTGATTTTCAATAATATTGTGGAAGCCACTCTGAATCCAGATGCTATGGAGGCTAAGAAGAAGATGCTGATTGCAGCTTTCTACGCTGGTGTTGCCATTACGGCTTCTGGTACAACAGCTATCCATGCCTTGTCTTATCCATTGGGCGGTAAATACCACATTGCACATGGTGTTTCCAATGCCATTCTTCTCATGCCCGTTATGAAATTTAATGAGCCAGCTATTAAAGAATATTTGGCAGAAGCTTATGACCGTGTTGTTCATGATGGAGACAAATCATTATCAACTGAGGAAAAGTCACATTACATGATTCAGGAAATGGACCGAATTGTTGAAGTTCTCCAAATTCCAAAAAGCCTGACAGAGTTTGGTGTTCCCAAAAGTGATTTGGAAGAATTGGTCGCTTCTGGTATGGAAGTTCAGCGGCTGCTCGTCAATAATATGCGTCCCCTAACGGCAGATGATGCCCGTGAAATTTATCAGCAAGTTTTGTAAAAAAGAGTGAAATAAGGAGGAAAAGATGTCTAAGAAAATTATTGGTATTACCATGGGAGATCCTGCTGGAATTGGTCCTGAAATTTCAATAAAGGCCTTTAATAAAGCAGAACTTTATGAGCGTTGTCAACCACTTCTTGTGGGTGATGCTTCAGTTTTGAGTTATTATTTAAGCAAACATCCTGAGCTCAATTTAAAAGTTAATGTCATCCAAAATCCTAAAGATGGCAAGTATGTCCATGGAACGATTGACTTAATTGATTTGGGTGTTGTTGACATGGCTCATTTTAAGATTGGTCAAGTCTCAACAACTGGTGGAGATGCAGCTTTTCAATATGTCAAAAAGGTTATTGAATTGGCTTTGGCTAAGGAAATTGATGCAACAGTGACTAATCCGCTTAATAAAGAAGCCATGAATGCAGCGGGTCACCATTATGCAGGCCATACTGAAATCTATGCTGATTTAACAGGAACGGATAAATACACCATGATGTTAGCTGATGGCAATTTGCGTGTTGTTCATGTCTCTACCCATGTTTCACTTCGTGAAGCTTGTGATCGTGCAACAAAAGAACGTGTATTAGATGTTATTCGAATTGCGGATAAGGCTTGTAAGAATCTTGGCATTAAAGATCCAAGAGTGGCTGTTGCAGGACTTAATCCTCATTGTGGCGAAAATGGACTTTTTGGTCGTGAGGAAATTGAAGAAATAGATCCAGCAGTTGCAGCGGCTAAGGCAGAAGGAATTAATGTTGAAGGCAGTCTTCCAGCAGATACACTTTTCTCCAAGGCTAATGGTGGCATGTATGATATTGTTGTGGCTATGTACCATGATCAAGGACATATTCCTTTGAAATTACTTGGTTTTGTTTATGATCAGGAAAAGGGTGCTTGGCAAGCTGTTCAAGGTGTCAATATTACCCTCGGATTGCCGATTATTCGTGCTTCTGTTGATCACGGAACTGCCTTTGATCAGGCGGGTAAGTGGACGGCTAGTGAGTTGAGTTTGGAGAATGCCATTGACTACGCCATTCGCTTGGCAGAAAATTCAAATTAGAGGAGCCCTTTTTATGATTATTGATCGTGTTGAACGTTTAGAAAAATATGGTGCTCTTTTGCCTAAAATAAAACAGGCCTTAGAAGTCATGGATGCCCATAAAAATAATTGAGAGGTTGGTCAACGTTATGCTTTTGATGGTGGTCTTGTTTTCTTTCAATCTGGACAAACAAAGCCACTATCGGGATCGCAGTTTGAGGCGCATCGAAAGTTTATTGATGTGCAGGTAGTTTTAGAAGGTGCTGAGTATGCAGCACTTGAAGACCTATCAAATTTAAACGTGGCTATTCCTTATAATGCTGAGCGTGATGTGGAAAAATATATTGCAGAAACAAATCATTTGATGAAAATGACAGCAGGTATGGCCTATGTTTGTTTTCCTTGGGATGGTCACAAGGCAGTTTTTCATGTAGATGAGCCTTTAACCTTCACAAAAGCTGTCATTAAATTAGAAGTAGAATAAAGAGGTGAATTATGGTTACAGAACTACCGAAAGTAAGAATTTCAGCTCCTAATGGGACTGTTTATCGGGATGAATTTTTAGGTGTAGACTTTGCCTTGATTCCAACTGGAGGTAAGGCAACGGCTCATGCTCCAGCTCTTATTGAAACCAAAGATGGCGGTCTCTTGTGTGCTTGGTTTGCAGGGTCGTTTGAGGGAAGCGGTGACATTTCCATTGCTGTTTCCAAGCTCAATCCAGAAACGCAAGTTTGGTCTGTTCCTGAAATTGTCTCCAAAGGTAAAGACCGAAGTGAACAAAATCCTGCCTTTTTCCGTGCTCCAGATGGTCAAATTTGGTTGATTTATACATCGCAACTTAGTCGCCAAGAAGGTAAGGATAATATGCAGTTCACTTCTGTTATTATGGTTCAAAAATCAAGTGATGAGGGTCAGACGTGGGAAGAACCTCAAGTCCTTTTCCCAGAAGAGGGAACTTTCTCGCGCCAAGCTATTCAAATTTTGAGTAATGGCCGTTGGCTTTTTGCTACTTGGCTTTGTGAAGATTCAGCAGAAGGGTTGACCAATGATCCAACTGAATTCCGTGTTTCTGATGATGAAGGACAGACTTGGAAACGTGTTCGCATGCCAGAAAGTAATGGTCGTGTTCATGCTAATGTGATTGAGGTTGAGCCAGGACATTTAGTAGCCTTCATGCGCAGCCGTTTTGCAGATAATATTTATATCAGTGAGTCTCATGATTTTGGAGATAGTTGGACTGTTCCCCAAAAAACAGTTTTACCAAATAATAATGCGAGTATTAGCGCTATCAAATTACAATCTGGCGAACTCGCTCTAGCTTATAATGTCAATGCGACTCGCCATCCAGAATTCGGGAAAGTGGCATGGCCTGGTTTACGTAATCCAGTTGCTGTTTCAATCTCAGAAGATTTTGGAAAAACTTGGCCTATCGGTCGTGTTTTAGAACCGGCTGAAGGTTTTATTGGCATTGAAAACAAAACCAATAATGCTCAATACGAATATCCAACTCTTTATCAAACTAAGGATGGTTTATTGCACCTTGTCTATGCTTACAAAAATAGACTTTGTGTTAAATATGTTCGCTTTTCTGTAGCAGATATTTTTGGACAAAAAAGAGAAGCAGATGCTGTTTATAACCCAACATCTGGTGAAGGAGTCAAAAAGACATAATATAAGACTTCACTAGTCACTTAACTTTAATAAAATTGTAAAAAATGAAGTGTTTTTATCACTTTTCATTATTGAAAAGGCTTTTATTTATGGTATAATAAAAATTATCAAGGGAGTAGCTAGCGGTTTTTCCGTGATGTTGTCGTCAATCCGAAACTGTTTTCCGGCAACATTTTAAATAGCGAGACTTGTTTATTCATTAAACAGGTCTTTTTCTTTTAAAGACCGAGGAGGAGAATTATTTTGCCCAAAGAACAAAAAAAAGATACTTTTTACGTCCAAGACGAAGAAGCTGTCTTAGCGAGTTTAGAATCCTCTAAAAAAGGATTGACAAGTGCCCAAGCTAGACAACGTTTGACTGACTACGGTCACAATGAATTGGAAGAAGGTGAAAAACGCACTATTCTTGCTAAGTTCATTGATCAATTTAAGGATTTGATGATTATCATCTTGCTTGTTGCTGCAGTTCTTTCAGTTATTACTGAAGGAATGGGAGGACTGACAGATGCGATCATTATTCTAGTAGTTGTTGTTTTAAATGCTGCCTTTGGTGTTTACCAAGAAGGGCAGGCAGAAGCAGCAATTGAGGCTCTCAAATCAATGTCAAGTCCGCTTGCTCGTGTTCGACGTGACGGTCATGTGACTGAAATTGACTCAAAAGAATTGGTGCCTGGTGATGTTGTTATGCTTGAAGCTGGTGATGTAGTTCCAGCTGATATGCGCCTTCTAGAAGCTGCTTCATTGAAAATTGAAGAAGCTGCCCTGACAGGTGAATCTGTGCCGGTTGAAAAAGATATTACAGCTACAGTAGCTGAGGATGCTGGTATTGGTGATCGTTTGAATATGGCCTATCAGAATTCGAATGTTACTTATGGTCGTGGTATGGGCGTTGTTACCAATACTGGCATGTATACAGAAGTTGGTCATATTGCTGGCATGTTGGCTAATGCAGACGAAACAGATACACCATTGAAACAAAGTTTGGATAATCTGTCTAAGGTATTGACATATGTCATTGTTATCATTGCGGTTATCACTTGCTTGGTTGGAATTTTTGTTCGTCATGAACCACCACTTGAAGGTTTAATGGTTGCTGTTGCTCTAGCTGTAGCTGCTATTCCAGAAGGATTACCTGCCATTGTTACAGTTGTCCTGTCACTTGGTACTAAAACACTGGCAAAACGTAAGTCCATTGTTCGTAAATTACCGGCTGTGGAAACACTTGGTTCTACTGAAATCATTGCTTCAGATAAAACCGGTACTCTTACCATGAATCAGATGACTGTTGAAAAAGTCTATTATAGCGGTCGATTAGTTGATGCTAATGATGATATTGACATTAATAATATGGCCCTTCGCGTTATGAATTTTGCTAATGACAGTAAGGTTGATGCCAATGGCAAGTTAATTGGGGATCCTACTGAAACAGCTCTTGTTCAATATGGTTTTGATCATAATTTTGACATTCGCGAAGTGCTTAAAGTTGAACCACGTGTAGCAGAATTACCATTTGATTCTGACCGTAAGCTGATGTCAACTATTCATAAACGTGATGGCGAGAAATATCTGATTGCCGTTAAAGGGGCACCGGATCAACTGCTCAAGCGTATTACGCAGATTGAGATAGATGGTAATATTCGCCCTATAACTGAGGATGACAAAAAGACCATTCTTGATATGAATAAGTCTCTTGCCAAACAGGCTCTTCGCGTTCTCATGATGGCTTACAAATATGAGTTTGAAATTCCAAAACTAGAAACGGCAGTCGTTGAAAATGATTTGATCTTTGCTGGCCTTGTAGGGATGATTGACCCAGAACGCCCAGAAGCGGCAGAAGCCGTTCGTGTGGCTAAGGAAGCTGGTATCCGTCCAATCATGATTACAGGAGACCATCAGGATACTGCCGAAGCGATTGCCAAACGTCTTGGTATCATTGATGATGATGGTATTGACCATGTCTTCACCGGTGCTGAACTCAATGAACTTTCTGATGAAGAATTCCAAAAAGTCTTCAAACAATATTCCGTTTATGCGCGTGTATCACCAGAGCACAAGGTGCGCATCGTCAAGGCATGGCAAAATGATGGTAAGATTGTTGCTATGACTGGTGATGGCGTCAACGATGCCCCATCGCTCAAGACAGCTGATATTGGTATTGGTATGGGAATTACAGGTACGGAAGTGTCTAAGGGTGCTTCTGATATGGTACTTGCCGATGATAACTTTGCAACCATTATTGTTGCGGTTGAAGAAGGGCGTAAAGTTTTCTCCAATATCCAAAAATCAATTCAATACTTACTTTCAGCTAATATGGCAGAAGTCTTCACTATTTTCTTTGCAACCCTCTTTGGTTGGGATGTGCTTCAGCCCGTTCATCTGCTTTGGATCAATTTGGTGACAGATACTCTACCAGCCATCGCTCTTGGTGTTGAACCGGCTGAACCTGGTGTCATGACTCATAAACCTCGTGGACGCAAGTCAAGCTTCTTCTCAGGTGGTGTTATGGGAGCCATTATCTATCAAGGTATCCTACAAACCCTTCTTGTACTTGGTGTTTATGGTTGGTCTGTTTTCTTCCCTGAACATGCGACACGTACAGAAATTCATGCAGATGCTCTTACCATGGCCTTCGCAACACTTGGTTTGATTCAATTGGTGCACGCTTATAATGTTAAATCGGTTTACCAGTCCATTTTCAAAGTTGGTTTCTTTAAAAATAAAACATTTAACTGGGCCTTACCAACCGCTTTGATTATTATGCTTGCTACAATTGTCATTCCAGGCTTTAATAAATTCTTCCATGTGTCTCACTTGTCAGTGACCCAATGGTGTGTTGTTGTAGGAGGAAGCTTGGCTATGTTTGTCATTGTTGAAATTGTGAAAGCTGTTCAACGTGCTCTAGGACAGGATAAAAATGCTATTTAAGACATTTAGCTCTATAATAATAAAAAATCAGATCTTGCGGTCTGGTTTTTTTGAACTAAAAAGAAGCTGAGACAAAAATACTCAGCTTCGTTTGTTTATATAGTCATAATTACAAGACGCTAGTGGTTGGGAGAAACTCTGTTGACTTTAATTGAGTTAGAGTTTTCCCTACACAATTCATTAGGTATTTTTTGATACTTGTTTCGCAAGTCTTATTTCCCATCTCAAACAACTCTCAATTGTTTGAGCAATAAACCACTGCTGGTTGGATATTTTTTACTGCACAAGTAACAGAAACTATCTTATCTCTAACTAAGATTAATGACTTTAACCGTAAAACGGAGAGAAGCCAGAAATATAATCTGAGCAATAACAGTTATAGAAAACCTCTTATTTAGAAGAATCAAAAGTAAACCGATAAGCTGACTTAATTGTATTTTAATCCAGATCAAAAAGGGTCATGGAGTTACAAAATTCCCTTGCCAGCTCTGCCTTTTTATAAGCTTGAAAATCGCTGCGCCTTTTAACTAGATTATAGCGCTTGGATAGGTTCCAAGTACCAGTAGGATTTAACTCGGGATGTTTGCTGACAAAATTAATGGTCAGATCCCATTCACGCACATAGCCAAGCGGACGTGAATGATAGCAAACACCGTCAATTTCAACATCGCCGTAAGAACGATGGGCATGTCCAAAAACAACATTCTGAACATGGTGCTTGACGAAAATATCATGATAAGCTTGACTTCCCAAAAAGGCATTAAAAGGAATAAAGCGTTCATGAGTCATAGTGAAATGGCTATGCGGAACAAAATGCATGGCAACAATAAGTTTGCTTGTATCCAAGCCTTCCAAAGTTTGATCAAGTTTTTCGAGAATATTCTGATTGATATTGCTGTCTGATTGCGAACGCTGCAGTCGTCTGTCAAACCAAAATTTTTTCTTGAAAGATAGATTTTCTGCTCTTGTCTTTTGAGGAAAAAAGGAGTAGTCATACCAACCGTGAAAACTTAGAAGTTGCTTGCTGCCAAGATTATAAATTTTAAAATCCTGCTCTGCAATTTGTTGTTCACTCAAATCCAGCATGTCGTGATTGCCTAAATTGTAAGTTACTCGAAAATGCTTCGCCATTTCGTCAAGGAAAGGAAGAGAGAGCTTGTAGTGGTGGTTAGAGATGTCGCCTGCCAAATGAAGATGGCTAACCTGCTCTCTCTGAAGGGTGTCAATAAGAGTTGTACGCTCAAGATCACTGAATTGATTAAGATCAATATGAAGGTCACTCATGATTGCCAGTTTTGTCATAGGCATATTGTAGCAGAAAAATGTTATCCTGTCGTTACATTTTGTCACCTGATTTTACAAATCTGACTTGCAGGCTTGAGATTTTTACATTATGATAGAAGCATGGACATTAAGGCAGAGATTCAGTCACTGGCCAAGGAAATTGGCATTTCAAAAATAGGTTTTACAACAGCAGATGATTTTGCTTATTTGGAAAAATCGCTACGCTTAGCGGTTGAAGAAGGTCGAAATTCAGGTTTTGAACATAAAGTTATTGAAGAGCGCATTGATCCTAAGCTCAGTCTTGCTTCTGCCAAGACTATTATTTCAATAGCGGTCGCTTATCCTCATAAACTGCCTGTTCAGCCTCAAAAAACGCCCTACAAACGCGGAAAAATCACCCCCAATTCTTGGGGCTTGGATTATCATTATGTTTTGCAGGATAAACTTGATCGCTTGGCACAAGGTATTAGAGAGCTCTGTAAGAATTTTCCCTTAGAATATAAGGCTATGGTAGATACTGGAGCATTGGTTGATACAGCTGTTGCCAGACGTGCTGGTATTGGTTTTATCGGCAAAAACGGCCTTGTTATTTCCAAAGAATTTGGCTCTTATATGTATTTAGGAGAATTGATTACCAATCTTGAAATCGAACCTGATCAGCCCGTTGACTATGATTGCGGCGACTGCAGACGCTGTTTGGATGCCTGCCCCACATCTTGCCTTATTGGTGATGGCAGTATGAATGCCAGACGCTGCTTGTCTTTTCAGACTCAAGATAAAGGCATGATGGATATGGAATTTCGTAAGAAGATAAAAACGGTCATTTATGGCTGTGATATCTGCCAAATCTGCTGCCCTTATAATAAAGGTATTAACAATCCTTTGTCCAGTGACATTAATCCAGAACTTGCTCAGCCAGAGCTGATTCCCTTTCTTGAATTAAGCAATAAATCATTTAAAGAAAAATTTGGTATGATTGCAGGATCTTGGCGGGGGAAAAACATTTTGCAGCGTAATGCTATTATCGCACTAGCCAATGCTCATGACAGAAGTGCTGTTGTTAAACTCATGGAGATTATTGATAAAAATAACAATCCTATCCATACAGCAACAGCTATCTGGGCTTTAGGTGAGATTGTCAAAAAACCTGACGAATCGATGCTGGATTTTATGCGCAGCCTTTCCTTTCAAGATGAAAATGCTCAAAGGGAATTGGAACTTGTGCGTGCAAAATGGCAATTTTAGGGACTTTATGATAAAATAAAGGGTAAACTGTTTTAATTGAGCCTGCAATGCAGCAGGTATCTTAATCAATGGAGGAAGATCTACCCATGGAAGTGGCAGAAATTCGCCAGAAAATTCTAGAGAATACTGAGAAGCTGGCAAGCTTCGGGAGGTCTCTTTGACTTAGAACGTTTGGAGGAAGACATTGCACTTCTGGAAAACCAAATGACTGAGCCAGATTTCTGGAATGATAATATAGCGGCGCAAAAAACGTCGCAGGAGCTTAACGAGCTTAAGCTTAAATATGAAACTTTTAACAATATGAAAGAGCTGTCTGATGAAACAGAAATCTATCTTGAAATGCTGGAAGAAGATGACAGTCTTAAGCCGGATTTAGAAGAAGCTCTTGAAAAGCTTGATAAGATAATGTCTAGCTATGAAATGACCATGCTCTTGTCTGAACCCTATGATCACAACAATGCTATTTTAGAAATTCACCCTGGTTCAGGCGGAACTGAAGCTCAGGATTGGGCAGATATGCTGTTGCGTATGTATATGCGTTATGGCAATGCTAAAGGCTTTAAAGTTGAAACTTTAGACTATCAAGCAGGAGATGAGGCAGGTGTTAAGTCTGTCACCCTCTCTTTTGAAGGAGCCAACGCATATGGTTTTCTCAAATCGGAAATGGGAGTCCACCGCTTGGTAAGGATTTCGCCCTTTGATTCTGCCAAACGCCGCCATACCTCCTTCACCTCCGTTGAGGTTATGCCTGAACTTGATGATACTATCGAGGTGGATATTCGTGAAGATGATATTAAAATGGACACCTTTCGTTCAGGAGGTGCCGGAGGGCAAAATGTCAATAAGGTATCAACTGGTGTGCGTTTAACGCATATTCCAACAGGTATTGTGGTGGCGTCAACCGTTGACCGTACTCAGTATGGTAACCGTGATCGTGCTATGAAAATGCTTCAAGCCAAACTTTATCAGCTGGAGCAGGAGAAGAAGGCTGAAGAGGTCAATGCTCTTAAAGGTGATAAAAAAGAAATCACTTGGGGCAGTCAAATTCGTTCTTATGTGTTTACACCCTACACCATGGTTAAGGATCACAGGACTGGCTACGAAGTCTCCCAAGTGGATAAGGTTATGGATGGAGATATTGACGGATTTATCGATGCTTATCTCAAATGGCGTATGGATGAGTAGCAATTATATTGATAATATTTATTAAATTGGAAAGGACTGAAAAACCTATAGTTGCATTTGTAGGTTTTATATCTTAAATTATGGCTCTTATTGAATTAAAAGATGTTACTAAGAGATACCAACGTTCAACAACGGCACTTCGCCATATTGATTTATCTATCAATTCAGGTGAATTTGTTTATATTGTTGGTCCCTCTGGTGCTGGTAAATCCAGCCTGATTAAACTCTTCTATCAAGAGGAAAGAATTACCAGCGGAAAAATGAAAGTTGGTGAATTTGATTTAACCAATCTTCGTAAAAAACATATTCCCTTGCTTCGTCGCTCTATTGGCGTTGTTTTTCAGGATTATAAACTACTGCCTAAAAAGACAGCTTATGAAAATGTTGCTTATGCTATGGAAGTTATCGGTGAAAAACCGCGTCACATCAAAAAACGTGTAGCAGAAGTCATGGAATTAGTCGGTCTTAGGCATAAAATGCGATCTTTCCCAGACCAATTGTCTGGTGGTGAACAGCAGCGTGTTGCTATCGCGCGAGCTATTGTTAACAATCCTAAAGTTTTGATTGCTGACGAGCCTACTGGTAACCTTGATCCCGAGATTTCATGGGAAATCATGCAGGTATTGGAACGTATTAACCTGCAAGGAACAACTGTTTTAATGGCAACCCACAATGCTACAATTGTTAACAGTCTTCGTCACCGTGTTGTAGCTATTGAAGAGGGCGAACTTGTCCGCGATGAAGAGGAAGGAGAATACGGTTACGATGATTAGAAATTTTTTCCGACACCTTTGGGAGTCGCTTAAAAACCTCAAACGTAATGTTTGGATGACCTTAGCCGCTGTGTCATCGGTTGCTATTACTTTAACTCTTCTTGGTATCTTTGCTTCAATCTTGTTAAATACACAGAAATTGGCTTCTGATATTGAGAAAAATATTCAAGTTAATGTTTATCTGGATCCAGATTCAACAGATGCTTCAAAAACAGTTGTTGATTTATCAGGCAATACCCAAAATAACGAAAATTATCACAAGGTTTATAACGCTCTAAAAAAGCTTGATGGCGTTGATACAGTAACATTTTCAAGCAAAGATGAGCAGATGGACAATTTAGTTGCTGTTCTTGGTGATGAATGGAAATCTGTCTATGGTGATGCCAACCCGTTATCAGATGCCTACATCATTCAGACTAAATCTCCAGATGATGTTGCAAAAGTTGCTAAGGCTGCTGAAAAAATTGATGGTATTGACAATGTCAACTATGGCGGTACGGATTCGGAACAATTAATGAGTGCTTCTAGTACAGTACAACTTTGGGGTACCATTGCAACAGTACTTTTGATTTTCGTTGCAGTGTTCCTGATTTCAAACACTATTCGTATCACTATCATGTCGCGTTCAACAGAAATTCAAATCATGCGTTTGGTAGGAGCGAAGAATTCTTATATTCGCTGGCCATACTTTCTTGAGGGAGCTTGGATTGGGGCTTTAGGAGCAATTTTGCCGTCTGCCTTAGTCGCTCTTCTCTACCGCTGGATTTATGGTGCAGTGAACCCTGATTTTGTTAAGGTTGGTATTTCGATGTATGATCAATCTTGGTACTTGCCTGCTCTGATTGCTTCATTGTTTGCTGTGGGTATCATCATTGGTTCTGTTGGTTCAATGATTTCAATGCGCCGCTACTTAAAATATTAATAGTAGAGCGGATAACTGATTTAGTGTATTTCTATTAATTACAAAAAACCACTCATTTGAGTGGTTTTTAAAATCGTTATATGCTATTTGCCAAACAGTCCTTTAACAGTATCAAGGATCCCGTTAACTCCGCCTGCTCCTGCAACAAGTGTCTTAGCTTGTTCTAGGTATTCTCCTAGATTATCTTTATTATCTTCAACAAATTTCTGTGCTGTTGCGAAATCTTTCTTTTCAACCAATTCTTTTACTTGATTGAAGAGTTCTTGTGGGTTCATAATATGCCTCTTTTCGTTTTTTATTTGATATTATTAAACCATCTTAAATGCAGTAGGTAAAGTTTATTGCTCAAAAACCAGACAAGTGGGTTCTGGAACTTGAAAATCAGCGGATAATAACTGCAGCTTCCCGTCATTCAAGCGTTTAAAAATGCTGATATTATCCGATTCTTGATTGCCTACCAAGAGATAGCTGTCATCTGGACTTAGTGTCATATCTCGAGGGATTTGACCGTGACTGGGTATAATGTCCAATAGTTTTAAATAGCCATCTAGGCCAATAGCATAGCAGGCAATGGAGTTATGTCCTCTATTTGAGACGTAGAGGAACCTCCCATCTCTAGTCATCTGGATAGCTGCGCTGGCATTATCGCAACTTTTATTTTGGGGAAGAGTTGATAAGGACTGATAAGGCTCAAATTGTCCATATCCATCATAGATAAGAACCTGAACCTCAGAAGATAATTCACAGACCAAATAGGCTAATTTATGATAGGGATGAAAAAGAATATGGCGAGGACCAGAACCATGAGCGGTTTGATAGGAGCGAAGGGCCTGAGCCTTTCCATGGGAGTCAAGCGTATACGTTTCTAACCTGTCAGTTCCCAAATCACAAGTTACAAGGAGTTTATCAGGTGTCAGTCCGGCAAAATGCGGGTGAGCCTTTGGTTGCTCAGGAAGACTTGTAGTTTCATTGTGTGTAATAGTGTCAATGAGTTTCAGTCTCTCATTAAAAGAGTAAATATGAATAAGTCCAGTATGATAATTGGCGGTAAAGAGGTATTGATTGTCTGCGTCAGCTGAAATATGACAAGCTTGCGGGCCAGCTTCAAGAGTTTTATCTGTTCCTGTCAATTTTTGAACACCAGCTTTGCCATTTTCTGCGAAAACAGAATACCAATCGTCCCCTGCTTGAGTCAAATAGGTGGGAGAAGAGACACTTTTTTCTAAGTTTAGATTGCTTATTTGACCTGTTGTCTGATCAAAGTCAGCACTGTAGATACCTTTGGCACAGCGCTTAGTATAAGTTCCCAAAAATAGTTTATAGCTCATTATCTGTCTCCTTATAGTCAATATGCAAATTATAGCACAAGTTTTGGTATAATAGGAGAAAAGCCTAAAAAGGAACACCTATGACTAAACTAGCAACTATTTGTTATATTGATAATGGTAAGGAACTTTTGCTGCTTCACCGCAATAAAAAAGCAAATGATGTTCACAAAGGCAAGTGGATTTCCGTTGGAGGAAAGCTAGAGGCAGGGGAAACCCCAGATGAATGTGCCCGTCGTGAAATTTTTGAAGAGACCCATTTAAAGGTGACAGATATGGATTTCAAGGGGATCATTACTTTTCCTGACTTTACACCGGGTCATGATTGGTACACTTATGTTTTTAAGGTAACAGGATTTGAAGGTGAATTGATTTCTGACGAAGAGTCTCGAGAAGGGACTCTGGAGTGGGTTCCCTACAATCAGGTTCTTTCAAAGCCTACTTGGGAAGGTGATTATGAAATCTTCAAATGGATTTTGGAAGACAGTCCTTTTTTCTCAGCTAAATTTATTTATAACCAACACCAACAATTAATTGATAAATCGGTAACTTTCTATGATAAAAATAAGGAGAATAAATGAAACGACAGCAAGATCAAAAAATTTCAAATACTTGGTTTTACAAGTGGATTCTCAACAATCAAGCCGTAATAGTAGTTCTAATTTCTCTTTTGGTCTTTTTGACCATTTTAGTTTTTACTAAGATTATGCCTATTTTTGAACCGGTTGTGCAGTTCATATACATCATTATGCTGCCACTGGTCATTTCTATGCTGCTTTATTATCTTATTAAGCCCTTGGTTTTGGGCCTAGAAAAATTAGGACTCAAACGAGTAGCTGCAATTTCTGTTGTTTATGGTATTTTAGCCTTGCTTTTGGTTTGGGGGATTTCCAGCTTAATACCAAGTCTGCAAGAGCAGCTGATTATTTTGGTGAAACACTTGCCTTCTTATATTCAAAGAGCTAATAATCAGGCAGAACGCTGGCTTGACTTGCCTTTTCTTTCAAATTACAGAGGACAGTTGGAAAGTTATTTGACTGATTTTTCAAATAAAGCAGTTGATTATGCTGAGACTTTTTCTCAGTCAGCACTGAGCTGGGCGGGGAATTTTGCTGGAACCATTGCCCGTGTGACTATTGCTGTCATTTTGTCGCCTTTTATTCTTTTTTATCTGCTTCGTGACAGTCAAAAAATGAAAAATGGCTTCGTTAAGGTACTGCCAACCCGTATGCGTCAGCCTATTGTTCGTATGTTAGGAGACATCAACGACCAACTGCAAGGCTATGTACAAGGTCAAGTAACAGTCGCCTTCATTGTCGGTGTTATGTTTTCCATTATGTTTAGCTTAGCTGGCCTGCGTTACGGGGTGACTTTTGGTATTATAGCAGGTATTCTTAATATGGTTCCTTATTTGGGAAGTTTTGTGGCTATGATACCTGTTGTTATTATGGCTCTGGTTCAAGGGCCAATCATGCTAATCAAGGTTTTGGCTATATTTGCTATTGAGCAGACTATTGAAGGACGTTTTGTAACGCCTGTTGTTATTGGAAATAAGCTGAGCATTCACCCAATTACCATTATGTTCATTCTTTTGACGGCCGGATCTCTTTACGGAGTCTGGGGAGTTTTTCTAGGCATTCCCATCTATGCTTCAATCAAAGTTGTTGTCAAAGAAATTTTTGAATGGTACCGTTCAGTCAGTAAGTTTTATCAGGACGATACAAAAGATGTAAAGGAAAAAATGAAAAATGCTGAATAGTGAAAAGATGATTGCTTCTATTAGTAATCAAGACTTAGCGCATGCACAAAAATATTTAGACAGAGCCTTGTCAGAAGATCCTTCAGAGGTTTTGCTTGAACTAGCTGACTATCTTGAATCTATTGGCTTTTTACCTCAAGCAAAGACAGTTTATGAACATTTGCGCAGCGATTTTCCAGAGGTTAATATCAATCTGGCGCAAATTGCGGCAGAAGACGGTGACAGTGATAAGGCCTTCCTCTATCTGGATGCTGTCGCTGAGGATTCAAAGGACTATCTGTCTGCTCTCATGGTTATGGCTGATCTTTATCAAATGGAGGGACTGACAGATGTGGCGCGTGATAAATTATTACAGGCAAATCAGCTTTCTGACGAACCTCTGGTGATTTTCGGACTGGCAGAACTGGAATTTGAATTGGGTAATTTTGATGAGGCTATTCGTTATTACGCACAGTTAGATAATCGCGAGTTCCTAGAACTAACTGGTGTTTCAACATACGAACGTATTGGGAAAGCTTATGCCAGCCTTGGGAAATTTGAAGCAGCTGTTGAATTTTTGGAAAAGGCAGTTGAGATTGAATATGAAGATTCTGCTGTTTTTGAATTGGCAGTCATCTTGTTTGACCAAGAGGAATATCAAAAGGCCAATATTTATTTTAAACAGCTGGATGCTATGAATCCGGATTTTGAGGGTTATGAGTATGTCTATGCCCTCTCTTTACATGCAGAACATAAACTAAAAGAAGCATTGACATTAGTTCAGCAAGGGCTTTCAAAGAATGAATTTGACAGTCAACTTCTATTATTGGCCTCCCAGCTTTCTTATGAAAGTCATGATACAGCTTCAGCAGAACATTATCTTAAATTGGCTCTGCCATTGGCAGAAGATGAAGATGACATTGTTTTGCGGCTGAGCAATATCTATCTGGAAGAGGGACGCTATGACGAAGCAGCAGCGCTTAGTAAATTTGAAGTTGATTCTTTATTGGCTAAGTGGAATATCGCCAAGGCATATAAAGCTGTGGAAGACGAAGAGAAAGCTTTTAAACTCTATGAGGACTTGTCTTTAGATTTGGCAGATAATCCTGAGTTTTTAGAAGACTATGCTTACATTCTGCGTGAATTTGGCTATCATGCGCGTGCCCGCCAGATAGCAGAAAAATACTTGACTTTGGTGCCAGACGATGTCAATATGATGGAGTTTTTACATGAGGAATAACTATCGCTCTGCCCTGATTAATAACCTTATTACGATTATCATCATCTTTTTACTGTTATCTTTTTTTGATCATTCTGGGAATAATGAGCGCAATACGATTTTGGTTTTGGCTTGGTTTGTCATCATGATGATTTATGATTGTTTGCGCATCTGGCTTAGAAATCGCAAAAATCGTAAGTAAAATATTTGATTTAGATTGGCTATTTATCGGAGTTACAAGATTGTTACTTAGTGTTATCAAGTTCGAATATTTGTTTCAGATTTTTTAAAAACCTAAAGAAAGCTTAAAACAAAGGCTGTCTGACCGTTATAAAATGGTAAGATTGCAGTAAAAGCTCCTTTTTTTCTAATTTAGTTTATGATATAATTTTTCTACAAAAGTTAATTGGAGTTATTATGGTCAAAAGAGATTTGATTCGAAATATTATTTTAGCAGCGCTGATTATTGTTATTATTTTATTGCTGCGTATTTTTGTTTTTTCAACCCATAGAATTACAGATAGCCAAGCCAATTCTTATTTGCACAGCGGTGACTATGTCACCTTTAACAAAAATGTGGAGCCTACTTATAAAGACTTTGTTGTTTATACTGTTGATGGTGAAGATTATGTTGGACGTGTTATTGCCAGTCAAGGACAGACCGTGACCTTTATGGATGATATTCTTTATGTTGACAATGAAGTGGTAGATGAACCCTACATTGAGGCAGAAAAAGAAAAGTATCTGAGTTCAGTTCAGGCTGGATCTGTTTTTACAGATGATTTTACAATTGCAACACTGACTAATTCTAATCAAACTAGCATTAAGAAAGGACAGTATCTGATTTTAAATGACAATCGCAGAAATACTAAAGACAGTCGAGAATTTGGTTTAATAAGTGGCAGTCAGATTAAGGGAGTTGTCTCTTTTAGGCTCTATCCATTGTCGAAATTTGGCTTTGTTAAAACGAATTAAAGGAGTAGGAAAGAATTCAGCAACTAACAAAAGAGTTCATCAGTAAAATGTTATTTTACTTACTGATCTGAAACAGTCTAGGGATAGACTGTTTTTGATACTTGCTTCGCAAGTTTTAATTCACCCGAACAGTTTCAAAAAATTCGGTAACTTTTTCAACTGGCAGAATAAAGTCAAGTGAAATTGGACATCAAATTAGATCAGGTCAAGAGCATAAACGCGAACGAAATTGCCATTCAATAGAGTGGTTGATGGCACTGAAGTGCCTGGTGAACTATGCAGGGGAAACTCTAGGTTAGCTAAAGCCACTTGGCTACCTCACGTTCACTGGACGTTTTGAGTTCCAACCCACTGCCTTAAGATGTTAAAGTGAATTCTAATTGAAGAGGTTGGACTTTTTGCCCACCCTCTTTTTGCTTGCAATGTTCAGCAGACTCCCACTAATTTTTGCGTTTTTTTGACAACATGACATTATAGTTAAAAACTATCTGAAAACTTGATAGAATATTAAAATTTTGATATAGTGATATTATGGCTATTAAAGAAAAATACACCTTAAAAAAATCAAAAACGTACGGTCTCTGCAGTGTTGCCTTGGCAAGTTTCTTTCTTGCAGCAAATGCAGCGCAAGTTTCGGCTGATGAAACTGTAGACAGTTCAAAAGAAGAAAGTGCTTTGGTAAACGTACAGGATGCTTCTGATGTAAATGATAACCCCAGTTCTGTGACAGAGGTAACAGCGGAAGATTTTCAAAGTGCAGAAAATTCTGCTGCAACCACATCAGACGAAACTTCAGGGAGTGCCAGCACAGCCGTTTCAGCTTCTGACAGTCAGACACTTACTTCAGAAACAGTTGAAACAAATGCTGTTTCCGAACAGACTAGCACTCAGTTAACTGTAAATCAGTCGAACAGCAATAACCAAACTGCTGGATTAACGACTTCGTCAGAAGAAAATGAAATTGAAGAAGCCACTGTTAGTGAAGAGGCCGCTAGCCGTTTGCAAACAAGTCGTTCTTCAGCTATCGAAGAGAGTCAAACCAGTGAGACGACTTCTGCAACAGTTGCAGGTAAAACGCTGATACTTCAGTATAATCGTGATACTTCAGCTGATGAACAAGTCTATTTTGCAGTTTGGACGCAAAATAGAGATCAAGACGATTTAGTTTGGTATCAAGCAGATGTCACAGGAGCTGCCTATATTGATTTGTCTAGGCATAAAGAATACGGGACTTATAATATCCATACGTATTCTAATATTAACGGAAGAATGGTTGGACGTGATGCTAGTACGATAACGGTTGCTCAGCCTGAACTATCAGTCAAATTTGATAAAATTTCGACAGGAAATTACAAAATGACCATCTCAGGTGCAGATGACTCTATTACTTCAATTTCGGTACCTGTCTGGTCTGATAAGAATGATCAAGATGATATCAAATGGTATGCAGCAGCTAAGCAGCCAGATGGAACCTATACCGTAGACATTAATACCAGTAATCATAAGTCTGACAAGGGACATTATTCTGCTCATATTTATGGACAATCGGCTATCACAGGCGGTACAGTAGGGCTCTTAGCAACTTCTGGATTTGATAATGAAACTAAAGAAGCGACAGTTTCTATCTCAGGTTATTCAGAGAATTCCAAAAACTTTACGGTCAATATTAATGGAGCTGACAGCAGTAAAACTCTTTCATCGGTCAATATTGCTGTTTGGTCTGAAGAAAATGGTCAGGACGATCTCAAGTGGTATACACCTGCCATTAACGGCAACTCAGCTTCACAGCCTATTTCTATTCTTAATCATGGAGATGTTTCTGGCAATTATACCGTGCACGTTTATACGACTTATACAGACGGTACAACTAAAGGAACTAATCTTGGTACTTATAAAATCACTAAACCTGCGGATTCAAATATAACTACAGCAACTCTAACAGAGTCTGGTATACACCTGCAATTGGTATCAAACACCGTTACTGATTACGATAAGGTTAGATTTGCTGTTTGGTCAGAAATAGGGGATCAAGACGACCTCAGATGGTATTCGGCAGCCAGTGATGGCACAGTAACAGTACCGTACTCAGACCACACAGGCTATGGCACCTATAATATTCATACCTATTTGTCACAAAAAAGTGGCATGAAAGGCTTAAATGCAGCGACGATGACGATTGCAAATCCTTCTGCAAGCGCCAGTGTATCTAAAGTTGATAATTATACTTATCAGGTGACTGTTTCAAATGTGCCCTATTATATGACATCTATTAGCGTACCAGTTTGGTCTGATAAAAATGATCAAGATGATATCAGATGGTATCAAGCTAAACAAAAAGATGCTACTACTTGGACAGCGGATATTTCACTGAAAAATCATAATTTTGAAACAGGAACTTACAGTGTCCATATTTATGGTAATTCAACTTTATCGGGTGGATCAACTGTTGGTCTAGGGACAAGCAGTTTTACGCTTACCGATAAAGTGACTCCGACACGCCCGAATGTATCAGTTACTGAGCATAAAGGAGGCGAAGGCTGGCTTAAGGTTACAGCCACTGAAACCAATACATCATTAGGCATTAAATCAATACAAGTAGCAGCTTGGTCAGAAGCCAATCAGTCTAATATTCACTGGTACACCGTAGAAGCAGACGCAGACGGAACAACTGATGTTGTCGTTGATCGAAAAAACCATAGTAATCTTAATGGAAATTATACGGTTCATGTTTATCTGACCCTTTCGGACGGAAGTAAAGCAGGTTATGATTTAGGAAATTATGATTTTTATTATGCTAATACTTGGGTTTATTCAGATAGTGACCTGTTGTGGCATTATTATGACGAATCTGGGAAAGAAACTAAGACTTCAAAGACGATTTCAAGTTCACAAGCTGGCAAAATTAATAACAGCTTCTTAGCAGCTATTTATGATGGTGCAGTAGCCAGTCTGCAGTATGGTGTCTTACCATCTATCACAGCAGCGCAAGCTATTTTAGAAAGTGGATGGGGAAAATCAACTTTATCTGCAGCACCTAATAATAATCTTTTCGGCATTAAAGCATCAAGCGATTGGAGGGGAGAAACGGTAACCGTTCCAACACAGGAGTATGTCAATGGTCAGTATGTAACGGTTAATGCTGCTTTCCGCAAATACAATTCGTGGAATGAAAGCGTTCTGGATCATGCGAAATTCTTTACAGAAACAGCATGGCGCCGTTCTAATTACAGCCAGTTTGTAGGAGAACGCAACTATAAAGTAGCTGCTCAAAAGCTTCATGAAGCAGGTTATGCAACTGATCCAGGCTATGCAAGCAAATTAATCAATCTTATTGATACTTATAAGCTTTATGAGTGGGACACGGTTTCTTGATAACTCATATTTATTGGAGATTTTGATTTAGTAGAATCTATGACGAGTTTGATTATCACCTAGTACTTGAACACAGCTAGGTGAAGGAATTGGGATTATGATTTCCCTTATTTAGGAAAGGTATGGTTTATGTCAACCAAATATATTTTTGGCTTTAAGAAAAACAAGGCTTACGGTCTTTGCGGAGTTGCTTTAGCAGGCTTTCTTTTGACTGTTTGTTCGGGAGATGTTTTAGCTGATGAAAATAGCGTAAATACGGCTGACAGCTCTGCTATTGTTTCTGTTTCAGAAAAAGAACAGGAGACTTCTGAAACATCAGTAAATTCAGATGAAGTGACCGCAACAAAAGAAGAAAAAGAGACAGCAGTTTCAGATGCTGTTGCAAACACCTCAGAAGCTGCTCAAAAATCTAATTCTGAAATTGAATCTGTTGTAACAGTAGCCAGTCAGAATCAAGCTGACAGCTCAGAAATGAACAAGCCAGTGACTTCTGCCAGTTCAGAAGCAGCAACAAAAGCTGATGTCGCAGCAACTTCTGCAGCTGAAAATGCAGTCAAAGAACCTGTTACTGAAGAATCAGAGGCAGCAGAAGTAACGACAGCGACAGTTGTTGGTAAGACAATGACATTGCGGTACAATAATACTATTGCTCAAAATGAAACGATTTATTTTGCGGTTTGGACTCAAAATCGCGATCAGGACGATTTGGTTTGGTATCGTGCGGATGAGGCAGGCGCAGCTTATATTGACCTTTCTAAACATAAGGAGTACGGTATTTATAATGTTCATACCTATTCGAGTGTATCAGGGCAAATGATAGGCAGGAATGCTCAAACTGTAACAGTTGCAGTACCCAAAGTAACAGTAGCAGCCACTAAAAACAGTAATGGTAACTTTACTGTTTCTATTTCTGGGGTTGATGATTCGATTACTGATGTTCAAGTACCAGTTTGGTCTGATAAAAACGATCAAGACGATATCAAGTGGTATCAAGCCAGCAAACAGGCTGATGGAACTTATACAGTTGATGTATTAACCAGCAATCATAAATCTGATTGGGGCCATTACACGGCTCATGTATATGGAAAATCAGCTATTACAGGAACACTTATTGGATTGGCGGCTTCTGGTTTTGATAATGTTGATACACGTGCTAATGCGGTTATCAACTTAACAGATTATGCGGAAAATTCTAAAACATTCACTATCACTGTTGATGGCAGCGGTGATACTAAAACTGTACAATCTGTTTCCATTGCAGTCTGGTCAGAAGAAAACGGTCAGGATGATTTAAAATGGTATTTCCCAGCGATTCGCAATAATTCGGCATCTCAACAGGTCTCTATTGTTGATCATGGTGATGTTTCTGGCAATTATACAGTCCATGTTTACGTCGGTTATTCAGACGGTTCAGCGACTGGAACCAATCTTGGGACCTACAAAATTACAAAGCCTGCCGATAGTAATGTTACCAAAGCCGATTTGACTGAAAAAGGCATTAAAGTTCAGCTGGAATCAAATACAGTTGTTGACTACACAAAGGTTCGCTTTGCGGTTTGGTCGGCAGAAAATGATCAAGACGATATCAAGTGGTACAATGCTTCAAGCGACGGTAGTGCAGTGGTACCATATTCTGATCATAAAGGTTATGGAACCTATCATATTCACACTTATCTATCAGAATCCGGTGGTATGAAAGGTTTAAATACTACAACGATTTCAATTGCACAGCCGTCTGTGAAAACAGCAATCAGTAAACTTAATGATTATCAATATCAAGTGATGGTTTCGGATGTTCCGTACTATATATCTAGTGTCTCTGTTCCTGCTTGGAATACAGAAAATGACCAGGACGATATCAAATGGTATAGTGCCACTAAGACTGATTCAACGACTTGGACAGCAACTATCAACTTGAAAAACCATGATTTCAAGACAGGGAACTATCTTGCACATGTATATGGCAATAGTGAATTGCAAAATAATGCAACAATCGGTTTAGCAGGTACAGACGGTTTTACAGTGACCAATCCAGTAACGCCAACTAAACCAGAGGTCTCTGTCATTAGTCACGATGAGTCAAAAGGCTTGGTAACTGTTTTGATTTCAGAAACTGATACTTCAGCACGTCTCAAATCAGTCAGTTTGGCAGCTTGGTCCAATGCTGATCAGTCTAACATTCATTGGTATACCTCATCAAATATCTCCGATGGGCAGGTTATTATAACGGTAAATGAACGCTACCATAACTACATCAAAGGCAATTACACAATCCACGCCTATGTAGATACAGTAGATGGCAATAAAATAGGTTATAACCTAGGTCAGTATAGTCTCCAAGCTAAAAAATCAGGTTCGGCTTCTCAAGGAAATTATGATGTCTTTAATAAGGTAATTTACTTAGATGCAGGCCACGGCGGTTCAGATCCAGGTGCTTCTTATTATGGTCTTCAGGAAAAAAATCTTTCTTTGGCTATGCAAAATCGGCTTAAGTCGAAATTAGAGGCAGCTGGTTATACTGTTATAACTACTAGAACTAGCGATGCTTATGTTGATCTTTTAGAGCGTTCAAGAAAAGCTAACGCCTCAGAATCTGATATATTTATCTCTCTTCATTTTAATGCCTCAAGCAGTTCAGCAGCATATGGTATTGAGACTTACTATTATCAGTATTATTCGGAATATCAGCCATCTATAAATGGAACTTATCATAACAATGCAACTCGTCTGGATATGAGTTCAACGCTTGCTAGCGCTATTCAGTCCAATGTAGTCTCTGTTACGGGTGGCAAAAATAATGGTGTAAAACGCAATACTTTTGCGGTTCTTCGTGAGACAACAGCACCGGCAGTCCTCTTGGAGCTTGGCTATCTGTCCAACGCTACAGAAGCTAATAATATCTCAAATGCAGCTTATCAGGAAAAACTAGCAAACGGAATTGTAGCTGGCATTCTCCAATATTACAGTACCTACAGTTAATAAAGGTGACATATACTAATATTAAAAAACTTACCAGTAATGGTAGGTTTTTTGCTATAATAAAAAGGAATTTAACAGGAGCAGTAAAAGGAGCTAAAATGACTTACGAAAACTTGCTGGAGCGCTTTATACGTTACGTTAAGATTAATACCCGCAGTAACGATAGAAGTACTAGTACTCCGACAACCCAGAGCCAGATTGATTTTGCGCTTAATATTCTAAAACCAGAACTAGAAGAATTAGGGTTGAGCAACATTCATTATCTGACCGAAAATGGCTACCTAGTAGCCACCTTGGCAGCTAATGACTCTAATCTAACTCGGAAAATTGGCTTTATCTCACATATGGATACAGCTGACTTTAATGCTGAGGGAATCAATCCTCAGGTTATTGAGGCTTATGATGGCGGAGAAATCACTCTTGGAGATTCTGGCTTTCGTTTAAGTCCGAATGATTTTCCGAATCTCAAAAATTATTTGGGACAGACCTTAATCACAACAGATGGACAGACACTTCTTGGGGCAGATGATAAATCCGGTATTGCTGAGATTATAACAGCACTTGCTTACTTACAAGCTAATCCTGACATAAAACATTGCGAGATTCGCGTTGGTTTTGGACCTGATGAAGAAATTGGCATTGGTGCTGATAAATTTGATGTTGAAGACTTTGATGTTGATTTTGCCTATACTGTTGATGGTGGTCCTTTGGGTGAGCTCCAGTACGAAACTTTCTCAGCTGCAGCCGCAAATCTAACCTTTTTAGGTCGCAATGTCCATCCTGGGACAGCGAAAGGACAGATGATTAACGCTCTGCAATTAGCAGTAGACTTTCACAATCAGCTTCCTGCTGAGGAACGTCCTGAATTAACTGAGGGATATGAAGGGTTCAATCACCTTCTTCAGTTGCAGGGAACCGTTGAAGAAGCTCACAGCGCCTATATTATTCGTGATTTTGATTCTGATGCTTTTGAAAATCGCAAAGCTAATTTTCAAAAAATTGCTGCTCAGATGAATCAAAGATTAGGAAGTGAGAGAGTATTACTTGACCTGCATGACCAATACTATAATATGCGGCAGATCATTGAGAACGATATGACCCCCATAAAACTAGCTAAAGAAGTTATGGAAAAGCTTGATATCAAGCCTATTATCGAACCTATTAGAGGCGGAACAGATGGGTCGAAAATTTCTTTTATGGGCATTCCGACTCCAAATCTATTTGCTGGCGGAGAAAACATGCATGGCCGTTTTGAATATGTTAGCCTGCAAACCATGGAAAAAGCTGTCGACGTGATTTTAGGAATTGTCAGCCAATCTTAGAGTTATACTTTGCGAATTTTTAAAATTATGATAAAATAAAAGAGTTGGAGGTGCTGAGATGATTAAAATTTTTGGCAAGTACCGCTACCATTGGCAGCCAGAATTATCTTGGCTTATCATTTATTGGTCAATAGCAATTATTCCAATTTTTATCGGAGCAGCTATGATATTTGAACGATATGATGTTCCCATACATGTGCTTGCGCTCTTTAGTCTGTTTGCGATTCTTTTTTGCCTAGGTCTTCACCGTTATTTTGTGATTGAAGATGATGGTATTTTAAAAATCATATCACTTAATATTTTTAAGCCGCGGAAAGTGCAAATTGCAGATATCAAGAGGGTAGAAGTTACCAAAACTGGACTTTTGCTAATCTCTAAGGATGATTCTCGGAGGCAGTTTTACATGCGAAAATGGCCTAAAAAATATTTTTTAGACGCATTAGCTGTTCATAAAGACTTTAAAGGTGAAGTAGAATTGACAGATCATATGGTACGGTTTGATTATTTTGCTTTTTATGAAGAGTCAAAGAAATTATCAAAAAGCTTTTTTAATCACAAACAATAGCTTTTGTTGGACATGATTTTGCAGCTAAAGTAGCATCCGCTGAATCTGGAATTTCTACACTGAGCTGGTCAGACTGGCTGAATCGAACGATTCCCTCATCGTCGTAGTCAAACAGTGGTGAATAGGTCTGACAAAGTCCGCAGGCAATACATTTTTCTGGTATAATTGATATTTTCATAATATCATTTTAATATGCATTAACTTATTTTACAAGGAGAACATCATGAGTAAGAACCCATGGGAAGATAAAGTATCTGAAGAAGAAATTGATGAAGTTGAAGTTATTGACGCTGAGGAAGTCTCAGCGGATACTGACGCTGATTTAGCCGATGAAGAGGAGAATGAGAAAGTCAATCGCAGACCTGTTAGAAATCGTGCACGCCGGAGAAGTTCAGGCTTTGCAGGGATTTTAGACACATCCTTTTTGACTATCCTTTTGGGGCTTTTCTTTATCATTGTTGTTGCGATTCTTTTCTTTGTATTTTATACTTCTAATCTTGGTGGAAATGATACAGCAACTTCAGATTCATCTTCTGGCTTTTATTCATCATCAACATCATCTGTGGAAAGCTCAACAGCTGCTAGTTCAGCAGGATCTGCCAGTTCGTCAGAGGAAGCTTCAAGCAATTCAACTAATGAGTCGTCCTCAACAAGTTCGTCTTCAAGCGGCAATGGCCAAACAATAACTGTTCAATCGGGTGAAGGAGCCGCTTCTATTGCAGCGCGTGCAGGCATTTCAGTTGAGCAATTAGAGGCACTCAATCCTGATCATATGACTATGGGATACTGGTATGCCAACCCAGGTGATGAGGTTTACATTAGTTAGAAAATAAAGGGGAATCATGAAATCAATTAAAATCGCAATTGACGGTCCAGCGTCAAGCGGTAAAAGTACAGTAGCCAAGATTATAGCTAAGAATCTTGGCTATACTTATCTTGATACAGGTGCTATGTACCGCTCAGCTGCTTATTTGGCACTTCAAAATGGCTTAACTGATCAAGATGTACCTGCCATTCTCAAAGTTTTAGCTGAAAATCCTATTAGCTTTGGAAAGGCTAAAGATGGAACGCAGACAGTCGTTGTTGGTGGTAAAGATATCAGCTTAGCTATTCGTCAAAATGATGTGACTAATAACGTTTCTTGGGTGTCGGCTATTCCTGAGGTGCGCAGGGAGTTAGTTGCTCAGCAGCAGCGTATTGCTGAAGGCGGTGCTATTATTATGGATGGTCGTGATATCGGAACAGTTGTTTTACCGAATGCCGAGCTTAAAATTTTCTTGATTGCTTCCGTTGAAGAAAGAGCAGAGCGTCGTTTTAAGGAAAATCAAGAAAAGGGTATTCCAACTGATTTGGAAACCTTGAAAAAAGAAATAGCAGAGCGTGATTATAAGGACAGCCACCGGGAGGTGTCGCCTTTAAAACCAGCAGAAGATGCTATTGTTTTTGATACGACTGGTATTGATATTGATGGGGTAGTTTCCTTTATTTCAGAAAAAGCAAAGAAAATCATTGACAGTAAATAGTTCCCATGTTATACTTGTAATAATGAGAAAAGCAGAAGTGAGAACTTCTCGCCTTGCGACTAACGTTGTCTGGCTCTACATGTCAAGTTTCATAAGATGGAATATTATTGTAGTGCGGGCTTGGTTTGACAGGTCCGCTTTCGTTTTTCTCTAAAAAATAGAGAGGGTGAAGATTATCGCTAAAAAAGATCTATTTATCAATGATGAAATTCGTGTCCGTGAAGTTCGTCTAGTTGGCCTTGATGGTGAGCAATTAGGAATTAAACCATTAGCAGAGGCGCAAGCAGTTGCTGATGATGCTAATGTTGATCTTGTTTTGATCCAGCCGCAAGCAACACCGCCTGTTGCTAAAATTATGGATTATGGTAAATTTAAATTTGAATACCAAAAGAAACAAAAAGAACAGCGTAAAAAGCAAAGCGTTGTAACTATCAAGGAAGTTCGCCTCAGTCCCGTTATTGATAAAGGAGACTTTGAGACTAAACTTCGCAATGGCCGTAAATTTCTTGAAAAAGGCAATAAGGTCAAGGTTTCTATTCGCTTTAAAGGGCGTATGATTACCCACAAAGAAATTGGTGCCAAAGTTTTAGCTGATTTTGCTGAAGCGACGCAAGATATTGCAATTATTGAACAAAGAGCTAAGATGGATGGCCGTCAAATGTTCATGCAGTTGGCGCCAATTACTGACAAGAAATAATTGTCATAGTTAATATTATTTAAGAGGAGAATTTTTAAAATGCCAAAACAAAAAACACACCGTGCATCAGCTAAACGTTTTAAACGTACAGGTTCAGGTGGATTAAAACGCTTCCGCGCTTTTACCTCTCACCGTTTCCACGGAAAAACTAAGAAACAACGTCGTCATCTTCGTAAAGCATCAATGGTGCATTCAGGAGATTTCAAACGTATTAAATCAATGCTTACTCGCTTGAAATAAGAGTAGCTGTAAAAGAATAAAAAGAAATTATCGGAGGATTTATAAATGGCTCGTGTTAAAGGTGGCGTTGTTTCACGCAAACGTCGTAAACGTGTACTTAAATTAGCTAAAGGTTATTATGGCGCTAAGCATATCTTGTTCCGTACAGCAAAAGAACAAGTAATGAATTCATACTACTATGCTTACCGTGATCGTCGTCAGAAAAAACGTGACTTCCGTAAACTATGGATTACTCGTATCAATGCGGCAGCTCGTTTGAATGGACTTTCTTACTCACAATTAATGCATGGTTTGAAGTTGGCTGAAATTGAAGTGAATCGTAAAATGCTTGCTGACTTAGCAGTCAATGATGCAGCAGCTTTCACAGCTCTTGCCGATGCAGCTAAAGCAAAACTTGGGAAATAATCTGTTGGATACTTTTTCTTCTTTGTTAGAAATTTAATAAGCAAAGAAGATTATCCAGTGGATAATTTTGACCGCACTTAAGCGTAAGAAGTATAAATTTGTAAAATGGCCTTAGGGTCGTTTTTTTGTAGGGAAAGGAATGTATATATGGCTACCATTCGTTCAGCAGAACTGGCAGATATTCCTGCTGTTCAAAAACTATTGGCTCAAATTCTTCTAGTTCATCACGAAGCTCGCCCTGACCTGTTTCAAGCTAAAGGCAGTAAATTTACAGACGAAGAGTTAAAAAAGATTTTTCAAGACCGCAAGACTCCAGTATTTGTTTATGTTGATGATAATGATAAAATAGTGGGCCATCTTTTTACTGTTATTCAAGAAACTCCTGAAAAGTCAACTACTCAAGTACAGCATAAGACGCTTTTTATTGATGATTTGTGTGTGGATGAGGCTTCGCGCGGACAAAAAATTGGTGAAAAGCTCTATGAATTTGCTAAATCATATGCCAAAGAAATTGGTGCCTATAATTTAACTCTCCATGTATGGAATGACAATGTCGGTGCAGTACGTTTTTATAAGCGTCTAGGAATGTCGCCTGTTTATACTTCGATGGAAGAAATTTTATAGAAATAAAACGTTTTCTTTTTAAAAGTGCTTACGAAGATAATTCTTTTATGTTAGACTAGGTAAGGAATAAGGACTTACGTCCTTATTTTAATTTAGAAATGGAGTTTTATAATGCCTCGTAACTTTAAAGAAGCTATTATTTTTACTTGTCTTATGTGCGGAATGATGGTGCTTGGAATGAGTATTTGGAATCTAATTGCAACAGGGCACTTTTCTTGGGGCCACCTAGCAGCTGGCTATCTACCAGGTTTTATTGTTGCATTTATTCTTGATGTCGTAATCGTAGGACCAATTGCTAAGAGTATCGCCATCTCGATCATCATGAAAACACCGCATCATGAGAAGCGTTGGGTGAAAATTATTGGTATATCAGGCTGCATGGTTCTTGGAATGGTAACAGTTATGTCACTTTATGGCTTGCTTTATAATCTTGGTTTTTCAGGTCTTTCTTGGAAAGCCTATGGTCAAGCTTGGCTGACTAATTTTATTGTTGCTCTGCCTTTGAATTTTCTTATCGTTGGCCCGATTTCTCGCTTTATTTTGGGACATCTTCAAAAGCCCTTTCCGAACGAAGATAAAGTTGAAGACTTCAAAGATGATGAAGAATTACCAACTATTATTTAACTGTTAAGAACGTATGTTGATTATCATAAACAAAAAGTCCTTTCCAAAATTTGAAAAGGCTTTTTTCTTATGATTTTTTCTTCATTTCGCCGTGAGGGTAATAAGTTCCTTCCGGCATATCGTTAATAAAAACATGGATAGCTTCTTTGGGAGCTTTGGCAATACGTGAAACAACCTCAGTCACTTCACGGGCAAGTTCAATCTTTTGTTCCTCTGTACGCCCTTCAAATAAATCAATTTTCACAAATGGCATGTGTCATCCTCCAATTTTTGATAGCTTTATTATAGCACAAAAGAAGATGTTTACCAGTCTAAACTCAGGAACGGTTGATTTAGAGCGCTGGCTTGAAGGGAAATTATTGTCTTTTGAAGTGATTCAGTTACGAATCTAGCTGCAGCAGATTTTTAAAATAGTATCAAGTTTGGTTATATCTCAGTCCAGACTGTTAAGATTGGAGACTTTTTGATAGAATAAGGAAAGCTAAATGAAATTCTTAAAAAGAATTAAGTATTACGATACTACAATATATTTAGGAGGTATTTATGATTATTGATTACCGTGCTGAAATTGATAAACGTCAAGAGGATTTTTTAGAAGACTTATTCAGTTTAATTCGGATTAATTCTGAGCGTGATGACAGCCAGGCAGATGCAAGACACCCCTTTGGGCCAGGTCCAGTTAAGGCTTTGGAGCATTTTTTGACGATGGCTGAGCGTGATGGCTATAAAACAACCAATGTTGATAATTATGCAGGTCATTTTGAATTTGGGCAGGGCGAAGAAGTTCTTGGAATTTTTGCGCATCTGGATGTGGTGCCTGCAGGTTCTGGTTGGGATACTAATCCTTATGAACCTGTCATTAAAGATGACAAACTTTATGCGCGGGGCTCTTCAGACGATAAAGGGCCAACTATAGCAGCTTACTATGCCCTAAAAATTATTAAGGAACTTAATTTGCCAGTCTCTAAAAAGGTCCGTTTTGTGATTGGTACCGATGAGGAATCTGGCTGGGCTGATATGGATTATTATTTTGAACATGTTGGCTTGCCTGAACCTGATTTTGGCTTTGCTCCTGATGCGGAATTTCCCATTATCAATGGAGAAAAAGGAAATATCACAGAGTATCTTCGTTTTGGCGGTGAAAATAGCGGTGCTGTAGTACTTGAACGTTTCGTTGGCGGCTTGCGAACCAATATGGTTCCTGAATCTGCGACAGCTCTGCTCTCAGGGTCTGTCAGCGCCAGCCAATTATCCTCAAAAATGAAAACCTTTGCTGCTGAAAATGGCCTTCAAGGCACTGTAGAAGAAATTAATGATCAGGTACAGGTTAGCTTGGTTGGTAAATCGGCTCACGGAATGACTCCTTTTGCTGGTGTTAATGGCGCTACCTATTTAGCGGTCTTCTTGAGTGATTTGAAGCTTGCCGATGATGCTAAGGCTTTTGTTGATGTTGCTGCACAAACGCTTCATAAGGACTTTTATGGAGAAAAACTTGGTGTGAGCTGCAGGGACGTTAAAATGGGCGAATTAACGATGAATGCTGGTATTTTTGATTTTAAAAACGGTGCTTCCGATAATCAGATTGCTCTTAATTTCCGTTATCCTAAGGGAACTAATCCAGAACTAATCAAGGCTGAATTAGAGAAACTTAGCGGAGTCAAGAAAGTGACCGTTGATGCTAAAGGACATGTTCCGCACTATGTTCCGGCCGAAGATCCTTTGGTGACCACTTTGCTTGATGTTTATGAGCGTCATACAGGGGTTAAGGGGGAAGAACAAATTATTGGAGGGGGTACTTTTGGCCGTCTTCTAAAACGAGGTGTGGCTTTTGGTGCAATGTTCCCGGGGTATACCAATACGATGCATCAAGCTAATGAATTTGTGGATATTGAAGACCTCTACCGTGCAGCTGCAATATATGCGGAAGCTATTTATGAGCTGATAAAATGATACTCAAGTTTCAACTCAGTATTCTGCTATTATTAGCGAAGTAAAAAGAGAGTGGGATAGACAGCTTCTTGTATTTCACCTAATTAAAATGCGGATTGAAATTTTTCTCATGTCCAATAGTCGTGTCCCAGCCATGGCCTGGATAGACAAGGTAATGGTTAGGTAAAGTAAAGAGCTTTTGGCGGATGCTGTTTAGCAGCTGTTCGTAATCTCCAGTAGGCAAATCAGAGCGGCCGATAGTCTCTCTAAAAAGAGCATCACCAGAAAAAACGAGTGCCTCATGCTCAAAAATAAAGGAAACACCCCCAATAGAATGCCCTGGCGTAGGAACGACTTTAAAATCAAATCCGGTTAGATGATAAGGCTTTTCGTATTGGAAAAAATGCTCCGCTGGAGCAACAATAACGTCAGCCATATCAGCATGTCGCGGTAAGCCAGATAGGTTGTTAACTGGTGAGCTCAGCCATTCCTTCTCAGCTTCGGCGACATAAACAGGCGGTTGCTGACAGTGTTTTCGAATGGCTTCTACACTCATAATATGATCATAATGGGTATGCGTCAGCAAGATAGCAGTGACTGGTTTTTGAATCTGCTGCAAAGTTTCTAAAATTTTTTCCTGATTGCTGCCAGGATCAATGACTAGACAGGCCTGATCATTTTCCAAAATATAAGTATTTTCCATAGCAACAGGATTAAGGATACGTTCGATATTCATAGCCCTAGTGTAGCAAACTTCAACGATTTTTCCAAATTTTCTTTTGAAAATAGTAATGTTCCTATGAGAAATATAACTTTCGCATGGTATAATAAAATAAGAAAGATAAAGGGGTGCCCTTATGACATCAGAAAAAGATATTCATATTCCAAGACATCTCAGCCGTTTGGCGCAGGCTATTGAAAACGGAGAAAATCTCAGCTCAATTAGCCTTAAGGAAGGGTTGGAAGATATTGATCAAGCTATTAAAAAAGCAGATGACCAAGAAGAAGCACAGGCTTTAGAAGACCTTCGTAAACAGGTTTTAGCACTCTATGAAAGCAGAAGAAATGATAAAACAAAACATATCTGGCTGGCCAGTCTTGGTGCTCTGCTTATACTGATATTTGTCATTTCTTTTGTCATGTACGCTTATGAAAATTCTTCATCAAAAAGCGGTTGGGCCTCAGCCAGACCTTCTGACATCAGCACTGTAAAAGAAAGTTCTTCCAAAAATCCTACACAATCTCTCGAAAGTTCAAATAGTGAGACTAACAGCTCTGCTTATCCTTCAAATCAAGACTCCGCTAGCATTAGCACTGTTACAAGTTCAGAATCAAATGCTAGTTCTACAGAATCCAGTGTTGATACGAGGTCTTTGACAACAGGTCAGGTGTCAGACTGGGTGGTGGAAACTTACTTAGCAAGTCAAGGAGATACGTCTTTTACTGCCGAGGACTACATTGTAACTTCTGAGACTGGCAATGACGGTTTGGTCTACAGCCAAATAGCTGAAAACCATAGTTCTGCCGCTATGCAGGCAGCAGGAGCAGATCCAAGTGTTAATCCTGTTGTTGGTTTTTATCGTGTCAATGATCAAGGTCAATTAGAATCCTCTGATGATGGAGGGGTAACTTGGGCTGTTGTTAGTGATTCTTATTAAGAAGAGCTGAGGGTTTATCTCAGCTTTTTTTGATGGGAAAAATATGCTATAATGTTGGGGTTATGACCAAGAAGACAAAGGAAAAATATGCGGTTGTAGACTTGGAAGCCACATCAGCTTCTTCATCTGCCAATATCATTCAAGTGGGAATTGTCATTGTTGAAGATGGCGAGATTATAGACAGTTTTGAAAGTGATGTTAACCCACACCAAAAGTTAGATACGCATATTATTCAATTAACAGGGATTACAGATGAACAGTTGGCCCAGGCTCCTGATTTTTCCCAGATTGCTAAGCCTGTTTATCAGTTGATAAAAGACTGTATCTTTGTAGCTCATAATGTCAAATTTGATGCCAATTTATTAGCGGAAGCTCTCTTTATGGAGGGCTACGAACTGCGAACTCCTAGAGTTGACACAGTGGAGCTCACTCAAGTTTTTTACCCAACTTTGGAAAAATATAATTTGTCTTATTTGGCGCAGGAATTAGAACTTGAACTGACAAATGCTCATACAGCTATTGCGGATGCCAGAGCAACAGCTCAGCTATTGCTGCGCCTTATAAACAAGATGGAAAGTCTTCCCAAAATTACTTTGGAAATGCTTTTGAATTTCTCTGATAATCTGATTTTTGAATCAGAATTTCCTATTCGGCAGGCTTTTAGTCGGGCAAAAACAAAACTAGCTCAGGATTTTGTGCAGGAAAAAGGTATTGTTTTGAAACGAGTCAAAACTTATTCTAAAGAGTACAAAGTCTCTCAGGATTTTGCGACCAATATTGCTTTGCTTAATTTACAAGAGCGTCAGCAGCAGACAGAATTTGCCCAGACCGTTCGGTCGCAATTGGATAATTCAGCTGTTTCCTTTATTCAAGCGCAGACCGGAATTGGCAAGACTTATGGTTATTTGCTATCAATTTTGGCGGCACAGCCCAAGGATAAGATTGTGGTTGCAGTACCAACTAAACTTTTACAAGATCAAATCATGGATCAGGAAGGGCGTTGTTTAGAAGAGACCTTTCATATTAATTGTCATAGTTTAAAAGGACCGCAAAATTATATTAAGCTGGATGCTTTTTATCAGACGCTTTTACGCTCTAACGATAATCGGCTGGTAAACCGTTATAAGATGCAGGTTCTGGTTTGGCTGACTGAAACACATACGGGCGATTTAGATGAAATCAAGCAAAAGCAGCGTTATCAGGCCTATTTCGATGAGATAAAGCATGATGGCAAGCTGCAGGCAGATAGTTTGTTTGCTCTGCATGACTTTTGGCAAATGTCTTATGAGAAAGCAGAGCAGGCACATGTGCTGATTACGAATCACGCTTATCTCTTGACGCGGATAGAAGATGATTCTGCCTTCATTGCTGGAAAAGTTTTAGTTATTGACGAAGCCCAAAAAATGGTGTTGGCTCTGGAGCAATTTTCTCGAAGGCAGTTAAACGTAACAAAACTCTTGCAGGATATTCATCAGCTTTTAGAAAAAGAGGGACTTTCTCTTTTAGAGCAGCGTTTATTAGAGAGCCTGCAATTTGAATGGACGCGCCTTTTGACTGCTTACCAGCAAAATCAGATCGCTTCTCTAACTAGGGAGGATTTGATAAAAATTAGCCAAGATGTCTGTGAGTTGGATGCCTCGGAACTGGCAGATTTGGCAGATATGTTCTCTCCTCAATTTGATACTTATTGGTTTGAAGTTGAAAATTTTCAGGATAACCGCATTATTTATTTTAAGGCAGCACGCCATCAATTGATGCGTTTGTCGGATTATTTGACTGAAGCCAAGAAAGTATTAGCTATTTCGGCAACTTTAGCTATCAGTCCGCAAGTAGAACTCGCCGATTTGTTAGGATTGAAAAACGTTAACTGCTTCAGTCTAGCTAATACTCGTATTAACCAGCAAAAAATCTGGATTGACCAGTCTATGCCTAGTATTGGACAAATATCAGACAAGGACTATGCAGAATCTATTTCTAAAAGAGTGATGGAACTTAGCACTTTGAAAAAACCGATTTTGGTGCTTTTCACTTCCAAACACAGTATGTTAGCTGTGTCTCAGTTTCTTGAGGACAATGAGCTCCGCCATTTAACACAGGAAAAAAATGGTACGGCTTTTAATATAAAAAAACGTTTTGACCGTGGAGAGGCTAATATACTTTTGGGAATGGGTTCTTTTTGGGAAGGTGTTGATTTTGCTCAGCAGGATCAACTGATAGAAGTGATTGCGCGTTTGCCTTTTGATAATCCTAAGGATCCCTTTTTCCAAAAAGTAAAAACTTGGCTGCATAATCAAGGTAAACAAGCATTTGAGGACTATAGCCTGCCAATGACAATTTTACGTCTAAAACAAGCTATTGGAAGAACAAGGAGGAGCCAGAAACAGAAGTCAGCAGTGATTATTTTAGACAATCGCCTCCTTCACAAAAGTTATGGCAGCAGTTTTATGAGAAGTTTATCTGAAGAAGTTCCTCTATCTTGCCAAAATTTCATGGAAATCTTAACTGAAATTACAGATTTTTTGCTATAATTAAGAAAGCAACATTTTAATAGGAGGTTTGATGAAAGAACAAGGTTTGACACCGCTCAAGCAAGTACTTATCGGCAGTGTTTTAATCATCATTGCGGTCATTGTTTCTATCACTTCAATTTTAGTTGTGTCTACCAAACCTTACCGTGATGCTAAAAAAGAGACAACTCAGTTAGCTGCACGTTATGCTAAAGTGTCTAAAGTCACTGACTTTACTATTTACAATGGCAAAGCGACTTACTATAGTGTTTTAGGAATAACCTCAAAAAAGCAGGGTAAGGCCGTTATTGTTAATTCTGATACAGGAGCTATTGATGTGTACAATCAATCAGATGGTATTACAGCTAATCAAGCTAAAACCGTTGCCCAATCTCAGGGTGCCAAAAAAATTTCAGAAGTAAAATTAGGCATGTATGACGATACTCCTATTTGGGAAGTTAAAGCAGGGACAAAATATTATTTAGTCGGATTTATTTCTGGCCATGTTTTAAAAATAGAGGGACAGTAAATGACAAAATTATCAAATCGTGTATTAGAAATGGAAGAAAGTGTTACCTTGGCGGCAAGTGCACGTGCCAAAGCTTTGAAATCTCAAGGGCGTGATATTTTATCGTTGACTTTGGGAGAACCGGATTTCGTGACACCTAAAAATATTCAAGATGCAGCTATTGAGTCTATTCAAAATGGTAAGGCAAGCTTCTATACGGTTGCTTCAGGTTTACCAGAGTTGAAAGATGCGATTAGTAATTACATGGAAAATTTCTATGGCTATTCTGTTAATCGTGACCAAGTGGTGGCAGCAACAGGAGCTAAATTCATTCTATATGCTTTCTTTGCAACAGTTCTCAATCCAGCTGATGAAGTCATTATTCCAACACCATGTTGGGTATCTTACGTTGATCAAGTTAAGATGGTTGAGGGTGTTCCTGTGACCGTGGCCACAAAAGAAGCCAATGATTTTAAGGTGACCGTAGAACAACTGGAAGCAGCACGTACAGACAAGACTAAAGTTCTCTTGCTCAATTCTCCGTCAAATCCAACTGGGATGATTTATAGCAGAGAAGAATTGCAAGCCATCGGCGACTGGGCCGTGGCACATAACATTCTGATTTTGGCGGATGATATTTATGGCCGTCTGGTTTATAATGGCAATGAATTTACTGCTATCTCCAGTTTGTCAGAAGCTATTCGCAAGCAGACTGTTGTGGTCAATGGTGTGTCTAAGACTTATGCCATGACGGGCTGGCGTGTCGGTTTTGCTGTCGGAGATCCAGAAATTATCTCTGGAATGGCAAAAATTATTAGCCAAACCACTTCAAATCTGACCGCAGTTTCCCAATACGCTGCCATTGAAGCCTTGACTGGGGATCAATCTTCTATTGAAATCATGCGACAAGCCTTCGAAGAACGCCTTAATACCATCTATCCACTTCTCAACGAAGTACCAGGATTTGAGGTGATTAAACCGCAAGGTGCCTTCTACCTTTTCCCAAATGTCAAGAAAGCTATGGAGATGAAGGGCTATACTGATGTGACAGAATTTACTAATGCTATTCTTGAAGAAGCAGAAGTTGCTTTAGTAACAGGTGCGGGATTCGGTGCTCCTGAAAATGTCCGTCTTAGCTATGCAACAGGCCTTGATACCCTTAAAGAAGCCGTTCGCCGTATCAAGGCATTCATGGAAAAATAGCCAATGAAAATGCGTAGGTGGTTCTTCCTTGCCTTGTTGGCATTGGCGATTAGCAATATTTGTCTGGCTGGCTTGCTTTATCAAGCAAAGCAAGAAGTTCATGTGCTAAAAATTCAGGCTCGAAATATTATTTGGGATATTGATGATATTCAAGTTCAAAAAAATGATGACAACTTTAAGCTTACCTTTGCAAGCAATGGTTCAACAGGATATGATTGGTTGGTTAAAGATGTTCCATCAGGCTTAAAATTGGGAAAAATTTCTAATAAGAATGTGTCCGTTTTTGAAAGTGAACCAAATGAGTTGAGAACAGGGAGTTCAAGTCTTTCTTATCTTAAAGGAAAGGCTTTAAAAGATGGCAAATATGACTTTCAGTTGATTTACAAGAGGTCTTGGGAGGATAAAGCGCTCTATGCCTATCGGATTAGTCTTGAGTGCATTAACAAGAAGATTGTGTCAATAACTATTCAAGATACTTTAGAATAAAACGGAAAAATCTAGAATCAGAAATGCTGCGGCAAACCTAACAGAACAGGAGATAGCCCGTTCGTCTTATCAAGGCATTTCAGGAGGAAGTAAATGATTGATCATTTTAGTATTAAAGTAAAAAATTTAGAGGTTTCTAAGGCTTTTTATCAAGCAGCGTTAGCTCCTTTAAATTATCACATTCAATTTGATACATAATACGCAGCGAGTTTTGCAGAACCTAGGAATACCGATCCTACAGGTGATTTTTGGCTAAATATTGGCCAACAAGAACCCGAGCATTTTGCTTTCAGTGCTCAAAATGAAAAGGAAGTTGAAGCCTTCTATCAAGCAGCTTTGGCAGCCGGCGGCAAGGACAATGGTGCTCCAGGTGAGCGCAGTCAGTATCATCCAGGTTATTATGCCGCCTATGTCATTGTTCCAGACGGCAATAATATTGAGGCTGTTTATCATAAAAAGTAAAGGAAAAGAGAAAAAATTTAATGACGAAAGATTTAGTAACTATCATTGATGTCCCAAAGTATGTCGGTAAAGAAATTACCATAGGCAGCTGGGTTGCCAACAAGTCAGGTAAAGGAAAAATTGCCTTTGTCCAGCTGCGTGACGGCTCTGCCTTTTTTCAAGGTGTTGCCTTTAAGCCAAACTTTATTGAAAAATACGGTGAAGAAGCTGGTCTTGAGAAGTTTAATACCATTAAGCACCTGAATCAGGAGACCTCTGTCTATGTGACAGGTATTGTCAAAGAAGATGAGCGCTCTAAGTTTGGCTATGAGCTGGACATTACCGATATTGAAGTTATCGGCGGCTCTCAGGATTACCCGATTACGCCAAAGGAGCACGGAACGGACTTCCTGATGGACAACCGTCATCTCTGGCTGCGTTCGCGTAAACAGATGGCAATCATGCAGATTCGCAACGCTATTATCTACGCTTCCTATGAATTTTTTGACCAGAATGGTTTTATCAAGTTTGACAGTCCAATTTTGTCCGGTAATGCGGCTGAAAATACGACAGAGCTTTTTGAGACGGATTATTTCGGGAATCCAGCCTTTCTCAGTCAGTCCGGTCAGCTCTACCTCGAAGCAGGTGCCATGGCGCTCGGCCGTGTCTTTGACTTCGGACCGGTGTTCCGCGCGGAGAAATCAAAAACGCGCCGCCATTTAACAGAATTTTGGATGATGGATGCAGAGTATCCTTTCCTGTCGCACGAGGAGTCGCTTGACTTGCAGGAAGCTTATGTCAAAGCCCTTATCCAAGGTGTGCTTGACCGTGCACCGCAGGCTCTTGAACTGTTAGAGCGTGACACAGAGCTTCTCAAAAAGTACATAGCAGAACCTTTCAAACGCGTATCTTACGATGATGCCATTTCTCTTCTGCAGGAGCACGAGGCAGATGAAGATGCGGATTATGAGCACATTGAACACGGTGAAGACTTTGGTTCGCCGCATGAAACATGGATTTCCAACTATTTCGGTGTGCCGACTTTTGTTGTGAACTATCCGGCTAGTTTCAAAGCTTTCTATATGAAGCCAGTTCCGGACAATCCAGAGCGTGTGCTCTGTGCGGATCTTCTGGCACCGGAAGGCTACGGCGAAATTATTGGCGGCTCTGAGCGTGAAACGGATTACGATAAACTGCTGGAGAAAATCAGAGAAGAAAATCTTGACCCAGCTGATTATGAGTTCTATCTGGATCTGCGTAAATACGGCTCCGTTCCGCACTGCGGTTTTGGACTCGGTCTGGAGCGTATGGTAACTTTCGTTGCAGGAACCAAGCATATTCGCGAAGCTATTCCATTTCCACGGATGCTGCATCGTTTGAAACCATAAGTTTTATATAGGTCTGATGCATTAAAACAGTTTCTCTGCAATAGAAAATAATGTAACATACTAATATAAAACACAAAGTCTTGCAATATCATGCAGGGCTTTTTTTATGAATGATTAATTATATTATAAATTCAACTCGTACCCTATTTTAAGAAAATTTTATGGTATAATTAAAATGTTTTGCAAGAATTATTTGGGGGTATTTATGGAAAAGCAAACACATTATAAATTACGTAAAGTCAAGAAAAAGTGGATAACAGTTGCCGTAACAACAGCAACCGCTACGCTTGCGGGCCTATCTGCAACTGTCTCAGCAGATGTGGTTACTTCAACTGATTCAGCCAACCAGACGATTGCAGTACAGTCTGAAGGAGAAATACAGGATTCTACTGTATCTGAGAATCAAAATCAAAACATTAGTGCTTCTCAAAATGTAGCGTCAACGGCAGAAGTACCAGAAACTGCGCAACCTGAGCAAATATCTCAGACTGTGGCTGATGTTAATAATCAAACAGCTGAACAAACCAATCAAGCATCTGATTCTAATACAGTTGTTAACCTTTCTGATAATTCTAAACAGATTCAAGTATCAGAAATCAATAACGAAAGTCAAATAACTTCTGACAGTAATAAAGCAGTGCAACAGTCTACCGCCGTTGCTCCTAATGGTATTATTGAATCCCAATTTGCTAAAAGGGTGAACAATGTTGTTAAAAAACTTGTTGTTAATAACAACGCTAATGTCAATGCCTTTGCTGAAACTGGCACAGCTACAGCTGCAGCAAGTACTGATGTATATGACACTAATAATCGGGCTCATAGCAACTCAGCCAATGATTTTGAACAAGTTGATAATTATTTAACAGCAGATAGTTGGTACCGTCCAAAAGCTATCTTAAAAGATGGGAAAGTTTGGACAGATTCTACAGAAACAGATTTTCGTCCAATCCTTATATCTTGGTGGCCAGATACAACAACCGAAGTGAACTATATCAATTATATGAATAAGTATTTTGGCAAGACTCAGACTTACACTAATCAAAGCAGTGCGTCAGATTTGAAAAAAGCTGCTCAAGCTGTTCAAGTAAACATTGAAGAAAAGATTTCACAGGTTAAGAGCACTGACTGGCTTCGGACAGTTATGAGCGACTTTGTTAAAAGTCAAACAATTTGGAATATAGACAGTGAATCTCCTGAGCCAAATACAAACAAAGTCAATTTTCAGCGTGGAGCACTACTATATGTTAATGGTTCATTAACTCCTCAAGCTGACTCTAGCTATCGTTTATTAAACCGTACGCCATCTAATCAAAAGGGAACCAGCAATTACTTAGGTGGTTATGAATTCTTATTGGCTAATGATGTGGACAATTCTAATCCTGTGGTTCAAGCAGAACAGCTTAATTGGTTGCATTATTTAATGAACTTTGGTTCTATTTATGCTAATGATGCAGACGCTAATTTTGATGGTATTCGTATTGATGCTGTTGATAATATAGACGCTGATTTGTTGCAAATTGCAGGAGAGTATTTTAAAGCGACTTATGATGTTGATCAAAATGATGCTAATGCTAATCAGCATATTGCTATTTTAGAAGGTTGGGATCAAAATGATGCCGCTTATACTGTTAAACATGGTGGCAGTCAGATTACTATGGATGATAAATTCCGCCGAGCTCTTTTGTCTGTGTTGACAAGTTCGTCAGGTGAACGTGGTGATTTGTCTTTATTGATTAACAATAGTTTGGTTAACCGTCAGAATAACAGTACGTCAAATTCAGCAACTCCAAACTACACTTTTGTGCGTGCTCATGACAGTGAGGTTCAGACAGTTATTGCCAAAATTATCAAAGAATTTAATAGTGAATCAGATGGTTATGTGGTGACAGAAGCTGAGCTGAAAAAAGCTTTTGAGATATACAATGCTGATCAGAAAAAAACAATCAAATCCTATACTCAGTATAATATTCCTGCGGCTTATGCCTTACTCTTAACCAATAAAGATACCATTCCACGTGTCTACTATGGAGATCTTTTTACTGATGATGGCCAATACATGGCAACAAAGTCGCCTTATTATGATGCTATTGATACTCTTTTAAAGGCACGGGTCAAATATGTTGCTGGTGGTCAAAGTATGGCTGTTGTAAAATTAAGTCCGACAAATCGCAGCCTTAACAATCAAATTTTAACCTCTGTTCGTTATGGTAGCGGTGCAATGACAGTTACAGATACGGGGGATTCCAATACTCGTACACAGGGAATGCTTGTTCTAGAAAGTAACAATCCTAAATTAGGTATGTCTTATCGAGATAAGCTAACTGTAAAAATGGGGGCTGCGCATAAAAATCAAGCTTACCGTCCATTGCTTCTCACTACAGCAAATGGTATTACGACCTACCAATCTGATAGCGCAGCTTCAAAATTTATTAAGTATACGGACAGTCAGGGGAATTTGACTTTCACTTCTGAGGATATCAATGGTTATAGTAATCCACAGGTATCCGGTTATTTGGCCGTTTGGGTACCAGTAGGGGCTAGTGATACTCAAGACGCGCGTGTTAGCGCAAGTAGTAGCAAAACATCTGATGGTCAAGTTTTCCATAGTAATGCTGCTTTGGATTCTCATTTGATTTATGAAGGTTTTTCCAATTTCCAAGCGTTTGCAACAGATACATCTCAATACACTAATGTAGTCATTGCTAAGAATACAGACTTATTCAAATCTTGGGGAGTAACAGATTTTGAAATGGCTCCTCAATATGTTTCCAGTACAGACGGTACTTTTCTTGATTCTATTATTTTGAATGGCTATGCGTTTACTGATCGTTATGATTTAGGTATCAGCAAAGCTAATAAATACGGAACAGCTGAAGATCTTGTCAAAGCTATTAAGAATTTACACGGTGCAGGTATTAAAGTCTTGGCAGACTGGGTTCCCGACCAAATTTACAGCCTTCCTGAAAAAGAAGTTGTTACAGCTACTCGAGTTGATGTTTATGGAAATAAAGTTTCAGGTGCCACCATTGATAAGACGCTTTATGTTGCAAATACTAGAGGTGGAGGTAAATATCAAGCTCAATATGGCGGTGCTTTTCTTGAAGAACTGAAGTCTAAGTCTAAGTATGCAAAATTATTTAGCACCAACCAGATTTCGACTGGGAAAGCAATTGATCCTTCTGTGAAAATCACGGAATGGTCAGCAAAATACTTCAATGGAACTAATATTTTAGGACGTGGTTCAGGTTACGTCTTAAAAGACAGTGCTAGTGGAACTTATCTACATGTTGGCGATACAGTTGATCTTCCTAAGGCTTTACTAAGTGATTCAACTACTACGAACGGGCAGTCTGGAGCTGGCCAAAAAGCAGATTCAGATGATAGCAGTTTGACTTATTATTATCCAGACGGCCGTCAGGCTAAGGACGCTTTTGTCAAGATTGATGATAAGAATTATTATTATGGTAGTGATGGTAAGCAGTATCGTGATAATTATTATTTCATTGGTAATGATTGGTATTATTTTGACAGCAAAGGAGTTATGGCTGTAGGCCTTGTAACAATAAATGGTGCCAGTCAATATTTTGAACAAGACGGTAAACAGGTTAAAGGGCGTTTTGTTACAGGTAATGATAAGAAAGTTAGATATTTTGATCCAAATTCTGGAAATCTAGTAAAACAGCGTTTTGTAACCGATGGTTCTGGTAATTGGTATTATCTTGGTTCAGACGGATCGGCTGTTACTGGTCAGCAAACTATCAATGGACAAAAACTCTATTTTAAAGCTAATGGTCAGCAAGCCAAAGGAGTTTTTGTAACAATTGATAACAAAATTAGGTATTACGATGCTAATTCTGGTGAAATGATTACTAACCGTTTTGTAACCGATGGTTCTGGTAATTGGTATTATCTTGGGTCAGACGGATCGGCTGTTACTGGTCAGCAAACTATCAATGGTCAAAGACTCTATTTTAAAGCTAATGGTCAGCAAGTTAAAGGTGAATTTATAACCGTTGATAATAAACTCAGATATTATGATTCTAACTCAGGTGAGATGATCACAAATCGTTACATGAGATATAATGGAAGATATGTCTATTTTGACATTCAAGGTATTGGACGCTATTTTTGGTGGAATTAGTAGTCGTTTTCAGCTGATTCTGGTATAATAGGCTTAATTAGGTAAAAGAAGGAGTCTTATTCATGGCAAAAACAATCCATACAGATAAAGCACCTGCAGCTATTGGACCATACGTTCAAGGAAAAATTGTTGGAAATCTTTTGTTTGCTTCAGGTCAAGTACCATTGTCACCTGAAACAGGAGAAATTATTGGAGAAACGATTCAAGAACAAACTGAACAAGTGTTAAAAAATATTACAGCTATTCTAAACGAAGCTGGGACTGATTTTGATCATGTGGTTAAAACCACTTGTTTCCTTAGTGATATCAATGACTTTGTTCCCTTTAACGAGGTTTACGCAACAGCTTTTAAGTCAGATTTCCCTGCCCGCTCAGCGGTAGAAGTGGCACGTTTACCAAAAGATGTGAAAGTTGAAATTGAGGTTATTGCAGAAATCGGCTAACTAGATAAGAGAGTTGAGTTTATACTCGGCTCTTTTTTGTGCAGTAATAATATCAAAATGCCGCTTTTCTTTAATTTAGAGCTTTTTTCTGCCTGTGTGGTATAATAGTAATCGTAATTAGATACTAAGGTGGATTAATATTTTATGGCTTATAAAATAAAAAAGACTGAAGATATTAAATTTGGTCAGGTTGATTTAAACCTTCGCAAACGAATGCTGCGTGATTTTCCAGATTTGATTGAAGATAGCATTGTCAGTCCTTTAGATTTAATGAGTTATCGTTTGGACTATTTGGATGAAGTCATTGACAAAGCCAATAAGAAGAATGATTATGTCAAGGCGACCGTTTTTGATGTCACCAAAGACCGTGAATTCAGTCAGTTGGATGTTCAAGAGCAATTGGATCGTAAGATTACTTTTGGACAAAAGGTAGCCGATGATGTTGCTCGTTTTGGGGGATCTTGGACTTTTATCATTTCGTTTATTATCTTCATGGCTGTTTGGATGGCAATCAATGTGATTCGGCCTTTTGGAATCGCTTTTGACACTTATCCATTTATTCTGCTTAATCTTGCCCTGTCAACGATTGCTGCTATTCAAGCTCCTTTGATTATGATGAGTCAAAATCGTGCTTCTGATTATGATCGCCTGCAGGCCAAAAATGACTATTTGGTTAATAAGACATCAGAAGAGGAGATTCGATTGCTGCATACGAAATTAGATCACTTGGTACAGCAGGATCAGTCTGATTTATTAGTTATTCAGAAATTACAAAGTCAAATGATTGCTTCTTTAGGTCAGCAAGTTGAGGAGCTAAAAACTACCATTGAAATGCTCGGCCATGAAACAAAAGAAAGGAAAGAAACAGATGTCAGATAAAAAAATTAATGTGGTCATCGTAACGGGAATGAGCGGTGCTGGGAAAACAGTAGCTATCCAGTCCTTTGAAGATTTGGGGTATTTTACTATTGATAATATGCCTCCTACACTGGTACCTAAGTTTATCGAACTTGTCAAACATAATGAAGATACCGATAAATTGGCCTTAGTTGTTGATATGAGAAGCCGTCTCTTTTTTAAGGAAATCCCAGCCATTTGGGATGAATTAGAGACTGATGAAGCTATTGATTTTAAAATTCTCTTTTTAGATGCGACAGATGGTGAACTGGTTTCACGTTATAAAGAAACCAGACGCAGCCACCCTTTGGCTGCAGATGGCCGTGTTCTTGACGGTATCAAACTAGAACGCGAACTTCTAGCTCCTTTGAAAAGTCTCTCTCAGAATGTTGTTGATACGACTGAATTGACCCCGCGTCAGTTGCGTAAGACAATTTCTGAACATTTTTCATCGGATAATGATGCGGCTGTTTTTCGCATTGAAGTTGTTTCGTTTGGCTTTAAATACGGCTTACCTTTGGATGCTGATTTGGTTTTTGATGTTCGTTTTTTGCCCAACCCTTATTACCTTCCTGAATTGAGAAATAAGACTGGTTTGGAGAAAGAAGTGGCTGATTATGTGATGAATCACGAAGAATCAGAAGATTTCTACCAACATTTACTTGCTTTAATTAATCCCATTTTACCTGGCTATCAAAAAGAAGGAAAATCTGTTTTGACAATAGCCGTTGGCTGTACAGGCGGACAGCACCGTTCGGTTGCTTTCACCCACCGTTTGGCAGAAGAATTAAAGAAAAACTGGGTTGTTAATGAAAGCCATCGTGATAAGGAACGACGTAAAGAAACGGTGAACCGCTCATGAGAAAACCTAAAATTACAGTTATAGGCGGGGGAACAGGGATTCCTGTTATTTTGAGAAGTCTCCGCCATCAAGAGGTGGATATTACAGCAGTTGTAACCGTAGCAGATGACGGAGGCTCATCTGGTGACTTGCGCTCTGCTATGCAGCTGACGCCGCCGGGGGATTTGCGTAATGTCTTAGTTGCAATGAGTGACATGCCTAAACTCTATGAGCAGGTTTTTCAATACCGTTTTGAGCAGACAGACGGTGCCTTGGCTGGCCATCCATTGGGAAATCTCATCATTGCAGGTATTTCCGAAATGCAAGGATCAACCTACAATGCTATGCAGTTACTGACTAAATTTTTTCACGTAACAGGAAAAATTTATCCAGCCAGTGAATCCGCCTTGACCTTGCATGCCATTTTCCGAGATGGTCATGAGGTGATTGGTGAGAGTTCTATTTCTAACTATAAAGGAATGATTGATCATGTTTACGTGACCAACAGTTATAATGACGAAGAACCTAAAGCCAGCCGAAAAGTAGTCAAAGCTATTATGGAGTCTGACATGATTGTGTTAGGACCTGGTTCTTTATACACGTCTATTTTGCCCAATCTGGTTATCCCTGAAATCCGTCAGGCCTTGCTGGATACAAGAGCAGACGTTACTTATATTTGTAATATTATGACTCAGTATGGTGAAACAGAACATTTCACAGACGCTGATCATCTAGCGGTTCTCAACCGTCATTTGGGAACCGATGTTATTGATAATGTCTTGGTTAATATTCAAAAGGTTCCTCAAGATTATATGACAAGTAACCGGTTTGATGAGTATCTGGTTCAGGTCAATCACGATTTTTCAGGCCTTTGTTCTCTAGCTAAAACAGTTATTTCTTCTAATTTTTTACGTTTGGAAAATGGCGGAGCTTTTCACCATGGAGAGTTAGTCGTTGAAGAACTCATGAATTTAGTGAGGATTAAAGCATGACGTTTACCATTCAAGTCAAAGAAGAAATCCTAGCAGCTTCGTTAGGAGATAAGGCGGAGCTGTCTGCTTTGATAAAAATGTCAGGGTCGCTTGGTCTAACAGGGCAAAGGCTGACTTTGTCTATATCAACTGAAAATGCTAAAATTGCCCGTCATATTTATGCCTTGATTGAAAAAAGCTATCATATTAATCCAGAAATTAAGTATCATCAAAAAACAAATCTCAAAAAAAATCGTGTTTATACCGTTTTTGTAGCAGATAAGGTTAGCGACATGCTGGCGGATTTACAGCTAGCAGATTCTTTTTTTGGATTTGAGACAGGAATTAAACCTCTCATCATGAAAGATGATAAGGCAGGGCAGTCATATTTACGTGGAGCTTTTTTATCAACGGGAACTGTCCGTGACCCCGAATCCGGCAGATACCAACTGGAGATTTTCTCAATTTACCAAGACCATGCAGAAGATTTAGCAAATCTTATGCGAAAATTTATGTTAGATGCCAAGGTTATTGAACATAAAAACGGAGTCGTAACCTATCTGCAAAAAGCTGAAGATATTATGGACTTTTTGATCATTATTGGAGCAATGTCTTCTAAAGAAAATTTTGAAGAGGTTAAAGTTTTAAGAGAAACTCGAAACGATCTCAATCGAGCCAACAATGCAGAGGCTGCTAATATCGCCAGAACGGTTAATGCCAGCGTAAGAACCATCAATAATATTGTCAAAATTATGGAGACCGTGGGCATAGATACACTTCCTGCTGAACTGCGTCAGGTTGCTGAGATTCGCGTAGAAAACCCTGATTATTCCATTCAGCAGATAGCAGATAGTTTAGATACACAATTGACCAAAAGCGGTGTTAATCATCGTTTGCGCAAGATCAATAAAATTGCAGATGAACTTTAATATTTATCAGAAACCTAAAAAGAAGGGAGTTCCTTATGACCTGTACAACTATTCTCGTTGGGAAAAAAGCATCGTATGACGGTTCTGTCATGATTGCTCGAACAGAAGATTCCCAGTCGGGTATCTTTTGCCCTAAAAAGTTTGTTGTTGTTAAAGCAGAAGAACAGCCGCGACACTACCAATCTACCTTAAGCACTTTTGCTATTGATTTGCCAGAAAAACCGCTGCGCTATACTTCAGTACCTAATGCCCTTAATGACGAGGGAATTTGGGGTGAAGCAGGGATTAATGCAGCTAATGTTGCCATGAGTGCTACGGAAACTATCACGACAAATGCGCGTGTTTTAGGTGCCGATCCGCTGGTTAATTCGGGAATTGGCGAAGAAGATATACTGACATTGGTTTTGCCCTACATTAAAACCGCTAGAGAAGGTGTGGAGCGTCTGGGCTCTCTTTTAGAAAATTACGGCACCTATGAGTCAAATGGCGTTGCTTTTGCCGATACAGAAGAAATTTGGTGGCTAGAGACTATTGGAGGCCATCACTGGATTGCTCGTCGTGTTCCTGATGATAGTTATGTGACGATTCCCAATCAGTTAGGACTGGATCATTTTGAATTTGATAATCCAGATGATTATCTAGCTTCGTCTGATATTAAAAATTTTATTCAAAAGTATAATCTTGACTTGACCTATTCAAATGAGCATTTCAATCCGCGTTACGCTTTTGGAAGTCAGCGTGACAAAGACCGCCATTACAATACTCCCCGCGCATGGGCTATTCAGAAATTTCTTAACCCGGAGCGTGAACAAAATCCAAAATCATTCTTTTTACCGTGGTGCCAAAAACCTTATCGCAAGATAACCATAGAAGATATTAAATATGTTTTGAGTCTTCATTATCAAGATACCGAATTTGACCCTTATGGTCCTCAAGGGGATCAAGTCAGCAGACATCAATTTCGGCCTATCGGTATTAACCGCACCAGTCACACAGCTCTTCTTCAATTAAGACCCGATAAGCCTTCTCAAACGACTGGGATTCAATGGCTGTCTTATGGTTCTATGCCTTTTGCTGCCTTTGTTCCTTTTTGGACTCAAGTTGAAACCACACCGGCTTATTTTCAAAATACTACTGAAAAAGTCAGCACGGATAGCTTTTACTGGACGAACCGTCTAATTGCTGGTTTAGCTGATTCTCATTTTCATCAGCATGATGCAAGGCTTGACGATTATATTCAGAGTACGTTGGCTCTCGGCCATGCTATGATTCATTCTGTCGATGAGAATTTGGAAAATGGCAAAGCTGTAGATCTTGAAAGAGAAAATCAGCAGATAAGCGATCAGGTTCAAACGGAGACTGATAGACTTTTATCTGACGTTCTTTACACAGCAAGTAATCTTATGGCCAATAGTTTTTCGCTTAGTGATTAAGATTCATTGAACTCGCCTTGAAAAATAAGGTGAGTTTTTTTGATAAAAGACTTGCAAAAATCTTAAAGTGTAGTATACTTAACTAGTAAATCATTAACCAGTTAAGTATCTAAAAGGAGAAATTTATGAGAAAAAAACGTGTAGCGGCGCTGTCTTTAATTGCTGCCATATTGATAGCTGCAGGAGGCATTATCTACTATAGCATAGCTCAAGAAGAGGTAAAAAAAGCAAACAATCTGGAAGTTGTGACTACTTTTTACCCTGTTTATGAGTTTACCAAGGAAGTTGTTGGAAAAGAAGGAGAGGTGTCTTACCTGATTAGAGCAGGCTCCGAACCGCATGATTTTGAACCTTCCAGTAAAAATATAGCTGACATTGAAGATGCAGATGCTTTTGTTTATTTAAATGATAATATGGAAACTTGGGTTCCAGATATTGAAAAAAATATTGCAAAATCAGATACAGCTATCATAGAAGCAACAGGAGATATGCTGTTGTTAGCTGGCAACGGTATAGAAAGTGATGAAAAAAGCCACAAAGGACACAGTCATGAATTGGATCCGCATGTTTGGCTTTCTCCCAAACGAGCGATTACTCTTGTTGAGACTATTCGAGATGGTTTGATTAAGCAATTCCCTAAGTACAAAGAGAGTTTTACTAAGAATGCTGCTGCCTACATTCAAAAGCTGAGAGCGTTGGATTCAAGCTATACAGAGGCTCTTAGTTCAGCCAAACAAAACAGTTTTGTAACACAGCATGCAGCTTTTGCCTATCTCGCTTTGGATTATGAATTGAATCAGATACCGATAACAGGAGTTTCTGCTGAAACAGATCCATCTGCTAAACGAATTGCTAGTCTATCAAAATATGTTTCCAAATATAATATTCATTATATTTATTTTGAAGAAAATGCTTCTAGCAGTGTTGCTAAAACTTTAGCGGATGAAGTTGGTGTTAGTACAGCAGTTTTAAATCCTATTGAATCGCTGACGGATAAACAGCTCTCTTCTGGAGAAAATTATGTTACAGTCATGGAGGAAAATCTTAAGAACCTGCGCTTGACAACGGATGTAGAGGGAACGGCAATAGAACCTGAAACAAAGGAAACAAAAACTTCTGAAAATGGTTATTTTGATGATAAGGATGTTTCAAACCGTGATTTAACAGATTGGTCTGGAGAATGGCAGTCTGTATATCCATATTTACTTGATGGCACCTTGGATCAGGTTTTTGACTATAAAGCTCTAATAAATAAGGATAAAACTGCTCAAGAATATAAGGATTATTACACAAAAGGCTATACTACAGATATTTCTAAAATTAAGATTAATGGTGATGAAAAGAAGCTAACCTTTACCAAAGACGATGGGAAAAGCAACACCTATACCTATGAATATGCGGGGTATAAGATTTTGACTTATGAGTCTGGTAAAAAAGGTGTACGCTATTTGTTTACAGCAAAGGAAGCTGATGCTGGTCAATTCAAATATATACAATTTTCAGACCATCAAATTTCAAAAAATAAATCAGAGCATTTCCATATTTTCTTTGGCGGTGAAAGTCATGAAGCATTACTAAAAGAAATGGATAATTGGCCAACTTATTATCCGAGTCATTTGACAGGTCATGAAATTGCTCAGGAAATGGTGATTCATTAATGTAAAAAAGGGCAGGAAGACTGAGAGTATCACGATAATCAAGTCTGTCGTGCTCTTTTTCTTTTTTGAAAAGGATTGCAATTTGAGCTTGAAAAGACCTCTAATAAATCCTACAATAGAAGTCTAGGGGTAATCCTAGAAATCATTTTAACGCTCTGAAAGGAGATGATATAGATGACTCATAAAGAAGTCGGACACAATTTTCTTGCCAAATTAGGGAAGAAACGCTTACGGCCTGGAGGAATTACAGCAACTAACTGGTTAATTGAACAAGGCTATTTTTCTAAGGACAGTAAAGTTCTGGAGGTAGCCTGTAATAGGTGTACAACCTCTATTGAACTGGCTCAGCGATTCGGTTGTCAAATAGAGGCTGTTGATATGGATCCTCAGGCTTTGGACCAGGCACGCAGCAATATTGGGAAAGCTCAAGTTGGTCATTTGATTAAGCTTCATCAGGCAAATGCTATGAAACTTCCTTTTGAAGATGACAGTTTTGACATTGTTATCAATGAAGCTATGCTGACTATGCTACGCAACAAGGCTAAAGAAAAAGCTGTAGCAGAATACCTGCGCGTACTTAAACCAGGAGGGATTCTTTTGACACACGATGTTTCCTACGAAAATTCTCATATGGAAGAAGAACTCAGTCAGTTGTCTCAAACAATAAATGCCAATGTAGAACCCCTGCATGTGAATAAGTGGATAGACCTTTATAAAAATGCAGGCTTTTCAAAAGTCACTGAAAGTCATGGCAGAATGACTCTGATGTCAACATCGGGAATGATTAAGGACGAAGGGCTTTTTGCCGCTTGCCTTATTCTTTATCGAGGTATGAAGAAGGAAAATCGAGATCAATTTCTTAAAATGTATCGATTCTTCAATAAAACAGGTAAAGATTTGCGTTACATTGCTGTCGCATCACAAAAATAAAAAGGAGAAAAAAGATGACTTATATCAACAAAATTCCACAAGAAAAAGTTCTTGATCTAAGAAAAGAAGTACCGATTGAAGAAAATCAAATGCTGTCTCGTACCTTGGTACAGCGGCAGGACCTTGGTGTAACTATTTTCTCACTGGACAAAGATCAGGAAATCGCCCGCCATACTTCTCCTGGAGATGCCATGGTTAATATCTTGTCTGGCCTAGCTAGAATTCTCATTGGAGATAAAGAATATATGGTATCGGCAGGAGAGACCCTTATTATGCCTGCTAATATCCCCCATGCTCTCTATGCCCAAGAAGCTTTCCAAATGTTATTGGTAGTGGTTAAACCGGAGGTTTGAAATGACTCTAAATCTTAATCATCTGATAAAGGTTCATCCTTATCAAATTGCCAGTCGTAATCTTTCCAAAGATTTAAATATTACAGAGTCGGTTACTCTTTTTGCAATGGCCAAAGGGGAAACCATTAGTTCGGAAAAAGCCGAGCTTCAGAAATTTGTTATCATTTTAGAAGGAAATCTGTTACTTACGATTGATGGCGTTCAGACTGAGCTGTCTCTGCATGATTTTTTGGTTATTAAACAAGGACAGGTTCATGAATTGGAAGCTCTTGACGATAGTAAATTTCTTCAAATTCAGCAAAATTGAGAGTGTTTGAAAAATCAGTAAATTTATTATTTTGATTAAGAAACTAAAGAAATAGAACTTATCTATACTTATATAAACATTGTTATATCAGTTTTTATAAACTTTATGAAAAAATTCATAATTTATAAAAAATAGCTATAAATTTCCTCATTTTAGTGGTACAATAAAGGTATGATATTTGACCACTAGGAGATGCCCATTATGAACCAATATTTAGTTGCTATTCATTATATTGAACTTATTGAAGCAGAGTTTGATATTTTTCTTAAGGATTCCCGTTTGCTTTTTGATTTAAAAGTAGAACCTAGCATCGTTAAGGAAGAATTAAAAGAACTAAAGGCGGCAGCTCTGCAATTATCAGACAAAAACCGTTATATTGAAGGAACGATTTGGTATCAACCAACTCTATTTGATATCATTGATAAAAATTTAGGGGTTATTGATGATTGGTTGGGAGAGATTGATGTTTTCTTAGCAATTTCCTACAAAACGGAGATTGTACAGGCGTTACGCAATCAAGAAAAAGGATCTTATCACCTGTTAGTAGGACTTTATGATTATTTTGAAACTATTTTAACCGATATAAAAGCTTACCGATTAGCACGGTAAGCTTTTTATATGTAAGTAAAGATGGAGTTATTAATGTTATCATTACCACAAACCTAAAAGTTTTTGTATTCCGAGGGAAACACAGATGATTATAATCCAGCAAACACCGCCCAGAATCAGAGCATGACCGCCTTCTCTTACTAATTTTTTAGGATTGGTATTGAAACCAATAGCAGTCATTGCCATGACAATCATAAATTTAGACAGAGACTTTAAAGGTGTAAAAATATTTGTTGAGAATCCAAAAGAAGTAAGAAAGGTTGTTATTAAGGAAGCTAATAAAAACCAAATGATAAATTTAGGGAAAGCTTTTACTATCGAATAAGAAGACTGGGCTTTAGCATGTGATTTTTTAATTTGATGTAATGATAAAAACAGGGTAATAGGGATAATGGCAAGCGTACGGGTCAATTTGACAACTGTGGCCTCGTTTAATATGGCTGTTTGATGAATAGCATCCCAAGAGCTAGCTGTTGCTGTAACAGAAGAAGTATCATTAACTGCAGTTCCAGCAAAAATGGCAAAACCGTGATTTGACATTCCAAGCCAAGAACCAAGGTGAGGAAAAAGAAGCGCAGCCAGAATATTATAAAAGAAAATAACAGAGATAGCTGTTGCAATTTCTGAATCTTTTGCCTTGATTATAGGAGCGGTTGCAGCAATGGCAGAACCACCGCAAATAGAAGACCCTACCCCAACAAGAGTTGATACTTCTTTGTCAAAATGAAAGATCTTTTGAAAGAGATAAGCGGTAAGGAGTGCTGATAAAATAGTAGCAAGAATAATGGGTAAAGATTGGCTGCCAACGGCAAAAATTTGAGAAAAATTCAACCCAAAACCTAATAAAATAACAGCATATTGCAATACTTTTTTTGAAGAGAACTGTATCCCTCCCTTTAATATCTCTTTATGAGAAAGAAAGAGTCCGCTTACTATTCCCAATAAAATTCCAAAAACAGGACTTCCAATCAATGGAAAACATAATCCGAGCCACCAAGCTAGAGCGGAAATGAGTATAATAATACTAATACCGGGTAAAATTTTTCTAAAACTCATAAAAGACCTCCTTATTCTTGAAAAATATTATATCTAATTTGATAAAAAATGTAAAGATAATGTAATAAAAACGCTTAAGGCAATAGGATTGCAGAAGTTTTCCACAGGGCGACAGAAAAGTCCAATCAAAGCTATTGAATGTGTATCATTTTTCTGCTATGATAGTATCAAAATATTGAAAAAAGACGATCAAGGAACTCATTATGCTAAAATATTTAAAAAAATATATTATTTTTCTAGGATTGGCTTTCTTTGCCTCCTTGAGTTTAGTATTGGCATTCACTACGGAAGCAAAAGATAATTACTCGGTAAAAGCTTCAGCGGATACAGAAACTATCTATAGCCAATCAACAGTGAATTTTATAAATTCAGTTGGAGAAACGGCGCGTCAAATTGGACAAGAATATGATATCTATGCTTCTGTATTGATTGCGCAAGCTATTCTTGAATCAAATTCTGGGCAGTCTTCTCTAAGTCAAGCACCTTATTACAATTACTTTGGTGTTAAAGGTGATTATAATGGTAATTCTGTCACTATGAAAACGTGGGAAGATGATGGCAGCGGCAATGCTTATCAGATTGATGACGATTTTCGTTCTTATGGAAGTCTTTCTGAATCTTTTAATGACTATGCTGCTTTATTGTCAACTAGTTATTACTCAGGAACATGGAAATCTAACACATCAAGTTATATGGAAGCAACAGCTGCTTTAACTGGAACCTATGCAACAGACACTTCCTATAAAGATAAATTAAACAGCATTATTGCTTATTACGATTTAACAGTTTATGATCAACCTCTGATTTCTAATGCTGAAGCAGCAACAGATTCAAATGGCAGTGTCTGGAACAGTTATCGTGGTTCTTATACTGACTCAGAAACACTTGCAGAAGATGAAGCTTGGGCAGAGCGTGACTAAAAAAGCTAGGATTTCCTAGCTTTTTATTTTTTTAGTATTAGCATAACAGATATTATCCGAATCATAGTTTTTGAATACTAAGTTGTTTACTGTTTAAGATTGCTTTTATTAATAATCAATATCATCGAATTGAACTTCTTCAAGTAGATAATCAATAAATTTTTCTCCCATCTTTGAGAGATTAGCTTTTTCATGCCTGATATAAACAATATCAATCTCGTCTTCAACATCAAGCGGAATGGAAACAATATTATCACCGTTGAGATTGCTGTTTAAAATACCAGTAGCGATAGTGTATCCGTCTAAACCAATCAGTAGGTTAAAAAGAGTGGCACGATCCGATACGACGATAGATTTTTTGTGAGGGATTTGAGATAAAATTTCTTCTGAGTAATAAAAAGAATTGTGAATTCCTTGGTCATAGCTTAGATAAGGAAAATCTTCTAAATCACTTAATTTTACGAGATTACGGTCTGCCAAGGGATTGGATTTGCTGACGAAAATATGCGGGTGCGCTTTGAAAAGGCTGGTATAAGTCAATCGATTATCATCAAACATTTTGGTCAGAACATCGCGATTATAACTGTTTAGAAAAAGCACACCGATTTCAGAGCGAAAGTTCTTGACATCTTCTACGATTTCCCAAGTGCGGGTTTCCCGTAGAAAAAGCTCGTATTGAGACATGTCAGTTCCTTTTAGCAATGAGACAAAGGCGTTGACAACAAAGGCATAATGCTGTGCTGATACGCTAAAAAGCTCACGTGTTTCATTTTTTGATTTATAACGCTCTTCAAGAAGTGTGGTTTGTTCTACAACTTGACGTGCATAGGATAAAAATTCAACACCATCTTTTGTCAATGTAATACCTTTGGGATTTCGGATAAAAATATCAATTCCCATTTCACGTTCAAGATCTCGAACCGCATTTGATAGACTAGGCTGAGTGATAAATAATTGTTTTGCCGCTTCATTCATAGAACCTGTTTCGACAATTTTGATAATGTAATGTAATTGTTGGATACGCATGTATTCATTATAGCATATTAAGGCTTAGTCTGGTATGTTCGATTTATTTTGAACCGCTCAGCATGTTTAGGACTATACCAATTTTATACTTGACAGTGAAAAAGCAAAAGAATATACTGTCTTTATCTGTTTAGTATCTTTTTTGATAACTATACCAATTTTAAAAAGGAGAAGTGATCTCAAGGGAGATTACTAATAATTTATATGTGTGGTATTGTAGGTGTTGTTGGTAATAGAAATGCTGTAGATATTTTAATGCAAGGACTTGAAAAATTGGAATATCGGGGTTATGATTCGGCAGGAATTTATGTTACCAATGGAGATAGATCAAGTCTAGTCAAATCGGTTGGCCGCATTGCAGACCTTCGTGCCAAAATTGGTATTGATATAGCAGGTACCGCTGGTATCGGTCATACACGCTGGGCTACTCACGGTCAAGCCACTGAAGAAAACGCGCATCCGCATACTTCAGCAACTGGCCGTTTTGTATTGGTTCACAATGGTGTCATTGAAAACTATCTGCAAATCAAGGAAGACTATTTAGCTGGTCACAATCTGAAAGGTGAAACAGATACCGAAATTGCTGTTCATTTGATTGGACAATTTGTAGAAGATGGTTTGTCTGTACTTGAAGCTTTCAAAAAAGCTTTGCATATCATTGAAGGTTCTTATGCTTTTGCGTTGGTAGATTCACAAAATCCAGATACTATTTATGTCGCTAAAAATAAATCACCACTTTTAATCGGTCTTGGTGAAGGTTACAATATGGTCTGTTCAGATGCTATGGCTATGATTCGTGAAACATCTGAATTTATGGAAATTCACGACAAGGAATTGGTTGTTTTGACCAAAGATTCAGCAAGAATGATGGATTACGATGGCAATATTATTGAACGAGAATCTTATACGGCTGAACTTGACCTCTCTGACATCGGTAAAGGAACCTATCCTTACTACATGCTTAAAGAGATTGACGAGCAACCAACAGTTATGCGTAAATTGATTTCAACTTACGCTAATGAAAATGGTAATTTAACAGTTGATCCTGCTATTGTGAAGTCTGTTCAAGAGGCTGATCGCATTTATATTTTGGCTGCTGGAACATCTTACAATGCTGGCTTTGCTTCGAAATCAATGATTGAAAAATTGACTGATACACCAGTGGAGCTGGGTGTTGCTTCTGAATGGGGCTACAATATGCCGCTTCTCAGTAAGAATCCTATGTTTATCTTATTAAGCCAATCTGGTGAAACAGCTGACAGTCGTCAAGTATTGGTTAAAGCCAATGAAATGGGCATACCGAGTCTGACAGTAACCAATGTTCCTGGCTCAACACTGTCTCGTGAAGCGACTTACACCATGTTATTACACGCTGGGCCTGAAATTGCAGTTGCTTCTACCAAGGCTTATACAGCACAAGTTGCAGCACTGGCCTTCCTTTCAAAAGCAGTTGGCGAAGCTAATGGCAAAAAAGAAGCGCTGGAATTCGATCTTGTACACGAACTATCAATCGTAGCACAATCTATTGAGGCAACTCTTTCCGAAAAAGATTTGATTGCTGAAAAAGTTAAGAATCTACTAGCAACAACTCGCAACGCTTTTTATATTGGCCGTGGTAATGATTATTATGTGGCAATGGAAGCCTCATTGAAATTAAAAGAAATTTCCTATATCCAATGTGAAGGGTTCGCTGCTGGTGAGTTGAAACACGGTACAATTTCGCTGATTGAAGATGGAACACCTGTGATTGGTCTGATTTCATCAAGTGAAGCTGTTGCAGCTCATACGCGCGGAAATATTCAAGAAGTTGTTGCGCGTGGTGCTCATGTTTTGACTGTTGTTGAAGAGGGTCTAGAAAAGGATGGGGATGATATTGTGGTTAATAAGGTTCACCCTTATTTGACAAGTATTTCCACTGTTATTCCCACTCAGTTAATTGCTTACTTTGCTTCCTTGCAACGTGGTCTTGATGTTGATAAACCACGTAATTTGGCTAAAGCGGTAACGGTTGAATAGGTTTAAACGCCTAAGAATTATCTCGATGTTTTTAGATTTGCAGGTTTATTCAATCTTGTCAAATTAAGACATCTAATGTTAGAATAAAAAGAGTAGCTGATAAGTTCAGCAATATTCAAAAGGGAGAAATTATAATTAATGTCTTTACCAAATTGTCCAAAATGTAATTCAGAATATGTTTACGAAGATGGTATTCTCTTGGTTTGTCCAGAGTGTGCTTATGAATGGGCTCCCAATGAAGCTGCAGAAGAAGAGGGATTGGTTGTCCTTGACAGCAACGGCACACGTCTTTCTGATGGTGATACAGTCACCGTTATTAAAGATCTCAAGGTTAAAGGAGCACCCAAGGATATCAAACAGGGGACACGTGTTAAAAATATTCGCCTAGTTGACGGTGATCACAATATTGATTGCAAAGTGGACGGGTTTGGAGCTATGAAGCTTAAGTCTGAATTTGTGAAAAAACTGTAAATGAGACAAGAAGAAAGATCAGAGTTTTCTGGTCTTTTTTTGATAGACAGGCTCTATGTCCTCTAATAATTAGCTATGCCTTTACCTTAAAATTTGCTATAATGATAGTATCAGTTTAAATAGGAGTTTTTATGTCTTACGTCTTAGATATTTTGCCTGCCCTTTTGAATGGTGCAGTTGTCACCCTTGAGGTATTTTTTATCGTTATTATTCTCTCCATACCTTTGGGAATACTTTTGGCCTTTTTGATGCAAATCAAATTTAAGCCGCTGAACTGGCTGTTGACTTTGTATGTTTGGATTATGCGCGGGACTCCGCTCCTTTTGCAGCTTATTTTTATTTATTATGTCTTACCAAGCGTGGGAATCGTGTTTGATCGCTTACCGGCAGCTATCATTGCTTTTACGCTTAATTATGCGGCCTATTTTGCTGAAATTTTCCGCGGTGGAATCGCAGCTATTCCAAAAGGGCAATATGAAGCGGCTAAGGTTTTGAAGTTTACTCCCTTTCAAACTGTTCGCTATATCATTTTGCCGCAAGTGGTAAAAATTGTCCTTCCTAGCATGTTCAATGAGATTATTAATTTGGTAAAAGATTCATCGCTTGTTTATGTTTTAGGTGTTGGTGATCTTCTTTTGGAGAGCCGTACCGCAGCTAACCGCGATGCTACTTTGGCACCAATGTTTGTTGCAGGAGCTATTTACCTTATTCTGGTTGGTCTTGTTACCCTAGCTTCCAAACAAATCGAAAAGAAATTTAATTACTACAAATAGGAGACTGCATGTTAGAATTAAAAAATATTTCCAAACAATTTGGTCAGCATAAAATTTTTGAAGGATTTAATTTAAAACTTGAAGAAGGAAAGATTTTGGCAGTTGTCGGTCCTTCAGGCGGCGGTAAAACAACTCTTCTTCGCATGTTAGCAGGGCTTGAAACCATTGATTCAGGTCAAGTTATTTATAAAAACGAGGAAATACCATTGGATCAGATGGAGGCTAGAAATTTACTGGGCTTTGTTTTTCAGGATTTTCAGCTTTTTCCTCACCTGAGTGTTTTAGATAATTTGATCTTATCGCCAGTAAAAACAATGGGAAAATCAAAGGCAGAAGCAGTAGAAAAAGCAAGAGACTTGCTTAACCGTCTGGGGTTGACAGAACAAGCAGAGGCTTATCCTTATTCATTGTCTGGCGGTCAAAAGCAGCGTGTAGCTTTTGCTCGTGCCATGATGATTGATCCAAAGATTATCGGTTATGATGAACCAACATCGGCACTTGATCCTGAATTACGCCAAGAAGTAGAAAGATTAATTCTGCAGAATCGCGAAACGGGGATTACACAGATTGTTATCACTCATGATCTTCAATTTGCAGAACATATTGCAGATGATATTGTAACAATTAATCCTAAATAGCAGGGTGGTTAAATGATGAAGAAAGTAATCAAATATATTCTTTTGACGGTTTTGATTGTCATTCCGATTTTAACGTTAAGTGCCTGCAGTTCACGTTCCAATTTTGCAACGAAAACGGATCAATGGGAGACTTATGTCAAAGAAAAAAAGATTAAAATTGGTTTTGATGCAACCTTTGTTCCTATGGGCTATGAGGAAAAGGACGGCAGCTATATTGGATTTGACATTGATCTTGCTAATGCCGTGTTTGCCCTCTACGGTATCAAAGTGGAATGGCAGGCTATTGACTGGGATATGAAAGAAACCGAACTGAAAAATGGAACTATCGATCTCATTTGGAATGGTTATTCTATCACTGATGAACGTCAGGAAAGTGTTCTTTTCACCGTACCTTACATGATTAATGAGCAGGTGCTTGTCACCAAAAAATCATCAGGTATTACAGCTTTTGCTGGTATGTCTGGCAAAGAATTGGGTGCCCAAGCAGGTTCTTCTGGCTATGATCTTTTTGAGAGTAAGCCAGATATTCTTAAGAATATCGTTGCAGGCAATAAAGCCACACAATATTCAACTTTTACACAGGCTCTCATTGATCTTGAACACGGCCGTATTGATGGGTTGTTAATTGATCGTGTGTATGCTAATTATTATCTCCAGCAAGAAGGAGAAATTGAAAATTACAATATTATTGCCTCGGAATTTGAAGGAGAAGATTTTGCCGTCGGGGCTCGTAAGGACGATAAAACACTTGTTGAAAAAATTAATCAAGGTTTTCAAACACTTTACCAAAATGGCACATTCCAAAAGATCTCTGACAAATGGTTTGGTGAAGATGTCGCCACACAGGCTGTAAAGGGGCACTAACACTCAAAAAGGCTTTGAAATCAGTATTTCATAGCCTTTTTTGTTAGTTTTAAATTATTCCCACTCAACGGTTGCAGGTGGTTTGCTGGTAATATCGTAGACAATGCGATTGACATGGTCAACCTCGTTGACAATGCGAACCGAGATTTTTTGGAGCACGTCCCAAGGAAGTCTTGCAAAGTCAGCTGTCATGCCATCAATAGAAGTGATTGCGCGGATAGCAATGGTGTAATCATAGGTTCGACCGTCTCCCATGACACCAACAGAGCGAACGCCGGTATTAACCGTAAAGTATTGCCAAACATCGCGTTCAAGACCAGCTTTAGCGATTTCTTCGCGTAAAATAGCGTCTGATTCACGAACCGTTTCAAGTTTTTCCTTGGTGATTTCTCCCATGATACGAATAGCAAGGCCTGGACCTGGGAATGGCTGACGCCAGACGATTTCATCAGGCATACCAAGAGCGGTACCAAGAGCGCGTACTTCATCTTTAAAGAGGGTGTTAAGTGGTTCAATCAGTTGGAACTGCATGTCCTCTGGAAGCCCACCAACATTGTGGTGGCTCTTAATGGTCTGAGCCGTTTCTGTTCCTGATTCAATAATATCAGTATAAAGGGTTCCCTGAGCTAGGAAGTCAACACCTTTTAGTTTGCTGGCTTCATCATCAAAAACGTAAACAAATTCATTACCAATAATCTTACGCTTTTTCTCAGGATCGTCAATGCCTGCGAGTAAATCAAGGAAGCGTTTTGAGGCATCAACACGAATAATGTTGAGGCCAAACTTGCCTCCCAACATAGTCATAACCTGATCGCCTTCTCCTTTACGAAGAAGGCCATGGTCAACGAAGATACAGGTCAGTTGGTCACCAATAGCCCGTTGAAGCAGGACACCGACAACTGATGAGTCAACACCGCCTGATAAGCCGAGGAGGACTTTGCGTTCACCAACAGTTTCACGAATTTTAGCGATTTCTAAATCAATGAAATTTTCCATTGACCAGTCACCTTTAGCACCGCAAATATTAAGAGCAAAATTTTTCAAAATGGCATTGCCATAGACAGAATGACGAACTTCTGGATGGAATTGGATACCGTAGAAGTTTTTCTCAGGATTTTCCATGGCTGCAAAAGGACAATCTTCAGAATCACCAACAAGATGGAACCCTTCAGGGATTTCAGTGACAGCATCTCCATGACTCATGAGTACAATTTGTTCCTCTGGGGTTTCAGAAAAAAGTTTCGATTTTTCGTGAAGGCGAAGTGTTGATTGACCGTATTCACGGTTGCCAGCCTGACCTGCAGGCAGAACCTTGCCACCCAATTTATGAGTGATGAGCTGCATGCCGTAACAAATCCCTAAAATTGGGATTCCCAGTTCAAAAATCTGCTCATCAATTCCAAAAGCATCATCAGCATAAACAGAATTTGGACCGCCTGAAAGTACAATACCAATTGGCTTAATGTCGCGAATTTCGTCAGCGGTGATTTTGTGACTCTTAAGTTCAGAGAAAACACCGAATTCACGAATGCGACGCGCAATTAATTGGTTGTACTGGCTACCGTAGTCTAAAACAATGATTTTTTGAACATCATTTAAAATAGAATTGTCAGTCATTATAACCCTTTCTTTCAAATGGCACAGGCCAAGTTACATTCCTTTTTATTCTAGCATAAAATAATCTATTTAGCACTAGAATTTCTAATTATCTTGCTGTATTGCCATTTTAGAAAGTTATTGGAAAATAGCGGTCAATGTGCTAGAATAAATAGTTGTATTATTGAGTTATCGAGGTCAAATGTGAATAAAAAAAGACACTATAAACGAAAAAGAAAAGGTTTGTTCCGCAAGAGAGAACTAGTAGCCTTGGCTCTTTTTATTAGTTCTGTTTTACTATTGTTTGCCCTAACGGGGAGTTTTTCAGTTATTGGATTGCTGTTCAAGGAAAAAAATAAATCTGTTTTTCAAGAAGGACAGGAAATTCAAATTTCTTCTCAGGCAAGTAAAACAAGCAGTGATAAGGACTTGAGCCAGTACCACAACTGGATCGGAAAGGTTCAAAAGATTAATTCTAAAGAAGATAATGAAAAAAATGTAACCTATACTTATCAGGTAAGGTTTGAAAATGGTTCTAAAATAACAGGCGTCGGCGAAAATGAATTGACCAAAGTTACGGAGTCAAAATACAAAAAGGGTCAAATTCTTCAAATCTCAAAATTAGCAGATAAAGATTTGGATAATGCCAGTTTGGTTGATTATCGAGGTGAGATTGTAACCATTCAAGAAGCTGCACCTAATTATTCCAATCAAGACGGCGGTTATAAATACAATGTCATTCTTGATGATGGCAGAACTATTACCAATGTTCCTGAGTCTGCTATATCTGACACCTACCATATTAAGTTAAGTTCTGAAAATACAGCAGAGCAAAACAATACGATTTTGAAAGAGGCTTTCACCTATGCAAAAAACAATCCTAACACAGCTCTAATGTTGCCCGAAGGGGAATTTTCAATAGGAAGTGACTCTCCAGAGACAGATTATCTGACTTTGTCTTCAGATACAGTTTTGCGCGGGAACAATACCACTCTGAAAGTTCAAGGATCTGCTTACTGGATTGGTTTTGCAACAGGAACGGGAGCTAGCGACGGTGTCAGAAATTTCACCATGACTGGAATTGATTTTACTGCCAGTGATTTATCAGCAGGAAATCAGTTTATGATTATGGCAAATCATGGTGATAATTGGAAAATTAGTAACAATAGCTTCACTATGGTACACAAAAAAGGCAGTCATATTTTTGATTTGGGAGCTCTTCAAAATTCGACCTTTGAAAACAACGAATTTATTGGTTATGCCCCAGATTTGACTGCGGTAACAAGCATTCCTGATAATGCGGAGCTGCATGATTATTATGCCGAAGCGATTCAGTTTGATAAAACAGATAACAGCGGTGTTTGGGATGGAAATATCATTAAAAATTCGGATGCTAATTACAGCGCTTATAATCAAACGGAGCATCTCTGCAATAATATCGTTGTTGCTAATAATTCTTTCTTACCTTATAAAGACAGCAGTGGCAATATCATTGCTTACAGTGCAACGATTGGACAGCACTCGTCTGATACGGGGGTGATCGATGTTCATGACAATGTTTTTGAGTCGGTCTTGACAAATCGTTATCAACAAACAGCAACTGACTGGACACTGCAGCCAATTCATTTTTCAGACAGCTCAGAAGATACTGTCTATAACAATCTTATCCAATAAGTTTTATTTGAATTGGAAATCATAGGAATAAAAGGGGAACTAATATGATGCTGCCAGCTTATATTCAGATTCATGATCATATTAAGGCAGAGATTGATGAAGGCGTTTGGAAAATCGGGCAGCGACTGCCTAGTGAGCGTGATTTGTCAGATGATTTTGAAGTCAGCCGTATGACCGTTCGTCAGGCTATTACTCTGTTGGTAGATGAAGGGATTTTAGAACGTCGTATGGGAGCGGGAACCTTTGTTGCTTCCAGTCGGGTCAAAGAAAAGATGCGGGGGACAACTTCCTTTACTGAAATTGTAAAAAATCAGGGCAAACAGCCGTCCAGCCGCCTTATCTCTTACAATCGGATTCGGCCTAATGAATTTGAAATTAAACATTTGGGACTTCAGCCTAAATCTTATGTTGTGCGCATGGAACGTGTACGCTATGCTGACGATCTTCCTGTGGTCTATGAGGTGGCTAGTATTCCTGAGAAGCTTATCCGAGACATGAACAAAAAAGAAGTGACAGAACATTTTTTTAAAACACTGACAAATAATGGTTACAGTATTGGCAAAAGTCAGCAGACGATTTCGGCCAGTTTAGCTGATAGTAAATTAGCTAAATATCTATCTGTTTCTAAAGGAGCAGCTATTTTGAATTTAACACAAGTTTCTTTTTTACAAGACGGTCAGGCCTTCGAGTATGTGCGCAGCTATTATGTCGGCGGACGATTTGAATTTTATTTGGAAAATAATTGAATAAAAATTATAATTCTAAAGATTAAGCAATAAAAATACAGCACAGCCATTGTGGTCTGTTGCTGTTAAATGACTGTTAAATATGGTAAAATAATTTCCATGGAAATTGAAAAAACCAATCGAATGAATGCGTTGTTTGAGTTTTATGCCGCGTTGTTAACGGACAAGCAAATGAATTATATCGAGCTTTATTATGCCGACGATTACAGTTTGGCGGAAATTGCTGAAGAATTCAATGTCAGCCGTCAAGCCGTTTATGATAATATCAAACGTACGGAAAAAATCTTAGAAGATTATGAAATGAAACTGCACATGTATTCGGACTATATTGTACGCAGTCAAATCTTTGATGAGCTGACCGAGAAGTATGCGGCTGATGCGTTTTTGCTTGAAAAAATAGCAGTGCTGAGCAGCATTGATAATCGTGATTAAACACATTTTTGAATAATAAATGAAAGGAAATGAGTTGCGGGGCTTTATTTGTGAATTGGTCTCATGTTCATGTTGTGCAGAAAGAGAATTTAACATTATGGCGTTAAATTCTCCGATGGATATTTGCAGCTCAGGGTATCTTAATTATTATGGCATTTGAAAGCTTAACAGAACGCTTGCAGGGCGTTTTCAAAAATCTGCGTCGCAAAGGCAAACTTTCTGAAAAAGAAGTTCAGGAAGTTACTAAAGAAATCCGTCTGGCTTTATTGGAAGCGGACGTTGCTTTGCCTGTTGTCAAGACTTTTATTAAACGTGTCCGTGAGCGTGCTGTAGGTCATGAAATCATTGATACGCTGGATGCCTCACAACAGATTATCAAAATTGTCAATGAAGAATTGACTGAAATTTTGGGGTCTGAAACGTCAGAACTTGAAAAAGCACCAAGGATTCCGACTATTATTATGATGGTTGGTCTTCAAGGGGCAGGTAAAACGACATTCGCAGGAAAGCTTGCTAATAAACTTATCAAGGAAAATACAGCTCGTCCTTTGATGATTGCAGCAGATATTTACCGTCCAGCAGCTATTGACCAGCTGAAGACTCTGGGTGAGCAAATCAGCGTTCCTGTCTTTGATATGGGGACGGATCATTCTGCCGTTGAGATTGTCAAACAAGGTTTAGAGCAGGCGCGTGCAAATAATAACGACTATGTTTTGATTGATACGGCTGGTCGGCTGCAAATTGATGAAACCCTCATGCAGGAACTTCGTGATGTCAAATCGCTAGCACAGTCAAATGAGATTCTTCTCGTTGTTGACAGTATGATTGGTCAGGAAGCAGCCAATGTCGCCCGAGAATTTAATGAACAATTGGACATCACGGGAGTTGTGCTGACCAAAATTGATGGGGACACCCGTGGCGGTGCAGCGCTTTCTATTCGTGAAATCACAGGAAAACCGATTAAATTTACCGGTACCGGTGAGAAAATTACGGATATTGAAACCTTCCACCCAGACCGAATGGCCAGCCGAATCCTAGGCATGGGAGATTTGCTTACTTTAATTGAGAAAGCAAGTCAGGAATACGATGAGCAAAAATCAGCCGAGCTGGCTGAAAAGATGCGTGAAAATAGCTTTGATTTCAACGATTTCATCGACCAGCTGGATCAGGTGCAAAATATGGGGCCTATGGAAGATATCATGAAAATGATTCCAGGTATGGCAAACAATCCAGCTCTGGCCAATGTTAAGATTGATGAAAAAGAAATTGCTCGAAAACGCGCAATCGTCTCTTCTATGACGCCAGAAGAGCGTGAAAATCCAGATCTTTTAAATCCTAGCCGCCGCCGCCGTATTGCAGCAGGTTCAGGAAATAGTTTTGTTGATGTCAATAAATTTATTAAAGATTTCAATCAAGCCAAACAAATGATGCAAGGGGTTATGTCTGGAGATATGAGCCAGATGATGAAGCAAATGGGGCTCAACCCCAATAATATGCCTAAGAATATGCCAAATGGAGGCATGGATATGTCAGCCATTGAAGGCATGATGGGCGGTGCTGGTATGCCAGATATGGGCAATATGGATCTCAGTCAGCTGATGGGCGGCGGTCTCAAAGGTAAAGTCGGCAGCTTTGCGATGAAACAAGCTATGAAACGTCAAGCAAACAAGATGAGAAAAGCCAAGAAAAGGCGCAAGTGATGTAAAAAGAAGGCAGAATTCTCTTGAATTTACCTTCTTTTTTTGATACACTAATGTTAGTTTATTAACTTACGAGGTGATGCTATGTTTTCAGGTCAAAGGCTCAAAGACATCCGAGAAGAAAAAGGATACAGTCAGGCTGAAGTTGCTAAGCGGTTGGGAATCTCGCGTTCATCCTATTTTAATTGGGAAAATGGAAAAACAAAGCCCAATCAAAAAAATCTTTCTGTCTTATCAGAAATTTTCGGAGTGACTGAGACTTACTTTTTATCGGAGCACGAAATCGTTGATGTCTATTTGAAATTATCGTCGGAGAACAAGAAAAAATCGCTTGATTTTGCTAAGAAGCTTCTGGCACAGGAAAAACTCAAGCAAGAGGAAGTTGAGAAAGCACCTGTTGTGGAACTGTTCAGTTACAAGGTGTTTGAAAAACTGTCGGCTGGTACAGGTTTTTCCTATTTCGGAGACGGTAATTATGATGAAGTCTTCTATGATGAAGCCTTAGATCATGATTTTGCCTCTTGGGTTTTTGGAGATTCAATGGAACCTACTTACCTAAACGGTGAAGTTGTCCTTATTAAGCAGACAGGATTCGATTATGATGGTGCTGTTTATGCAGTGGATTGGAACGGTCAGACCTATATCAAGAAGGTCTATCGTGAGGAAGAAGGTCTCCGTTTGGTATCTCTCAATAAGCGCTATGCCGATAAATTTGCTCCCTATGATGAAGAACCGCGGATTATTGGTAAGATTGTCGGAAATTTTATGCCTATTGAAGCTTAACTTTTGACAATAGCAGAGCTATTTATTTCTTTTACAATAAAAGCTTAGAGCAGCAGGCTTTAGCTGCTCTTTTTCTCTTTCCTAACCAAAATTAACTACAGCTAATATTGGAAAGTTTTTTTATTTAAGGGTATACTAGCCACTAAGATTTATTAAGAATAAGGGGACGAAAAATGGTTGTGTATAATGGAACAGGGCGATTGAGAAAGGTTTTGCTTTCTTCTCCCAAATATTTATTTGAAGCGGCGCCGATTAACGAAATTTCCAAAAAACACCAAGACGGCTTGAATAACGCTAAAATGATGGCTGAATTTCAAGACTTGGTTCAGACCTATCAGGATAATGGTGTAGAAGTTGTTACGGTTGATGCTCACGAAGGTGTTCCGGAAGCTATTTTCGCACGTGATTTTGGCGGGAATATTCGCGAAGGTTATATTTTGGGCAAGTTTGTCAGCGATGTTCGCTTTGAGGAGAGAAACTTTTATGAAAACATTATGAAACAGCTCGGCATTAAGAAAATTGCTCAAGTTCAAGAGGGTCACTTTGAAGGCGGTGATTTTGCTTTTATTGATGAACACACGCTGGCTATTGGTATGATTCAGCGAACGGATGAAAAAGGGGTGGCTGAAATCCGTCAGGCTTTAGAGCCTCTAGGGTATCAGGTTTACGGTGTGCCGGCTAATCCTGATTATCTTCATTTGGATATGTGTTTTAATTTGGTTGCTCCCCAATTGGCCATCGGCTACAGAGACGGTCTGACTGAGGACTTTCTAAACTTATTAGCCCAAAAAGGGATTGAGCTGATTTCTGGCGATGAGGCTATGATTTACCGCCATGCTTATAATGTTCAGGCTTTGGGGAACAACCGTGTCCTTAGTCTTTGTCAAAATACTTTTATCAATAATCAGCTGCGCCAGCATGGTATGACGGTCATTGAAGTTGATATCACAGAAATCCTTAAAGCCGGCGGGGGTATTCATTGTATGACATTTCCTCTGGAAAGAGACAAGAAATAAATGTAGCTTATAAGAGATGTTGTACGCCAAAGCTTTAATTTTCTTCTACGTAGCGTTATTTCATGAAAAATAGTATAATTTACGTAACTATAATGATAGAGACTCAGCATCGCCTCTTGCATCTGCAATGCGTACCAGTGCTGGGTCGTTTTATTTACATGGTATTTCTGATAAACTAATCTGCCAGCAAGGTTTTAAAGATAGTTGTCTCAACATCCCCAAATTATCAGATATGCTATAATAGATATAAAAATGTATGAACAGGAGAAGACATGGCTACTATTCAATGGTTTCCCGGTCACATGTCCAAGGCACGCAGGCAGGTTCAGGAGAACTTAAAATATGTTGATTTTGTAACGATTTTGGTGGATGCACGTTTGCCTCTGTCCAGTCAGAATCCCATGCTGACCAATATTGTGGGCGATAAGCCAAAACTTTTGATTTTAAACAAGGCGGATCTGGCGGATGCCAATCTTACCAAGGAATGGCGCAGCTTTTTTGCCAAAGAAGGAATAAAGACTCTGGCCATCAATTCCAAGGAAGGAGCGGCAGTTAAGCTGGTGACGGCTGCTGCCAGGGAACTTATGGCGGATAAGCTGGCCAAACTGCGTGAGCGGGGGATTCAAAAAGAGACATTGCGGACCATGATTATCGGCATTCCCAATGCAGGCAAGTCAACGCTGATGAACCGACTGGCCGGCAAAAAAATCGCTGTGGTCGGCAATAAGCCGGGTGTCACCAAGGGTCAGCAGTGGCTCAAGTCCAATAAAAATCTGGAAATCCTTGATACGCCGGGAATTCTCTGGCCGAAGTTTGAAGACGAAGAAGTCGGGCTTAAACTGGCTCTGACCGGTGCCATTAAGGATAACCTCTTGCCTATGGATGAGGTGACTATCTTTGGCCTCAACTATTTCAAAGTCCACTATCCGGAGCGTCTGCTGGAGCGTTTCAAGGGGATTGATTTGGACGATGAAGCGCCTGAGATGATTATGAATTTGACGCAAAAGCTAGGCTTTCGTGAGGACTATGACCGTTTTTACAGTCTCTTTGTTAAGGAAGTCCGCGACGGCAGACTGGGCCGCTATACACTGGACAGGCCGGGAGAAGATCATGGTGACAGTTAAGGACATCAAAGCGCAGCTGGCGGCCATTTCTGAGCTCTCTGACCCGCGCTGGGCAGATTTTGAAGCAGACGCGCGTGCTGGGGTTCAGGCGGCGGTCAAGCAGCGCAGGCGAGCCATTCAGGCTGAGATTGATGAGGATTTGCGTCTGGAAAAAATGCTGCGCTACGAAAAGGAGCTTTACGCTCAAGGCTATGAGGCCATCGCAGGCATTGACGAAGTAGGCCGCGGCCCCTTAGCAGGTCCCGTTGTCGCAGCCTGCGTTATTCTTCCTAAAAATTGCAAAATCAAGCGCCTCAATGATTCCAAAAAAATTCCAAAATCCAAGCACGAAGCTATCTATGAGCAAGTTATGCAAAAGGCTCTGGCTGTCGGTATCGGTATTATAGACAATCAGGTCATTGACCGCGTTAATATTTATGAAGCCACTAAGCTAGCTATGCTGGCGGCCCTAGAAGACTTAGACTGCCGGCCGGATTTTCTGCTCATTGATGCCATGAAGCTGGACACACCGCTTCCTCAGCAATCCATCATTAAGGGTGATGCCAGTTCGCTGTCAATTGCGGCAGCTTCAATTGTTGCCAAGGTCACGCGTGACCGCATGATGATAGACTATGACGAACAATATCCCGGTTATGATTTCGCCCACAATGCTGGCTACGGAACCAAGGCTCACTTGACAGGACTTGATAAACTAGGCATTACCCCTATTCATCGTAAGACCTTTGAACCCATAAAATCAATGGTGGAGAAAGAATGATTTATTTATTTTTGGGAAGTATTGTTTTATTTTTTGCAGTTTATCTTTTTGAAAGGCGAACTATTTGGCTGGGGAGCCTATTTTGGTTAATGATGCTTATGACGTATTTGTACGTCTTATCAAAACTTCCTTATCCTTGGTCTTATATCACCATTCTGCCAATTATCTTAACTATGGTTGTTGGCCCTGTTGTCTTTGGGATTCTTTGTCTTTATAAGAGTTTTCAATTGTTACATCGGGAAAGGCGGCGCTGGAGTAATTTTTTATCGCTGGGTCTAGGAATTGTAGCTATTTTACTTGTTTTTTCTTATAGCTATCTCAATCTTTACACCAAAATTGAGCAACAATACGGGCTTCTTATCCCTTATGTTGTTTTTACTTTTCTTGTTTTGTATCTGCTCATGCAGCTAGTCTTTTTTACAACAGCTGCTTTACTGAATAACCTTCATTTATTTCCCCGAAAACTCAATGTTGTTATTGTGCTAGGAGCGGGACTAAATGGCGACAAGGTTACACCGCTTCTCGCTTCTCGAATTAATAAAGGAATTAGTCTCTATCGGAAAAGTTCAGGCAGCAAACTCATCATGTCTGGTGGTCAAGGAAGTGATGAACTGATTAGTGAAGCAGAAGCTATGCGCAATTACGCCATCAGTCAAGGTGTGCCAGAACAGGATATTTGGCTAGAGAAGAAGTCCAGAAATACCCGCGAAAACCTTCGTTTTTCAAAAGAGCTTGTTCCCGAAGGTGCTAAGATTGCTATCGTGACCAGCTATTACCATCTCTTTCGTGCTCTGACTTTGTCGCGAAAGGAGAAAATCAGTTGTATCGGCTATGTATGGTGCTAAGACAAAATTCTACTTTAGCCTCAATGCCTTTGTGAGAGAATTTGTTGGTTATTTGGTTCAAACAAAAACATGGCAGCTACTGATCTTTGGGACATGGGTACTCTTTTATCTCTTGTCATATGTTATTAAATAAAAAAGGAGACAATCTAGTGACAGAACGTGAAAAAATGTTAGCAGGTCAGCTTTATGATGCCAGTGATGCGGAGCTTGCTGCACTGAGACGCTTGAAATATGATAAGATGACAGCTTTTAATAATGAACCTAATCCTGACAAACGTGCCAATATCCTGAAATCTTGGTTCGGTAAGACTGGCGAGACTATCTACATGGAACCTCGTTTTGTTTGTGATTATGGCAGCAATATTTATGTTGGTGAGAATTTTTACGCTAATTTTAATCAGACTTTCCTAGATGTCTGTGAGATTCGTATTGGCGACAATGCTATGATTGGTCCTAATTGCCAGCTTCTGACTCCTTTACACCCTCTGAATGCACAGGAGCGTATCTCCGGACTTGAGTACGGAGCACCTATTACTATAGGGGATAATGTCTGGCTTGGTGGCGGCGTGACGATTCTTTCGGGTGTGACTCTGGGAGACAATGTGGTTGTCGGTGCCGGCAGTGTCGTAACGAAGTCTTTTGGCGATAATGTTGTTCTTGCCGGCAATCCGGCTCGAATTATTAAGGAGTTAAACTAGATGGCTGCTTATTTGACCATTGACATCGGCGGAACCTTTATCAAGTATGGTCTTGTGACAAGTTTCTATAAGCTGGATTGCACAGACAAAGTGAGAACTCCAGATAATCTTGAAGGCTTCAAAAACACTCTCAGCACTATTGCCAAAAAATACCAAAACAGCATTCAAGGAATTGCCATTTCATGTCCTGGAGAAATTAACAAGCGAACAGGTCTTGTTTTTCGCGGCGGTTTGATTCCTTATCTAAAAAACCTTCCCTTGAGCAAGTGGCTGAATCAGGAAACAAATTTGCCTGTTTCTGTTATCAATGATGCTGACGCTGCTGGATTGGCAGAAGCCAGAGCTGGCGCTTTACAAAATTTACGGTGCGGAGCAATTTTAGTTCTGGGAACAGGTGTGGGCTGTGCTATCGTTTCTGGAGCTCATCTCATGACTCTGCAGGGGGGTAGGCCTTCTGAAAAAACAGAGCCTTTAGAAAATCTCACTTTAAAAGAAAGTACCGAGCGATTAAAGGGACAATTTAGCCTAGCTATGCGCGGACTGCAAAATCTCTTGACCAATACAGGATCGGCTGTTGGTTTTGTCAGGCAGGCTAGTCAAATTTTAGAGATTGAAGAAGATGGTTCACAAGTTTTTCAAGCTTTAAAAAAGGGTGACAATATACAGCTGCAGAGGCTTTTTGAAGATTACTGCCGTAATATTGCTTATCTGATTATGAATTTGCAGACCTTTTTACCGCTTGAAAAATTAGCTATCGGCGGAGGTATTTCAGCTCAGAATAGTTTGATTGAACAAATCAAAAAGTCCTATTGGGAATTGACTGCAGAGACTGATGTTGCCAAAAACAGACTGCAATTACCAATCGTCGCCAGTCATTTTCGTAATGATGCCAATCTGCTTGGAGCAGTTTGCCATTTTTTAGATTTATACTAGAGTTTCGGGCAAGGCTCGAAGCTTTTTTATAGCAATGCTGTCATAAGTAAAGCAGCAGCCTATCTAAATTTGAAGAATAATTGAAAAATTCAACATAAAGATTTTTGCTGCTATTCTCCATATTTTTCGTATAGATATAGTGGAGGTACTTATGAATAATTTTGAAATCTACAAATTACGTCAGGCTGGATTGACAAATCTGAACATTATAAATATTATCAATTACGAAAAAGCACAGAAAAAATCATTATCCTTGCGTGATATGGCAGTGGTATCTAAATGTAAAAATCCTATTATTTTTATGGAACACTATAAAAATTTGGATACCAAGGCACTGCGTCAGGATTTTAATCGTTTTCCCAGTCTTTCAATTTTGGATAAGGAATATCCGCCAGCTTTAAAAGAAATCTATAATGCTCCAGCTCTGCTGTTTTACCAAGGCAATATCGAGCTTCTGACAAAACCTAAATTGGCAGTGGTGGGGTCTCGTAAATGCAGTGAAACAGGCAGCAAATCGGTTCAGAAAATTGTTAAGGAGCTGGGCAATCATTTCGTTTTGGTATCAGGACTTGCGCGTGGCATTGACACTTCGGCTCACGTATCGGCTCTGAAGAACGGCGGAGCAACTATTGCGGTTATTGGTACAGGACTGGACGTCCATTACCCTAAAGAAAATGCTGCGCTGCAGGACTTTATAGGCAAAAATCAGCTTATTTTAACCGAATATGGTCCGGGAGAACAGCCGCTTAAATATCATTTTCCAGAGCGCAATCGAATCATTGCAGGTTTGTCTCAAGGTGTTATCGTTGCCGAAGCAAAAATCCGTTCTGGCAGCCTCATTACCTGTGAACGTGCCATGGAAGAAGGGCGTGATGTTTTTGCCATTCCCGGCAGTATTTTAGATGGAAAATCGGATGGCTGTCATCATCTTATCCAAGAAGGCGCTAAGTGTGTTGTGACAGGATTTGACATTTTAAATGAATGCAGTTACTAAATATCTTTTCCTATAGGAGAAAGTTTTTTATTGACAGTTTAAGTTTTCTGGGTTATTATGCTAGAAGTTTGTCTAAACAGGAGTGAAAGCTCCGCCATTTTCAAAATAGAAAAGAGAATCGTATGGCAACTGCTAGTGCAACAAAAGATAAAAAAACGACAAAGAAAACAAGTAAGAGAAAAACGAGCAAAACCAAGAAAAATTTGGTCATTGTGGAATCACCCGCAAAAGCTAAGACCATTGAAAAGTATCTGGGAAGGAACTACAAGGTTGTTGCCTCTGTCGGGCATATACGTGATTTGAAGAAATCCAGCATGTCTATTGACTTTGATAACAACTATGAGCCGCAATATATCAATATTCGCGGTAAAGGGCCGTTGATCAATGATTTGAAAAAGGAAGCGAAAAAAGCCAAACAGGTTTTTCTGGCCAGTGACCCGGATCGCGAAGGAGAAGCAATTTCATGGCATTTGGCTCACATTTTAAATTTAGATCCTAAAGACCGTAATCGCGTAGTTTTCAATGAAATTACTAAGGATGCGGTTAAGAATGCTTTTGTAGAGCCGCGTGAGATTGATATGGACTTGGTAGATGCTCAGCAAGCCCGCCGCGTGCTGGATCGCATTGTGGGGTATTCTATCTCACCGCTGCTTTGGAAAAAGGTCAAGAAGGGGCTGTCTGCTGGGCGTGTTCAGTCAGTTGCCCTTAAACTTATCATTGATCGTGAGAATGAAATCAAAGCTTTCAAACCAGAAGAATATTGGACGATTGATGGTGCTTTTAAAAAGGGAACAAAGAAATTTCAGGCAGCTTTCTATGGTTTGGACGGTAAGAAGCTGAAATTAACCAACAATGATGATGTCCAAGCAGTGCTGGCACGTATTAAAGGTGATGCCTTTGCTGTTGATAAGGTCGAAAAGAAGGAACGCCGCCGCAATGCACCGCTGCCTTATACAACCTCATCTATGCAGATGGATGCTGCCAATAAGATTAATTTCCGCACCCGAAAAACAATGATGATTGCTCAGCAGCTTTATGAAGGTATCAATTTGGGCAGCGGTCAGCAAGGTTTAATTACCTATATGCGTACAGATTCTACACGGATTAGTCCAGTGGCACAAGCTCAGGCAGCAGAGTTTATTACAGAGCGTTTCGGGGAAAAATACTCTAAGCATGGCAGCCGCGTACGAAATGCGAGCGGTGCTCAGGATGCCCATGAAGCTATTCGTCCGTCTAATGTCTTTCAGACACCGGAGTCTATCGCTAAGTATCTTGATAAAGACCAGCTTAAACTTTACACTCTGATTTGGAATCGTTTTGTAGCTAGTCAGATGTTAGCTGCCGTTTTTGATACAATGAAGGTTACCATTTCTCAGAATGGTGTTATTTTCATAGCTAATGGCAGCCAAGTTAAGTTTGATGGTTATCTGGCTGTTTATAATGACTCCGATAAAAATAAAATGCTTCCAGATATGGCAGAAGGAGATACAGTCAAAAAGGTGCTGACGACACCGGAACAGCATTTCACACAGCCGCCTGCCCGCTATTCTGAAGCTACGCTTATCAAGACCTTAGAAGAAAATGGTGTTGGCCGTCCGTCAACTTATGCTCCTACCCTTGAGACGATTCAGAAACGCTATTACGTTAGATTAGCAGCTAAGCGTTTTGAACCAACTGAATTAGGGGAAATTGTTAATTCTCTTATCGTAGAATTTTTCCCAGATATTGTCGATGTGACATTTACAGCTGAAATGGAAAGCAAACTTGATGATGTCGAAGAAGGAAAAGAAGAGTGGCAAAAAGTCATTGATTCCTTTTATAAACCTTTCGAGAAAGAGCTAATCAAAGCTGAAGAAGGTATTGAAAAAATTCAGATTAAAGATGAACCTGCAGGTTTTGATTGCGATCTTTGCGGTCATCCTATGGTTATCAAGCTAGGACGTTATGGTAAATTCTATGCCTGCAGCAATTTCCCAGATTGCCACAATACCAAGGCTATCACTAAAGAAATCGGAGTGACTTGTCCTGTTTGCGGCAAAGGGCAGGTTATTGAACGCAAGACAAAGCGCAATCGCATTTTCTATGGCTGTGACCGCTATCCAGAATGTGATTTTACCTCTTGGGATATACCAGTCGGACGTAATTGTCCTAAGTCGGGTGATTATCTGGTTGAGAAAAAGGTCCGCGGTGGCGGCAAACAGGTCATCTGCAGCAACGAAGAGTGTGATTACAAAGAGGAAAAGGTCAAGTAAGCTATTGGTTTAGAAACGAGCGCTCAAGCATGTTTACAATAACAATGCTTGACTTTCCTGTTTTGTCTATTTAAACGGATAAAAACACAAATATCTGTTTAAATAGACATTTTTTATTATGTCTGTTATAATAGACATAAAAGGAGGCGAGTATGATTTATTTAGCTGTTATTGGTGATTTGATTGCTTCAAAAGAGCTGGCTGATGAGCGTCAGCAGGTTCAAGAAAAAATGTTGCTCGCACTGAGTGAGATTAATCAAGTTTATGCTGACTATATTGTTTCCAAATTTTCGATTACTCTGGGAGATGAGTTTCAAGGACTGCTAAAAGAGAATGCGCCCATTTTTCAGATCATAGATGATATTAACAGGAGAATTTATCCTCGTAAGCTCCGCTATGGCCTTGGAAAAGGAGAGATTTTGACGAAAATTAATCCAGAAATCAGCATCGGATCAGATGGTCCAGCTTATTGGCGAGCCAGAGAGGCGATCCAGCAGGTTCATCAGAAAAATGATTATGGAAATACTCAGGTATTTGTAAGGGTTAATGATGCCTTTAAAGATACTTGTCTCAATGCTCTTATATCGGCTAGCGAAGCAATTAAATCCGATTGGCGAAACAGCCAAATGGAGTTATTGAATGTTCTTTTAGAGCAGGGTGTTTATGATGAGCGCTTTGACCATCAATCTTTAGCAGAGCGGTTAGGTATTCAGGCCAGCGCCCTATCTAAGCGGTTAAAAAGCAGCAGTCTCAAGGTTTACCTTAGAGCTAGAAATACAGCTTTAACGTTACTTCAATCATCTAAAAAGGAGGGGGAGCAATGACAGGACTTTCAATTTACCTTCAAGAACACACTGCTTTGACACTCTTTTTGATTTGTCATTTTCTCAGTGATTTTCATCTACAGAGTCAAACGGTTGCTGATCGTAAAGATACGGAACGGATTTATCTACTTAAACATTTGGCAGGAGTCGCTTTCCCATTGATTATTGTTATTTTGGGGGTTCCTCGCCTCGTCTTACCGGCTGTTTTTATCTTACTTAGTCACGGTCTTATTGACTTTCTCAAACCCAAAGCAGCAGAAGGATTAGGTCTCAATCCAGCTGTGACTTTTACTTTGGATCAAGCCGCTCATATTGGGATTATTTTATTTCTAGGGCAAATAGCAGAGCAGAGTATTTCAATTAACTGGCTGCGACCCCAGCTGCTTTTAATTATTTTGTTTCTGCTTTTGATTACCAAGCCTACTAATATTGCTTTTCGGATTTTCTTCCAAAAATATCAGCCTCGCTTAAATAGCGATATGGATACTATAGCTGGGGCAGGAGGAACAATTGGTTATCTTGAACGCATTATTATCGGTATTTGTCTTCTTTTCGGTCAGTTTGCCTCCATCGGTTTGGTTTTCACAGCTAAGTCCATCGCCCGCTACAATAAAATTTCTGAAAACCCTGCCTTTGCGGAATATTATCTGATTGGTTCTCTTTTTAGTATTCTGAGCGTACTGGCTGCGGCCTGGATTTGTCTGTTTTAGCTGAGACGACGAGGCCTTTAAGCTAAAATATCACCTCGTTTGGAAAATTCAGGAATTAGGGTATAATAAACACGTATCACAAATAGAAAGATTTGAGCTGGGAAATCCCGGCAAAGAGGTATTGGTTTTGTCTCAATCTTACATTAATGTTATCGGAGCCGGTTTGGCGGGTTCTGAAGCGGCTTATCAGATTGCCAAGCGCGGCATTCCTGTAAAACTATACGAAATGCGCGGTGTTAAGCCAACGCCGCAGCATAAGACTGACAAATTTGCTGAATTGGTCTGTTCTAATTCTTTTCGCGGCGACAGCCTGACTAATGCGGTTGGTCTGCTCAAGGAAGAAATGCGCCGTTTGGATTCTATTATCATGCGCAATGGCGAAGCCCACCGTGTGCCTGCTGGCGGTGCTATGGCTGTTGATCGTGAGGGGTACGCTCAGGCGGTGACCGCGGAGCTGGAAAATCATCCGCTCATTGATATTATTCGCGATGAAATTACGGAGATTCCAGACGATGCTATTACGGTGATTGCAACGGGCCCTCTGACCAGCGACAGCCTAGCGGAAAAAATTCACGCTCTCAACGGTGGTGATGGGTTTTATTTTTACGATGCGGCAGCGCCTATTATTGACAAAAGCACGATTGACATGGACAAGGTCTACCTCAAGTCACGCTACGACAAGGGGGAAGCGGCCTATCTCAACTGTCCCATGACCAAGGAGGAATTTCTAGCCTTTCACGAGGCGCTGACGGCAGCAGAAGAAGCACCGCTTAATGCCTTTGAAAAGGAAAAATACTTTGAAGGCTGCATGCCCATTGAAGTCATGGCTAAGCGCGGTATCAAGACCATGCTTTATGGCCCCATGAAACCAGTCGGACTGGAATATCCTGATGACTACAAGGGTCCGCGTGACGGTGATTTCAAGATGCCTTATGCCGTTGTTCAGCTTCGTCAGGACAATGCAGCCGGCAGCCTGTACAATATTGTCGGTTTCCAGACTCACCTCAAATGGGGCGAGCAAAAGCGTGTCTTCCAGATGATTCCAGGTCTTGAGAATGCTGAATTTGTTCGCTACGGCGTTATGCACCGCAATTCCTATATGGATTCGCCAAATCTGCTGACCCAGACCTTCCAGTCCCGAAAGAAGACCAACCTTTTCTTTGCCGGCCAAATGACAGGGGTTGAAGGCTATGTGGAATCAGCGGCTTCAGGCCTCGTTGCAGGTATCAATGCAGCCCGTCTCTTCAAAGGTGAAGCACCGACTGTTTTTCCGCAAACGACAGCTATCGGTAGCCTGCCTTACTACGTGACCCATACCGACAGCAAGCATTTCCAGCCTATGAATGTCAATTTCGGCATTATCAAAGAACTGGATGGTCCGCGCATTCGTGATAAAAAAGAACGTTATGAAAAGATTGCAGAGCGTGCTTTGAAAGATTTAGCAAGTTTTCTTGATCTTGATAATGATATAAAATAAAAAACCAGTCTCTCTTGAGTGCTGGTTTTACTGTATTTATGCCCAGAATTTAGCCGCAATTTCTTGACCTTGTTTGATTTTTTTCCACTGTTGAGGAATGGCTAATTCATTTCCAGAATCACATGAAGCAAAGCCGCATTGATGTGAGAGGAAAAGACGTTCTTTAGGTAAAATTGCACTGGCCTCTTCGAGGAGCTGAAGTGCACGCGCTTCATTGTCAAGATTAGTTGTTTTTGATGAAAGCAAACCTAAAACAACCTCAGCATCTTTGTCTTTGAGGGCCTCAAGTGCTTTAAGGTCGCCAGAAACTTCACTGTCCCATTCAAGGAAGAAACGATCGTAATGCTGATCGCGTAAAAATTTAGTAGCGATAGCTTCGTAGGTTCCTTTAGCAGCAGAACGGCTTTCGTAGTTTCCACGGCAATTATGCGTCCAGACAGTTAAACCGATTTCATGAGCGTAGTCAACGACTTCATTGTTAATAGCGATGAACTCATCTGCTAGATTAGCTAATCCTTCATTGCCATCTGCAAAGAAAGAAGCGGAATTAGATTCATCAAATAGCTCCCAAAGACAATCATCAAATTGAACGATTTGTCCGCCAACTTCTTTATATTCTGCTAAAAATTCTTTGTAAGCCTTAATCAATCCTGCTTTTAGCTCGGCATTTGTTTCATAAACTTGTCCTGGACCAGCCAGCCCATCAAAAATAGCAAGCTCAGTATAAGCGTGTGCCGGTCCCCAAATTGTTTGTTTAGTTGTTTGCCCGCCAGCTTCCTCTTTGACCAATTTGTAGATGTCAAGAAAATGATGATTTTTTCCTGAAAGAGGTTCAGTGATACGAATACCAATATCTTTACGTGTTTCAAACTGACCGCCATCATGATCCTCGAAAGTATAGCCATGATCAGCAATGTATCGCTCAATACCTTTAAGCCCCCAAACAAAGTCTAGGTGCCACATGGAACGGCCGAACTCACCGTCAGTTAAAACATCAATGCCGTTTTCTTTTTGATCTGCCACAATTTGCTTAATATCTGCGGTTTCAGTTTCGTGATAGCCAGCAAGAGCATCATAGAAAGGATAACTAATGTCATCACGATGCTCAATTTCGTCCTTGTATTTACGCAAGTCTGCTGGGCGCAAAAGTGACCCAACAAGCTGAAATTTAGATTTAGTCATAAAATACCTCAATTGTTTTGATGGTTACTATCATATCGGAAAATGCTGTGCTTGAAAAATAGTTAATTGTAAGGTTTTGGTATAGGTTATAGCTATAACTGGATTGTGCTTTGTTATAGTTTACGACCTCTGTATGTCATAAATTAGCTTAGGGAAGCTTTTGAAGGATATATATTTTCAGAAAATTCCTAGAATTCTGTCTGTTTTTGTGATAAAATAGGGGTAATTTATGGAACAGAGGTAATTAACATGGATCGTCCATTGAATTTCGTTATGATTTCGCCTCACTTTCCAGCCAACTTTGAGCCCTTTGCCCATCGTTTGCAGGAAAATGGGATTCACACATTGGGTATTGCAGATACACCTTATGATCAGCTGTCAGAAGGATTGCGCAGCCATTTAACAGAGTATTATAAAGTTGATAACATGGAAGACTATGATCAGGTCTACCGTGCAGTAGCTTATTTCGCTCATAAATACGGGCGCATTGATCGTATAGAATCTCACAATGAATATTGGCTTGAATTAGATGCTAAACTACGCACAGATTTTAATGTTTTTGGCTATAAAAATGAGGACATGCTGGCCATCAAAACCAAGCGTCAGATGAAAGAGATTTTCCGTCAAATAGGTCTCAAGGTTGCAAACGGAGATGTCTTTCATTCAGATGAAGAAGCCCGTGCTTTAGTTGAAGAACTCAAGTTTCCGGTTATTATCAAACCCAATTCAGGTGTTGGTGCTTCAGATACTTATAAAATCAAATCTCAAGATGAACTTGAAGTCTTTTTCAACTATAAAAATCCAAATGTTGAATACATCATGGAAGAATTTATTGACGGAGACATTGTAACTTTTGATGGGCTGACGGATCATGAGGGTAACATTGTCTTTTACTCTAGTTTGGAATATTCAGAAGCAGTTTTGGATACCGTTGAAAAAGACGGGGATATGTTCTACTATGTTCCGCGTGATATTTCCCCTAAATTAGTTGAACTTGGTAAAAAATGCGTGAAGGCCTTCAAAGTAAAAGAACGTTTCTTCCACTTTGAATTTTTCCGTGTGAAAGAAACTAAAGAACTGATGGCTCTGGAAGTGAACTGTCGTCCGCCAGGCGGTTTGACTATTGATATGTGGAATTATGCTGATGATTTCGATATTTTTAGCGAATATGCTCATATTGTCAAAGATAATAGCTTCCATGCAAATATTACGCACAAATATAATGTTGTCTATATTTCTCGTAAAAATAATCAGCACTATAGCAATAGTTTAGAAGCTGTCCGTAAGAAATTTGGTTCTAAGATTATTTCTATCCAGTCTGTTCCAGGTATTTTTGCTAAAATTATGGGAGAAAATGGTATTTTGGCACGCACAGAAACTCTTGACGAAATGCGTGAACTGATTCAATTTGCTCATGCAAAAGACTAATCATACAATCACTCTAAAATTTTTAACAGAAAGGCTGCGGATGGTATTCGTGCAGTTAAACACGAAAGAATATGATGCTAAAAGAATAAGACAGTAAAATATAATATAAGCTATTCTTATCTTGTGTATTTCCATCCCTTGTATCTAATTATGCACTTTGAACGACGCTCACATTGGTCAGGCGAACTTGGCCGTGAGATGTACTTTAATGTTTATGGCCATGCTGGCAAGCCCGTTGTGGTATTTCCGTCATCAGGCGGCAGTCAGAATGAATACGGTGATTTTGGCATGATTGAGGCTTGTCAGGATTTTATCAACCGTGGTTTAGTGAGATTTTACACACCAGATTCTCTGGACAATGAATCTTGGCTGGCACAAGGCAAGTCTGGTCATGATATGGCTTTAGCTCACGAAGCTTATGATCGTTATATTATTCATGAATTATTGCCTCTTATCCGCTATGAAGCCAATTGGCAGGGAGGCTTAATAGCGACAGGCTGTTCAATGGGTGCTTTTCACGCAGTCAATTTTGCTTTACGCCATCCTGATGTTTTTGATGTGTCAATAGCACTTTCTGGTGTTTATGATGTGCGTTTCTTCACGGGAGAATATTTCGGTGATGAGCTGGTTTATTATAATTCTCCTATTGATTATCTTTGGAATCAGGAAGATCCATGGTTTCTGGACAGATATCGCCGTAATTGTTTTATCGTAGCGGTTGGTCAGGGAGCATGGGAAGGTCCGCACATTGAAGACACGCATCGCTTGGAAAATGCTTTCGCTGCTAAATCAATTCCTGCTTGGTTTGATTATTGGGGCTATGATGTTGCACATGACTGGGAATGGTGGCGGCTGCAAATGCCTTATTTCCTAGGTGAATTAGAAGCCGAAGGACGAATTTAGCCCGTAAGAGCAAAAAGATTTGCAGAGCAACTCAAAAAGAGATAAGAGGCTGGATTTGATTCTGCTTACAAAATAATAAATAAGGCTGAGACAAAAGTCCAGCCTTATTTATTATAGATATATTGAAAATTACAGCTTATTGCAGCGGGTGGGAGTAGAACCGACAGACCTTATTGATTCTAGATTCAAAACTTAAAAGCGATAGTTTGAGGTATCGTCAGCAGAGTTATTTCTCAATGAGCAGAATCAATGACTGTCTAACCACAAATCCCCCACTAAGACTGTACTTCTAGTGAGGGATTTGTGATTTAGCTTTCATTCTTTGAATGCAAATGTTAAAAATTCCAAGAAATGATCCGCCCAATATTTTTCATGGTGAATTTCATTGGCCATGATGCGCAGCAAAATGTTGTCCATAGGATGTTTGGTACGCAAAAGAGACTGATAGTAGTGCAGGCTGCAGTCAATATAGGCCTGATTCATATTAGGGGCAAAGGTCTCATCAACTTCGTCACCTTCTTTAGTGCCCACCTGAATATAAACCTTTGTTTCCTGCTGCAGCGGATGATTGTCACAGAATCTTAAAAAATCGCGTTCGCTAAACCATGAAGCGAGAGAGAAAACACCAAGGTTGCCAAAGATATTAGGATAGGCAGCTCCCATGTAAGCTGTTATAATCCCTCCCATAGAAGATCCTGCCAACAAAGTGTGCTCACGATCGGGTTTGGTACGGTAAGTTTCATCAATAAAAGGCTTCACGGTATTAACAAGCCAATCGGCGTAAGCCATACCATCTCCGCCAACACTGGCAGTTTCAGGGGTTGTCCCAACATCTGTCATCCAAGGGGCATACTCGTTAAGACGATTTTCCTCAGCATTATCAATACCTACCACAATCAGTTTAGGAAGTTCTTTGTGATATTTCAGAGTTGGGATAATTTTCCAAGAGTAGCCTGAAAAAGACTCTTTGCTGTAAAAGATGTTTTGTCCATCATGCATATAAAGAACAGGATAGCTAGCCCAGTCTTCCTTGTCGTAATCTTTAGGCAATAAAACACGAATACGCCTTTCTTCATCATAATAAGAAACATGGAGGTGGTGTTCTTTCATCTCTAAATAGTAGTTATTTAATCGTGTTTTTTTCATATTTTTCCTCTGAATTATTTTTTTCCATTATAGCATAGAAAGTACTTAAATCAAAAGCTTTATCAATGAAGGGAGAAAATCAAAAATAAAAATTGTAATCTTTTTCTTTGATTTTTTTAAGAAAATTATTATAATAATAAAAAATGAAATTTATTGGAGGTAACACTATGTCTAAAGTTGCTATTGTCACAGGTGCTGGTCAAGGGATTGGCTTTGCTATTGCCGAGCGTCTGCACAAAGATGGTTTCAAAGTTGGGATTTTGGATTACAATGAGGAAACTGCTCAAGCAGCTGTTGCTAAATTGTCTTCTGATACAGCATTTGCTGTGGTAGCAGATGTTTCAAAACAAGATCAAGTTAATGCTGCATTTGATAAGGTTGTAGAGCATTTTGGTGATTTACATGTTGTGGTTAATAATGCTGGTGTAGCACCAACCACACCGCTTGATACCATCACGCCAGAACAATTCGAACGTGCCTTTGCTATCAATGTAGGCGGTGTCATCTGGGGCAGCCAAGCAGCTCATAGGCATTTTAAAACACTTGGACATGGTGGAAAAATTATCAATGCGACCTCACAGGCAGGCTGTGTCGGCAATCCTAATTTGACTGTTTATGGCGGAACAAAATTTGCAGTTCGAGGAATCACACAAACCCTAGCCAAAGACTTAGCTCAGGATAATATTACTGTGAACGCCTATGCACCAGGGATTGTAAAAACTCCGATGATGTACGATATCGCTCACAAAGTGGGCAAAAATGCTGGTAAGGATGACGAATGGGGCATGCAGACTTTTGCTAAAGATATTACCTTGAAACGTTTGTCTGAGCCAGAAGATGTAGCGAATGCTGTTAGTTTCTTGGCAGGGGCAGATTCAAATTATATTACAGGTCAAACTATTGTCGTTGATGGCGGCATGGTATTCCATTAATCTTAAAATAGCAGATCTGGGAATTTTCTTTCTCGGCTCTGCTATTTTTCATAAGAAAATATCACAAAGACTTTAGTCTGGCTCTTTTTTATGCTAAAATTAAATTGAACTATTTGTATTAGAAAGAAAATGATGCCAACTATTGAAGAATTAAAAGAACGACAAAAAAAGATCCGTAACTTCTCGATTATTGCTCATATTGACCACGGGAAATCAACTTTGGCGGATCGGATTTTGGAACAGACCGAAACGGTATCTGACCGTGAAATGCAGGCGCAGCTGCTGGATTCTATGGATCTGGAGCGGGAGCGCGGAATTACCATTAAACTTAATGCTGTTCAGCTTAATTATAGAGCCAAAGATGGAGAAAACTATATTTTTCATTTGATTGACACACCGGGACATGTAGACTTTACCTATGAGGTTTCGCGCTCTTTAGCAGCCTGCGAAGGAGCGATTCTTGTCGTTGATGCAGCGCAAGGGATTGAGGCGCAAACGCTGGCTAATGTTTACTTAGCACTTGATAATGACTTGGAAATCTTGCCCGTTATTAACAAGATTGATTTGCCAGCAGCAGATCCAGAACGAGTCCGTCAGGAAATTGAAGATGTGATTGGCCTTGATGCGTCAGAAGCTGTCCTTGCCTCGGCTAAGGCAGGTATTGGGATTGAAGAAATTCTGGAGCAAATCGTGGAGAAGGTGCCAGAACCAACGGGCGATATAGAGGCGCCGCTGCAGGCTCTTATTTTTGATTCAGTTTATGACACTTATCGCGGTGTTATCCTTCAGGTTCGTATTGTCAATGGCATGGTTAAGCCAGGTGATACCATTCAGATGATGTCTAATGACAAGACCTTTGATGTAACCGAAGTCGGTATTTTTACGCCAAAAGCAGTTGGTCGTGATTTCCTAGCAACAGGAGATGTCGGCTATATTGCGGCTTCCATCAAGACTGTACAGGATACACGTGTGGGTGATACTGTGACTCTGGCAGACAATCCAGCTGACGCACCGCTCCATGGCTATAAGCAGATGAATCCTATGGTTTTCGCAGGGCTTTATCCTATTGAATCTAACAAATACAACGACCTGCGTGAAGCTTTGGAAAAGCTCCAGCTAAATGATGCCAGCCTCCAATTTGAACCTGAAACTTCACAAGCGCTAGGCTTTGGTTTCCGTTGCGGTTTTTTGGGGCTGCTGCATATGGACGTTATCCAAGAGCGGTTAGAACGTGAATTTAACATTGATCTCATCATGACAGCGCCATCTGTTATTTATAATGTCAATACGACTGATGGAGAAATGCTGGAAGTGTCTAATCCATCCGAATTTCCTGAACCGACAAGAATCGAAAGTATTGAGGAACCTTATGTTAAGGCTCAGATTATGGTGCCGCAAGAATACGTTGGTGCGGTTATGGAATTAGCTCAGCGTAAGCGAGGCGACTTCGTCACCATGGAATATATTGATGATAACCGTGTCAATGTGATTTATCAAATTCCGCTGGCTGAAATTGTTTTTGATTTCTTTGATAAACTCAAATCATCAACTCGCGGTTATGCTAGCTTTGATTACGAAATTTCAGAATACCGCCGATCTAATCTTGTTAAAATGGATATTTTGCTTAATGGCGACAAGGTGGATGCACTCAGCTTCATTGTCCATAAAGAATTTGCCTATGAGCGCGGCAAGCTTATCGTGGACAAGCTTAAGAAAATCATTCCTCGCCAGCAGTTTGAAGTGCCTATTCAAGCGGCTATCGGTCAAAAGATTGTGGCGCGTACCGATATTAAAGCTCTGCGCAAGAATGTTCTGGCTAAATGTTACGGCGGAGATGTTTCCCGCAAACGCAAACTCCTTGAAAAACAAAAAGCCGGTAAGAAGCGCATGAAAGCTATTGGTTCTGTCGAAGTGCCGCAGGAAGCCTTTCTCAGCGTGCTTAGCATGGATGATGATGAGAAATAGCGCACACACTTTAGATTAGCTAGTTGGAAAATGCTTAATCACTGATATAACAGTAATAAATTTTAGGTTGTATTTTTAAATTTTATTTGGAAAGGTGGGGTTCATATGACACACATGAAGAAAAACAGGAAGTTTTTGATACTTATGATTGGGGTTGTTTCGCTATTTTCTCTTTTTTTGACCGGATGCCAATCTTCTAAGAATAAGACGCAGACTTCTTCAACTTCCAGCAAGCTATCTTCTGCTAAATCACAAACCTCTTCTAGCCAATCAAGCTCTTCAAGTACTCAAGCAAGTACAGAAAGCTCATCTGATCAAGCAAGCAGTACGGGAAACTATGAAGAATTGATGGCTGGAAACTATAGTTCGCTGGCAGGTACTTGGCAAAATGAACTAGGAGATACTCTTGTTTTTGATGCCAATGGTGCAATCAGCGGAACTACTGGCAGTTATACAGTGACTGGTATTTCCCCCGAACCTCAAGAAAACATTAGCAATGCTGTAGGTCTAGTGACAACTAACCAGCCCGACTATACGATTGGTTTCTTCTATGCTAGAAGTGGTGAAGTATTTAGTCAAACCATTTTTGCAGAAGGCTCCAGCGATGTTTCAGATGCTAATCGTGAACGGATTTTGTTGACGAATTACCCTATTAGTGGCAGTAATTATCTTTCGGCTCTATTTTACAAGGTGGCATAACGAAAAAGCGGCCGTGCTGCTGGCTTGATTGAATCAAGTTTGAGTCTAGTTGTCTCTCTTAGAAATTCCTCTTAAGTTTTTTTGAGAAATTTAGGGTATAATAAAGGGAAAGAAGCTATTTAGAAAGTGGGGTAGCTTATGGATATCAGAGATTTTATTCCCAGCCAGCGGCAGATTATCTTAGAGCGCTTTCAACAGATACCTGGTTTATCTGCTCGTTCTATTCGCATTGAGAAAAAGGTAGCTAATCCTGTTGGGATTATTTATAATTGTGCTATTTTGAACAATGAAAATTATTTTTCTGACAGAATGCTTGTAGGCTTTCGTATTTTGTATGAAAATGATATTCAACGGATTTCACTGGACGCGACAGATGTCCCGCCTAGACAGTCGCTAAATGATTATTTGAGTTTAATTTCTTGTTTTGAAGGCTTACAAAATTACCTTAATCATGAATTTACTCGAGTCAAAAACAAATAAAATACTCATCTTTTGATGGGTATTTTTTTGATATCACTTTCTGAAAATAGGAGTATAATGTAGATATAAAAAGAAAGTGGCTGACTGCACAAATAAACCTGTCAACCTCCTATAATTAGAATCGAGGAAAATAATCTTATGAGTACTGAAAAAAAGATTTCGGTAGGCCTTGAAAAACTAATAGCAGATGATGTCTATCAAGCTGTCGGTACTTCTAGTTCGGGTTTGAAACATCGTGAAGTTAGACAAGCCCAGCAACAATATGGCGCCAATGTTTTGCGTGAGAGTAAGAAAGAATCTATAGTCATTACCTTTTTGAGGAATTTTACCAGCCTGATGGCTATTCTTTTATGGGTTGGCGGGGCAGTAGCTATTGTCTCTCACAGTTTAGAATTAGGTGTGGCTATCTGGTTAGTTAATATTGTTAATGGACTTTTTAGCTTTATTCAGGAACACCGAGCGTCTCAGGCAACAGAAGCACTTAAGAAAATGCTGCCTTCTTACGCTCGAGTTGTCCGCGACGGCCGAGAAGAGAAAATTCTAGCAGAAGAGTTGGTACCAGGAGATCTCGTTTTAATTGAAGAAGGAGATCGTATCTCAGCAGATGGCCGCTTAGTGTTTGTAACGGATTTGCAAGTGAATCAGTCAGCACTTACCGGTGAGTCAAATCCCATCTATAAAACCGCTGAACCTGACAATGTTCCCGACAAATCAGCGCTTGAATTTGATAATATGGTTTTTGCTGGAACAACAGTATCGTCTGGATCGGGCAAAATGATTGTCTCAGCAATAGGTATGGCAACTCAATTTGGTCAGATTGCCGATTTGACACAAAATCTAGCAGAAGAAAAGAGCCCTTTACAAAAGGAATTGGATCTCTTGACGAAGCAAATTTCTATGATTGCTGTTTCTGTCGGTCTGTTTTTTATGATTGCTTCGGTACTGTTTGTTCATCAACCTCTGGCAGAAGCATTCATTTTTGCTCTCGGTATGATTGTAGCTTTCATCCCAGAAGGGCTTTTGCCTACGGTTACCCTATCTTTGGCAATGGCTGTGCAGCGTATGGCAAAAGATCATGCTCTCGTAAAAAAACTGTCCTCAGTCGAGACCTTAGGAGCAACCTCTGTCATTTGTTCAGATAAAACAGGAACCTTGACACAAAATGAAATGACGGTAAATCATCTTTGGACAGTTGGCGGGCAGTATGATGTTACCGGTCTAGGTTACGCCAGTCAGGGACAAGTAAAAAAAAGACACGGTTCTGCGGTAGCTATTAATCAAAATCAAACAGTCAACCGTCTTGTTCGTTTTGCACATCTTTGCAGTAATGCTCAAGTTCTTCCGCCAGATAAGGAGCATTCAAATTACACTGTTTTAGGCGATCCAACAGAAGCCTGTTTGAATGTTTTAGCTGAAAAAGCGGGAGTCAATCTGGATGCCAACCGTTTCTGGGCTAAACGAGTCAAGGAACTTCCTTTTGACTCTGTCCGTAAACGAATGACAACTGTCCATTCACTAAGTCAAGAGTTGGATGGAAATGAGCATATTTCCATTACAAAAGGAGCTCCGAAAGAAATTATGGAACTCAGCTCGCATTATTATGGTGAGGCTGGTTTGGCTGAAATGACAGAAACAGAACGTCAAGCGATTTTAGCGGCCAATGATCATTTCGCAGAAGAAGGGCTTCGTGTGCTTGCTGTTGCCTATCGTTCATTGGACAATGAGCAAATTGATAAAGATAATTGGGATATTGAAGATTTAGAAGAAAATCTAATCTTTCTTGGCTTGATTGCTATGAGTGATCCTCCTCGTGAAGGTGTTCACGAAGCTATTGAAAAATGCCATCAAGCAAGTATTCGCATCATTATGGTAACCGGAGATTATGGTTTGACAGCGCTCAGCATCGCTAAAAAAATCGGTATTGTAACTGGTGATGATGCTCGTGTCATTACAGGACTGGAACTCAGTGAAATGAGCGAGGAAATGCTAAAAGAAGCTTTGACAGGAGAAGTCGTTTTTGCCCGTGTAGCACCTGAGCAAAAGTATCGTGTTGTTAATGCGCTTCAAGAAATGGGAGAAGTTGTAGCAGTTACAGGCGATGGCGTCAATGATGCTCCTGCTCTGAAGAAGGCTAATATCGGGGTAGCTATGGGAATTACAGGAACTGATGTTGCCAAAGAGTCAGCCGATATGATTTTGACTGATGATAATTTTGCTTCCATTGTTCATGCTGTTGAAGAAGGCCGTGCTGTTTACCATAATATCCAAAAATTCTTAACCTATATTTTTAATTCTAATACACCAGAAGCGGTGCCTTCAGCATTCTTCTTGTTTTCAAGAGGTTTTATTCCTCTGCCTTTGACTGTCATGCAGATTTTAGCCATTGATTTGGGAACAGATATGCTGCCAGCCCTTGGACTTGGTATTGAACCGCCTGAGCAAGGAGTGATGAATCATCCGCCGCGTAAGTTAACCGATCGATTACTCAATAAGCAATTACTACTTAAAGCTTTTCTATGGTATGGTCTAATTGAATCTGTTTTAGCTATGGGAGCATTTTTTGTCACTTATTTGATTAATCAAGGCCATCTGACAAGTCTAGCTGGAAGTGGTTCTCTTTACCGCGAAGCCACAACAATGACCTTGGGGGCTATCATTTTTGGACAGATTGGTATGGTTATGAATAGTCGTAAGGGCAAGAATAATTCAATTTCAAGCATTAAACCATTTAGCAACCGAATGGTTAATCTTGGTATTTTCATTGAGATTCTTCTGCTTATTGCTTTGAGTTATCTTCCATTTTTGCATGGTCTTTTTAACACAGCACCATTAGGTATTTGGCATTGGCTTTATTTAATTGCTTGTCCATTTATTATTATTGGTTTAGAAGAATTGAGATACCAACTCTTTAAAAATAAAAAAGCTCTCGCCTAATAAAAATGGCAAGGTTTAAACTTTATTTGAACTTTTGTTATTGTAAAAAATAAAGGCTGGACAATAAAACTTGTCTAGCCTTTCGCAATTTACTTCATTAGTTTTGAAAGAAATCTCTGACTATCCACTCGAACACGTGTATGGTTAGCCTTGGCGATAAGGGAATCATCAGAATAAGCTTCCAATCTAAAATCGTATCGATGTCCCTCTTCAAGCAGAGCAGTGATGACGATAGTAACATCTTGTCCAATAGAAGAAGCAACTAAATGCTGCACGGCAATCTCCGATCCGACAGTTGTTTGATTTTTATCCAGTTTCTTTTGAATAAATTCGTAGGCAGCATTTTCCATAAAAGCAACTAAGGCAGGAGTAGCCAAAACGTCTAAAGAGCCGGAACCCAATGATCTAGCAGAATGGTCAGAGTTCGTTGTGTAAGTTTTATTAAAGACACTCATAAAAATACCTCCTTTTTCACTATTATACACCTTTTAAGATAGTAGAAATTAATTAATTTTTTCACAAGATAAAATTTCACAATCTCTTGTCCAAACTATGCTATAATTGATTTATCATTTGTGAATAGAGGTCAAATCATGACAGATAATTTTAATAATCAATATGGAGCAGACTTGGTGGTTGACAGTCTCATTAACCACAATGTCAAATATGTTTTTGGAATTCCAGGTGCAAAAATTGACCGTGTTTTTGATACACTTGAAGATAAAGGACCGCAGCTTATTGTTGCACGGCATGAGCAAAATGCAGCTTTTATGGCGCAAGGAATCGGACGTATCACAGGCGAACCTGGAGTTGTCTTAGTAACAAGCGGGCCAGGGGTCTCCAATTTGGCAACAGGCTTGGTTACAGCAACTGATGAAGGTGATCCCGTTCTTGCTATTGGTGGGCAAGTTAAGCGTGCAGATTTACTCAAACGTGCCCATCAATCCATGAACAATGTAGCTATGTTAACTCCTATTACCAAGTATGCTGCTGAGATTCATGATGCCAATACCATCTCAGAAACTTTAGCAAATGCCTATCGTTATGCTAAATCTGGAAAACCAGGCGCTAGCTTTATTTCCATTCCTCAGGATGTGGTAGACAGCACTGTGTCTCTAAAAGCTATCAAACCTTTGACCGATCCTCAGCTTGGTTCAGCCTCAGTAGATGATATCAACTACTTAGCGCAGGCGATTAAAAATGCAGTTCTCCCTGTTCTTTTGCTGGGAAATGGAGCTTCAACGAGTCAAGTGACGGGTGCTTTGCGTCATCTTTTGGAATCTGTTAAATTACCAGTCGTTGAGACCTTTCAAGGTGCTGGAATTGTTTCTCGCGATTTAGAAGAGGATACTTTCTTTGGCCGTGTTGGACTTTTTCGCAACCAGCCAGGCGATATGCTTTTAAAAAAATCGGATTTAATTATTGCCATTGGTTATGATCCAATTGAGTATGAAGCCCGTAACTGGAATGCTGAAATCTCAGCTCGTATCATCGTTATTGATGTTGAACCAGCAGAAATAGACTCTTACTTCCAGCCGGAACGTGAGCTCATTGGGAATATGGAGGAAACACTGGAATTATTACTTCCGGCTGTTAAAGGATATGAATTATCAGCAGATTCACGTGAGTACCTCAAAGGCCTTAGAAATGCTGTTGCTGAAGATGTTAAATTTGACCTAGACGATCAAAACGGCCTTGTTCATCCCCTTGATGTGATTGAGGTTCTGCAAGAGCAGGCTTCTGATGACATGACTGTTACAGTTGATGTTGGCAGTCACTATATTTGGATGGCTCGCTATTTCAAATCTTATGAACCGCGTCATTTGCTTTTTTCAAATGGTATGCAGACATTAGGAGTTGCGCTGCCATGGGCTATTTCAGCGGCTCTGGTACGTCCCAATACTAAGGTTATCTCCATTTCAGGCGATGGTGGTTTTCTCTTCTCAGCACAGGAATTGGAAACGGCTGTTCGTCTTAAGCTGCCGATTGTCCATATTATTTGGAATGACGGACGTTATAACATGGTAGAATTTCAGGAAGAAATGAAATATGGCCGTTCGTCAGGAGTAGATTTTGGACCTGTGGATTTTGTAAAATATGCAGAAAGTTTTGGAGCTAAAGGTTACCGAGCAGACAGTAAAGAACGCTTCCAAGAGATTTTACAAAAAGCTCTGCAGGAAAGTGGAGATGGCCCCGTTCTTATTGATGTACCAATTGATTACAAAGATAATGTTAAACTGGGTGAAACCATCCTACCGGATGAATTTTATTAGGAAAGAGGAAGATCATGTCAGAAGCAATCAAGCTTTTTCAATACAATACTTTAGGGGCTCTGATGGCGGGGCTCTATGGGGGTTCTTTGACCATTGGTGAGCTTCTTGAACACGGCGATCTGGGTATTGGTACCTTAGACTCCATTGACGGAGAACTCATTGTTTTAGATGGCAAAGCTTATCAAGCTAAGGGGTCTGGTGGTCAGCCAGAAGTTGTAGAAGTGTCTCCAGATGTTAAAGTGCCTTATGCGGCTGTTGTTCCTCATCAAGCTGAAGTTATTTTTCGTCAGCGTTTTGAAATGACAGACAAGGAATTAGAAGAACGTATTGAATCTTATTATGATGGAGTCAATCTTTTTCGCTCCATCAAGATTAAAGGGCATTTTAAAAACATGCACGTTCGTATGATTCCACGTTCAACCTCAGATACTAAATTCGCCGAAGTTGCTACCCGTCAGCCGGAATACACTATGGAAGAAGTATCAGGAACTATTGTCGGGATTTGGACACCTGAGATGTTTCACGGTGTCAGTGTAGCGGGCTATCATTTGCATTTTATCAGTGATGATCATACCTTCGGCGGACATGTCATGGATTTCATCATTGAAAACGGCCTTGTAGAAGTTGGCCCAGTTGATCAATTGGACCAGCGCTTTCCTGTTCAAGACCGCCAGTACCTATTTGCGAAACTTAATGTTGATGAAATGAAAGAAGATATCACCAAATCTGAATAGATAAAAATAGAGTGGGACTACAAAATCGATTTTGTAGTCCCACTCTATTTTTCTGCCATTTGTCAAGTTTATCAACCAACGGTTTTGAGAATTATTTTTGCCGATTCAATGAATTTTCATCGTTAAAATTTTATTTTCATCTGGGGTAACACGCAGAGTTTTTTGCCCTGTATAGGTGACAAAACCTGGTTTTGCCCCGCTTGGTTTATGAAGCTTTTTGTTATCAATCATATCTACCTGAACTAAGTTAGACAGACGCGATTTGGAATAGTAGGCTGCGAGCTCAGCCGCATCTGTTTTCACTTGGTCAGATGGTTCAAGGTTATCTTTAATGATGACATGACTGCCAGGGATATCTTTGGCATGAAACCAGAGTTCCCCCTTTTTAGCCATTTTAAAAGTGAGTTCTTCATTTTGGAGATTATTGCGGCCAACCATGATTATAGTTTTGCCATCACTAGCCAAATACTGTTCAGGTTTTTTGCGTTTATGGCGTTTATTAACCGAGCGGCGTTTGATAAACCCAGCTTCCACAAGTTCTTCACGAATGTCTTCAATTTCGTCCATATTCGCTTGCGAGAGATTGTAATCAACACTTTCCAGATAGGCAATCGTTTGCCTAGTCTCTTCAAGCAATCCTGTCAGGTGCTTAACGGCTTCCTTTAACTTCTGGTATTTTTTAAAATATCGTTGAGCATTTTGATTAGGCGTTAAGGCTAAATCAAGTGCGATGCTTATTTTTTCTCCGGTATAGTAATTATCTAACTCGACGCTTTCTTTATTGTTAGGTACCCTGTTTAGGTAGGTGGTAAGCAACTCCCCTTTTTGGCGAAAAATTTCAGCATTCTCGGTTGCTGTCAATTCCGCCTGCTGCTTAATCAATTTTTTCTTGTTTTTTTCAAGTTCATTTTGGACACGGTGAATCAGATCGCCAGCCTGTTGGGAAATACGATCACGCTCTGCTTTTTCCAAATAGAAAAAGTCCATCAGTTCTGACAGGGTCTCAAAACTTTGAATCTTGTTGCTAAATGGCACAGCGGCAAAACTTTTTTCTGTCAAAGTAGGCTGAGTGGGCCTGCTAAAGAAATGACGAAACTGTTTAAGCCTGTCATTTTCTACTAGCTGAACAGCCAATTCAGTGGCTGTATCGCATCCCAATCCTTGAAAAAGTCTTTGGAGATTTCTGGCTGATAAATCCTGTGTTTGCAAAATTTCAAAGAGCTTTTCATCGGAAATTGTAAAAGGATTTTGAGCATCCGTTTGAGGCGGAAAAAGATAAGCTGAGCCCGGTAAGATAGTACGATAGCTATTCTGAGAGAAGCCAACGTGTTTAATAGACTCAATGATTTTTCCCTCATTTTTATCTAAAAGAATGATGTTGGAATGTTTGCCCATGATTTCGACAACCAATGTCACTTTGATTTGATCGCCGATTTCATTTTTGTTAGAAACCGATATTTCAAGAATACGGTCATTTTCCAACTGTTGGATATCTTCAATAACAGCGCCTTGTAAGTACTTGCGCATAATCATGGTATAAGTATTAGGATTTTGCGGGTTAGGCAGCTCGGTCTTGGTTGTCTGTACACGTCCAAAAACAGGGTGAGCAGACAGCAGCAATTTATAATTTTGGCGATTATTGCGCACAGTTATGATCAGTTCACGTTCAAAGGGCTGATTGACCTTCTGAATCCGTCCGTATAAAATTTGCTGGCGCAGCTCATTGGTTACATGGTGTAAGAAAAAACCATCAAACGACATCTTTTTCTCCTTTGCTTGATTTCAGTTAGTTTATTATACCACATAAAAATGCTAGGATTGACAAGAAAGACTGAAAAAGCTATACTACTAGGCGTTTACAAGTCTTTTTCTGCTTGCTGTTTGAATCATAGCAAAGCATTTTTACAACAAACGAAAGGATAAGTATGAATCCAAATTGTGAAAAGAAACCTGCAGTTTTGGTAGAAGATCTGACTATTGTCAGTCAAAGAGAAATCGCTCCGCGTATTTTTGAAATGGTCTTAAGCGGCTCTATGGTTCAGGAAATGTCTGTTGGCCAATTTCTGCATCTGCGTGTACCGGATCCCAGCAAACTTTTACGACGCCCCATTTCCATTGCTGCCATTGATAAAAGAGGAGAAGAGGCGACTATTATTTACCGCGTAGAACGCGAGGGAACTGCAATTTTATCACGTTTGAAAGCAGGTGATAAGGTCGACACTATGGGACCGCAAGGCAATGGTTTTGATTTATCCGTGATTAGCTCTGGACAAAAAGCCCTATTAATCGGCGGAGGGATTGGAGTGCCGCCGCTCTATGCAACTGCAAAAGCCTTGCATGACAAGGGAATCCAGGTTTCAGCAGTTTTGGGATTTGCTAATAAAGATGCTGTCATTTTAGAAAATGAATTCAGCAAATACGCCGATGTAGTGGTAACCACAGATGATGGTTCCTACGGTATTAAGGGTTATGTATCAACTGTTGTTGATAATATGTCCGAAGACTTTGCGGCTGTTTATGCCTGTGGGGCTCCTGGTATGCTCAAATATGTTGATAAAAAATTTGAACAGCATCCCCATGCTTATATTTCGATGGAATCGCGTATGGCTTGCGGCATGGGTGCCTGCTATGCCTGCGTTGTGCATTTACGCGATAAAAGTGAGGCTGCCAATAAGCGTGTTTGCGAAGATGGACCAGTATTTGAAACTGGCAGTATTGTTTTATAAGGAGGTTTTCAATGTCAAAAAAACGTTTAGCGATTAAACTTCCTGGTCTTGATTTGAAAAATCCTATCATTCCAGCATCTGGCTGTTTTGGGTTTGGACAAGAATATGCTAAATACTACGATTTGAATCGACTTGGCTCTATCATGATTAAAGCGACTACACGTGAACCGCGTTTTGGCAATCCCACTCCTCGTGTAGCAGAGACACCATCTGGTATGCTTAATGCTATCGGTTTGCAAAATCCTGGGGTTGAAGCGGTTATGTCTGAAAAGCTGCCTTGGTTGGCTCAACAATTTCCCGAGCTCCCCATCATTGCTAATGTTGCAGGCTTTTCTAATGATGAATATGCTTATGTTGCAGGGCGGATTTCCACGGCTCCAAATGTAACAGCTATCGAGCTCAACATTTCCTGTCCCAATGTAGATCATGGCAATGCGGGGCTTTTAATCGGGCAAGTTCCGGAATTAGCCTACGCAGCTGTCAGAGCGGCTGTTCAGACATCTGAAGTTCCCGTTTATGTCAAATTAACACCAAGCATTGCGGATATTACAACGGTTGCTAAGGCTGTTGAAGAAGCAGGAGCGACTGGTTTCACCATGATTAATACTCTGGTGGGAACACGATATGATTTGGCGACGCGTCAGCCTATCATCGCTAACGGTCAGGGAGGCATGTCTGGCCCAGCAGTCTTTCCAGTTGCTCTAAAGCTTATTCGTCAAGTAGCGCAACAGACACAACTTCCTATTATAGGTATGGGCGGTGTTGATTCGGCTGAAGCAGCTCTGGAAATGATGATAGCTGGAGCATCAGCCGTTGCTGTTGGAACGGCTAATTTTACGAATCCTTATGCTTGTCCAAATATCATTGAAGACTTGCCTAAGGTTATGGACAAATATGGCATTGAAGACCTAGAATCTCTTAGAATGGAGGTTCGAGAGGGACTTGGAGGGTAGCGAAAAAGAACTATACCGTTTGTTAAATGCCAAAGGAATAGATTTTGAACTTGTCAGACATAAACCCATTTGGCATGTCCTAGATGCTGACTTTGAACTTAAAGGGCAGGCTTTAAAGTCACTTTTGCTTAAAAACCGCTCGGCCAGTAGATTTTACTTAGTAGTAGCACCAGCAGAAATTAAACTGGATTTGAAGCAATTAGCAAAAGATTTGGATGATACACGTCTAAGTTTTGCTAGTGAGGAAGAGTTAGCCGAGCTTTTAAAAGTAAAACCAGGTGCAGTTACTCCTTTTGCCTGTCTTTTTCACAATCCTAAAAAACTTAGGCTTTACTTAGACTCAAGAATTGTGCAATCAGGTCTTGTTGGGTGCCCTCCTTTTAGAAATGACAAAACGTTATGGATAAGAGCAGAGGATTTTAGGTATTTGTTGAGCAGGGTTTGACAATAGTGCTTAAAAAAGATATACTGGTAAACAATTAAAGAGCCTTTAATCATGTCCAGAGAGGCGAGAAAGGTTGAGTATCTGCGGATGCTTTTGTTACAGGAAAAAGGAGATTTTCTCCGTTGATAATCGGAAATGCTGTTCCGTAATTTCGTGTAACCTCGTCTCTGGCGAGGTTTTTATTTGTCTGTTTAAGGTAGCTATGTAAGAGCTATCAGCTATGAAAGGAAAGATAATGAGAGAAGAACGTCCGATTGTTGCTCTTGATTTCCCGTCATTTGAAGATGTGAAATCATTTTTAAGCCAATTTCCCAAAGAAGAAAAGCTCTACGTCAAAATCGGAATGGAGCTCTATTATGCTGTTGGACCAGAGATTGTCCGCTACGTTAAATCGCTCGGGCACTCAGTATTTTTGGACTTGAAGCTGCACGACATCCCAAATACAGTTAAATCAGCAATGGCTGTTTTAGCAGACCTAGGTGTAGATATGACCAATGTTCACGCAGCTGGTGGTGTCGAAATGATGAAAGCTGCCAGAGAAGGGTTAGGTCAAGGTTCTAAATTGATTGCAGTAACACAGCTGACATCAACTTCAGAGGAGCAGATGAAAGAAGATCAAAACATTCAAAGCAGTTTAGTCGAATCTGTTGTTCATTATGCCAAAAAAGCTGCAGAAGCTGAACTTGACGGTGTAGTTTGTTCAGCGCATGAGGTTGAAGCCATTAAGACAGCTACTTCAGAACGCTTTATCTGCCTGACACCAGGTATTCGACCAGCAGGTTCTGCTGCTAGCGACCAAAAACGGGTTATGACACCAGCGCAGGCTCGTCAAATCGGCTCAGATTATATCGTGGTTGGACGACCAATAACACAGGCGGAAGATCCAGTTGAGGCTTATCAAACTATCAGGGCGGAGTGGAATGCCTAGAAGTAGGATATGAAAAGGTTACAATATTTTATTGATAGAACTGAAAAAAATAAAGAAGAATAAAAGGAGACTATTATGACTTTAGCGACACAAATTGCATCAGATTTGCTTGATATCAAGGCGGTCTATTTACAGCCAGAAAATCCATTTACATGGGCATCAGGTATTAAATCACCGATTTATACAGATAATCGTATCACACTGTCTTATCCTGAAACACGTACATTAATTGAGGATGGTTTTGTTGAAAAAATCAAGGAAGAATTTCCTGAGGCAGAAGTTATCGCCGGGACAGCGACAGCCGGGATTCCCCATGGAGCTATTATTGCAGACAAGATGAATCTGCCGTTTGCTTACATTCGCAGCAAACCAAAAGATCACGGTGCAGGCAATCAGATTGAAGGTCGTGTAATCAAAGGACAAAAAATGGTTGTAATTGAAGATCTTATTTCAACAGGAGGCTCTGTTCTTGAAGCTGTTGCAGCTGCAGAACGTGAAGGTGCCGATGTCCTTGGTGTGGTGGCCATTTTCACCTATGAATTGCCAAAAGCAGCTGAAAATTTTAAAAAAGCAGGAGTTAAGCTTGTGACGCTTTCAAACTATTCAGAATTGATCAAAGTGGCTAAAGTACAAGGTTATATTGATGCAGACGGTTTAACCCTTCTTAAAAACTTTAAAGAAGACCAAAAAAATTGGCAAAACTAAATTTATCAGTAGAGTCCTAAGGGAAATTCTTATACAATAAGTGTAAGAATCCCTAGGGCTTTTTTTGAGAATAAAATGAGATTAAAGGAGAGATCATGTTAGATAAAGATGCTAGCGGGCTGGCAAAAGCTGTCAGAAAAAAGGAAATCTCAGCAGCTGAGTTAGTACAAGCGGTTATCGAAAAAGCAGAGACTGTCAATCCTCAGATAAACGCTATTACCAGTCGGCGTTATGACAAGGCAATTAAAGAGGCACAAGAAGGAGACTTTTCTAGCAAGCCCTTTGCAGGTGTCCCGATTTTTCTAAAAGACTTGGGGCAGGAACAAGAAGGCGAAATCTCAACGGCTGGCTCACCCTTACTTCAACATGTAGTGGCCAGTCAGTCAGATAATTATGTGAAAGCTTTGCAAAAGCTGGGTTTTATCATACTGGGACGCACCAATACGCCTGAGTTTGGATTTAAAAATATTTCAGACAGTCAGTTACATGGCTCTGTCTGTTTGCCGGATGACCTCAGCCGCAATGCAGGCGGTTCATCTGGAGGGGCAGCTGCTCTCCTAGCTGCAAATGCGGTTAGTCTATCTCCTGCCAGTGATGGAGGCGGTTCAATTCGTATTCCAGCATCTTTTAATGGACTTATCGGTCTGAAACCAACACGTGGCCGTATTCCAGTAGGGCCATCTTCCTTTAGAGGCTGGCAGGGAGCAGCTGTTAATTTCGCCCTGACAAAAAGCGTTCGTGACACGCGCAATCTCCTTTTCCATCTTCAGACTTGCCAGATGGAAAGCCCGTTCGTTCTTCCCAAGCTGACCTACCAGGAACTTTTTGAAGGGCAGCGTAAGCCTTTGACAATAGCTGTGCTGACCAAATCTCCAGTGGGAGGAGAGGTTTCAAGAGATGCTCTCCAAGCAGTCAAAGAAGCAGCGCTGTTTTTAGAAGAAGAAGGGCATAGCATCACTTATCTGGAACAAGAACCGCTTGATGGTATTGAAGCCATGCAATCGTATTATCTGATGAATTCGGTAGAGACGGCCGCCATGTTTGATCAGATTGAGACTGGATTGGGACGTCAGTTAACTTTGAATGATATGGAACTGATGACTTGGGCGCTCTTTCAAAGCGGGCAAAAGCTGCTCGCTAAAGATTATTCGGCTGTTTTATCACGTTGGGATTATTACAGCCATCAGATGGATCTCTTTCATAAAAAATATGATTTGCTTTTGATGCCAACGACTGCTCAGGTTGCTCCCAAGCATGGACAATTTTCTTTAAGCGAACATCTTCGGAGTGAGTTAGTAAGGATTTCTGAGTTTTCAACAGCTAAACAGCAGGCGCTGATTTGGGAAATGTTTGCAGACAGTTTAAACTGGACTCCGTTTACTCAGCAAGCTAATTTAACGGGTCAACCTTCTATCAGTCTGCCAACTTACCGTCGATCGTCAGATGGTTTGTCGCTTGGTATTCAGTTGACGGCTGCTAAGGGAAGAGAAGATTTGCTTTTGAATATCGCCCAGCAATTTGAAGAAGCAGGACGTTTCAGTCTTATGAAAGAAATCACAAGCTAATAGATTGCAAGTCTTTTAGAAATACGTTATCTTATTCTTGTAAGCGTTTTAAAAAACTTATAAAAAGAAATAAAGGAGGGTAACAAAATGAAGAAATTTTTATCGCTCTTAGCACTGTTTGTTGCTTTATTTTTCTTAGCTGCATGTTTGAGATCATCAGATAACTGGGATACTATTAAAGATAAAGGGACTTTAACAGTTGCCACCTCCGGAACACTTTACCCTCAGTCTTATCACGATGATGACAATAAGCTGACAGGGTATGATGTTGAAATTATTAAAGAAATTGCTAAACGGCTTGATTTAAAAGTTAAATTTACCGAAATGGGAGTTGACGGTATGCTGTCGGCTCTGGATAGTGGTCAGGTTGATGTTGCGGGTTATTCTATTGAAAAAGACAGCAAAAATGCTGAAAAATTTTTATATACTGATGCTCACAAATATTCTTTTGGTTCTATGATTGTTCGTCAGTCAGATGATTCGGGCATTAAATCGCTGGACGATTTAAAAGGGAAAAAAGCAGCTGGTGCCTCAACTACTTCATACATGAAGGTTGCTAAAAAATTTGGTGCGGAGCTTGTGATTTATGATAATGTCACAAATGATGTCTACCTTCAAGATGTTGCTAACGGCCGAACAGATGTTATTTTAAATGATTATTACCTTCAAACTATGGCTACTAAGGCTTTACCTGATATTCCTGTCAAGGTCTTAGAAGGTGTTTACTACAATCCTTCACAAGCCAATTTTGCCATCAAATTAGGCAATAAAAAACTTCAGGAAAAAATGAATCAGGCTCTCAAAGATATGAGAAAAGACGGAACGTTGACAAAGTTATCTAAGAAATTTTTTGCCGGTCAGGATGTGTCAAAGGAAAAAGATTATGATTTCCAAAAGATTGATGTCTCTGATGTCGTTATTGAGTAAATAAGCGAGGCTAAAGCATGAAGTTTATTGATTTGAACTTAATTTTTGAAAGTCTGGGCTATGTTTTGACAGGCCTTCCTTATACCTTAGGAATTGCTGGACTCAGTTTTCTAACTGGTATTAGTTTGGGTTTTTTACTGGCTCTTATGGAAGGTTCAAAAAGCCTCTTTTTGAGAAAATTGAGGCGTGTTTATGTTTCAATTATGCGGGGCGTTCCAATGATTGTGGTACTCTTTATGCTTTACTTTGGCCTGCCTTATTTTGGTTTGCAGCTGCCGGCTCTTTTGTGTGCTTATATCGGATTTAGTCTGGTGTCTGCTGCCTATATTTCAGAAATTTTTCGCTCAGCTATTGCTGCTGTGGATTTGGGACAATGGGAAGCAGCTCGTGCTCTGGGACTTTCGCAAAGGACAATTATTAAACGTGTAATCTTGCCGCAGGCTTTGCGAATTGCCGTACCGCCACTTGGAAATGTAGTGATTGATATGATCAAATCCAGTTCTTTAGCAGCTATGATAACCGTTCCGGACATTTTTCAAAACGCTAAAATTGTCGGAGGCCGTGAGTGGGATTACATGTCTATGTACGTTCTGGTGGCTTTGATTTATTGGAGTTTGTGTTTTTTCTTTGAGCGCTTTCAGGCCTATCTTGAAAAGCGGCTAGCTTATTAACTATTAAAGAGTGGTTCTATCACTCTTTTTTGATTAACTGATTCAGGCTCTCATTTTACTCAAATTTATGATAAAATGGTTATTAGTGAAAGTGTAACATTTCAAGGAGGTAAGCTATGAAAATCTCAGTTGCTTTCAAGGATAATATTATCCCTGATAAATATGCCAAAAAGGCAGAGCAGGTTGTTCAAGGTTTAGCGACGATATCTTTTCCCTTTCAATTGACTGGCCTTCCAAAAGAAACAAAATCTCTGGCTTGGACTCTGGTAGATTACGACTCTATCCCAGTTTGCGGCTTTGCTTATATTCATTGGATAGTGGCAAATGTCTCTCCTGATAAAACAGATATTGAGGAGAATTTCTCGCAGACTGATGAACATCATCTTAGGGGAGTCAATAGTTTAGTCAGCCGTTTTCTTTCGGAAGATTACAGCCAGATTGACCATTATTATATCGGTCCAAAACCGCCAGATAAAGACCATGTTTACACTTTGGAGGTCTATGCTTTAGATAGCCTGCTTGACTTAGAGGAAGGCTATTACCTAAACGAATTGCAAAAAGCTATCAAGCCGCATTTGCTGGACACTGCAAGGATTGAACTGATTGGAAAGTATTGATTGCATATGAATTTCACCAAGAAGGATTTGATGGAGTTTACTGTTTCACCAATACTTATAAAAATTATTCTTTAAGAAGTGCAAGGGAAAAGATTAGGCAGCTATTCGCCATCACCGCAACAATAAAATTCTAGCTATTATTTATGAGCAAGATAGCCGGTTATTGGTTAATTTAAAATTGCAACCACAGCAAATTGAAGAACTTTTGTCTTGCAAGGGTGTTGTGGCAGGAATTGGTCTTAATAAGAAGCACTGGATCAGTATTTTTGTAAATGAAGCTGAAATTAATCAGTCTGAACTGGAACAGATGATTTTGATATCCAGTCAGCTGACAATAAAATAAGCAAAAAGGGGATAAGTACTATATGGAGCACTCAAAATGGCATGACTTAATAAAAAAAGAACTTCCAGAAGGTTATTTTGCCCAAATTAATAACTTTATGAATGAGGTTTACAGCCAAGGAACTGTTTATCCGCCACGCGAGAAGGTATTCAATGCTATTCAAACGACCGATTTGGATGAGGTTAAAGTTGTTATTATTGGGCAGGATCCTTATCATGGTCCTAATCAGGCTCAAGGATTGTCTTTTTCAGTTCCTAACGCTGTTCCTGCTCCGCCTTCTTTACAAAACATCTTAAAGGAACTGGCCGATGACATTGGTGAAAAGAAAGAGCATGATCTTCTGCCTTGGGCTCAGCAAGGTGTTCTTTTGCTCAATGCTTGTTTAACTGTCCCTGCTGGTAAAGCTAATGGGCATGCTGGACAAATTTGGGAACCGTTTACAGATGCTATTATCAAGGTGGTTAATCAAAAGGAGAGTCCGGTTGTCTTCATTCTTTGGGGCGGTTTTGCTCGTAAGAAGAAGTCCTTAGTGACTAATCCTATGCATCATATTATTGAGTCGCCCCATCCAAGTCCTCTGTCTGCCCATCGAGGTTTCTTTGGATCTAAACCTTTTTCCAAAGCAAATCATTATTTGGTACAAGATGGCTTGAAGACTATTGATTGGCTAAAATAAGGAGTATTATGTTATTAATTAAAAATGGTCGTGTAATAGACCCAAAATCTCAATTGGACAGAGTCTGTGATGTTTTAGTAGAGGGCAGCAAGATTGTCAAAATCGCTGAGCATATCCAAGAAGAGACAGCTGATGTTATTGATGCGACTGGAAAAATTGTCGCTCCTGGTTTGATAGATATTCATGTGCATTTTAGAGAGCCGGGACAAACACATAAGGAAGATATTCATACAGGTGCTTTGGCTGCAGCAACCGGTGGATTCACCACAGTTGTCATGATGGCAAATACTAATCCAACTATTTCTGATACGGAAACATTGAAAGAGGTACTTGCTTCGGCGGCCAAGGAAAATATTCATATCAAGTCGGTAGCTACCATTACGGAAAATTTTGATGGGCAGCATCTGACAGATTTTCCTGGTCTTTTACAGGCGGGAGCAGTAGGCTTTTCAGATGATGGTATTCCCTTACAGTCCTCGAAGACAGTCAAAGAAGCTTTAGATTTGGCTAAGGCTAATAATACATTTATCAGTCTTCACGAAGAAGACCCTGAACTTAATGGTATTCTTGGTTTTAACGAAAAGATTGCTAAGGAAAAATTCCATATTTGCGGAGCAACAGGAGTGGCTGAGTACAGCATGATTGCACGTGATGTTATGATTGCTTATGATCGACAAGCTCATGTTCATATCCAGCACTTGTCAAAGGCAGAATCAGTGGAGGTCGTTGCTTTTGCTCAGCGTTTAGGAGCTTTAGTAACAGCAGAAGTAGCACCGCAGCATTTTTCTAAAACGGAACAGTTGCTTTTAGAAAAAGGTGCCAATGCCAAAATGAATCCACCGCTTCGTCTGGAATCTGACCGACGAGCTGTCATTGATGGCCTAAAATCTGGTGTGATTTCAATTATCGCCACCGATCATGCGCCTCATCATGCTGATGAAAAAAATGTTGAAGATGTAACCCAAGCTCCATCAGGTATGACAGGACTTGAAACGTCCTTATCATTAGGTCTGACTTATCTGGTAGAAACTGGTGAGCTAAACTTGTCAGAACTTCTAGCTAAGATGACCTGCAATCCAGCTGACTTGTATGGTTTTAACGCTGGTTATTTAGCTGAAAATGGCCCTGCTGATATTGTGATTTTCGATGAGAAAGCTGACCGTGTCGTATCAGAACATTTTGCGTCAAAAGCTGCTAATTCACCATTTATAGGGGAATGTCTAAAAGGACAGATTGCTTACACTATCTGTGATGGGCAAATTGTTTATCAGGCTTAAAAATACAAAGAAGTCGTAAGAGCGGCTTCTTTTTTGGCCTTTAATTTCTTAAAAAAGCAATAATTCACAAGAAAGTAAGCTGTTTCAAAAAACAAGCAAATTAGTTGCACTTTGTGAAAAATTAACATATTCTATAAGTATCATTAAATATTTTCTAACATTGGATTGGAGATTGGTATGGTCACACTTTCAAAAGAAACGCATCTTGAGATGCTTACAAAGATGGAACGTATTCGCGAGTTTGACTCGCGTATCAATAAATTAGTTCGTCGCGGATTTGTTCAAGGAATGACACACTTTTCGGTCGGTGAAGAAGCGGCAAATGTGGGAGCTGTTCAGCACCTGAGCTATGATGATAAATTTTTCTCAAATCACCGCGGTCACGGACAGTCAATCGCACAAAATATGGATTTGAATAAAATGATGGCCGAACTTGCAGGAAAAGCGACAGGAATTTCTAAAGGGCGGGGAGGCTCTATGCATTTAGCTGATTTTGAAAAGGGAAACTATGGTACTAATGGTATTGTAGGCGGCGGCTTTGCTCTTGCGGTCGGCGCAGCTCTCACTCAGCAATACAATGAAACTGGCAATATCGTTGTTGCCTTCTCGGGCGATGGGGCAACCAATGAGGGATCTTTTCATGAATCGGTTAATATGGCTGCTGCTTGGAAATTACCTGTAATTTTCTTTATCATCAACAATCGCTATGGTATTTCCATGGATATTCAAAAAGCGACCAACATCCCTCATCTCTATACACGCGCTGAAGCTTACGGCCTTCCGGGATTCTACTGTCAAGATGGCAATGATGTTCTTGCCGTTTATGAAACAATGGGCAAAGCTGTTGATCATGTTCGCGCCGGTAACGGTCCAGCAATCGTTGAAGTTGAATCTTACCGTTGGTTTGGGCACTCGACAGCTGATGCTGGTGTTTACCGCACCAAAGAAGAAGTTGATGAATGGAAAAATAACAATGATCCCATTATAAAATATCGAACATATTTGGTTGATGAAAAAATTGCCACAGAAGAAGAGCTGGATGCCATTCATAATCAAGTCAAAAAAGAAATAGATGCAGCTTATGAATTTGCTAAAAACAGTCCAGATCCGGAATTGTCTGTAGCTTTTGAAGATGTCTGGGTTGATTGATTATTTCGTTAATGCAAATGATCAAAAATTGTTTAGAAACAAAAAGAAAAATTCTTTATTTCGTGGAGAAAATACATTATGACTGAAACAAAATTAATGGCTTTACGTGAAGCCGTAAATCTCGCTATGAGTGAGGAAATGCGTAAAGATGAGACTATTTTTCTAATGGGAGAAGACGTCGGCATCTACGGTGGAGACTTTGGAACTTCTGTCGGTATGCTGGCTGAATTTGGCGAAAAGCGTGTCAGGGATACCCCTATTTCGGAGGCTGCTATCGCAGGAGCTGCAGTGGGCTCAGCTATTACTGGTTTGCGTCCAATTGTTGATTTGACCTTCATGGACTTTCTGACTATTGCCCTTGATGCTATTGTAAATCAGGGTGCCAAAAATAACTACATGCTTGGTGGTGGCTTGAAAACGCCGGTAACTTTGCGAGTAGCTTCAGGCTCAGGGATTGGTTCAGCTGCGCAGCATTCGCAATCCTTAGAAGCATGGCTGACACATATTCCAGGCATAAAGGTAGTTGCACCTGGAAATGCTAACGATGCCAAAGGTTTGCTGAAATCTTCTATTCAAGACAATAACCTTGTTGTTTTCATGGAACCCAAAGCACTTTATGGTAAGAAAGAGGAAGTTAATCAAGATCCTGATTTCTACATTCCTCTTGGTAAAGGGGAAATTAAGCGTGAAGGAAGCGACCTTACTATTGTGACATACGGCCGTATGCTGGAACGTGTTTTGCAAGCGGCTGAGGAAGCAGCGGCTGAAGGCATCAGCGTTGAAGTCGTGGATCTGCGGACTTTGATTCCGCTGGACAAAGATATTATCATCAACTCTGTCAAGAAAACAGGCCGTTTGATTTTGGTCAACGATGCTTATAAGACTGGCGGTTTCATCGGTGAGATTGCTTCAATGGTAGCTGAAAGCGAAGCCTTTGATTATCTTGATCATCCTATCGTACGTTTAGCTTCAGAAGATGTTCCTGTTCCTTATGCCCGTGTATTAGAGCAGGCAATCTTACCAGATGTTAATAAAATCAAAGCTGCTATCTATAAAGTAGCAAGCAATGGCCGTGAAGCTTAAAGGGGGGCATTATCGTGGCGATTGAAATTATTATGCCAAAGCTCGGTGTTGATATGCAGGAAGGCGAAATCATTGAGTGGAAAAAACAAGAGGGCGACGAGGTCAAGGAAGGCGACATCCTGCTTGAAATCATGTCCGACAAGACCAATATGGAACTGGAAGCAGAAGACTCAGGCGTACTGCTTAAAATCGTGCACGGCGCTGGTGAGACGGTACCCGTAACAGAAGTTATTGGTTATCTAGGTGAAGCTGGCGAACAGGTTGAAGTCACTAGTTCCGTTGCGGAGCAGGTTTCTCCCGTGGTTCCAACAGCCGTAGTCAATCTGCAAACTGACGCACAACCACAAGCTGCTAGTACACCTCAAGGTTCAGATGAGCCTGTTCGTGCAACTCCAGCAGCTCGCAAATTGGCCAGAGAACTTAATATTGACCTCGGTCAAGTACTAGGAACAGGAGCTAAAGGTCGTGTTCACAAAGAAGATGTCGAAAACTTCAAAGCTGCTCAGCCTAAGGCTTCGCCCTTGGCTCGTAAAATCGCTGAGGATCGAGGAATTGACCTGTCAGCAGTTGCTGGCACCGGTTTTGGCGGTAAGATTGTCAAAGAGGATATCTTAGCAGCTATTGCCGCCGCCCAACCAGCAGAAGCAGCGGCACCGGCTGTCCCTGCAGAAAAAGTAGCGCCTGAGCTGCCTGAAGGCGTTGAAGTGATTAAGATGAGCGCCATGCGTAAGGCCATCTCAAAAGGAATGACCCATTCCTACCTGACGGCTCCGACCTTTACGCTTAATTACGACATTGACATGACCAACCTCATGGCTCTGCGTAAGCAGCTTCTTGAGCCTATCATGAATAAGACCGGACTCAAGGTTACTTTTACGGATTTGATTGGCTTGGCGGTTGTTAGGACTCTGATGAAGCCTGAGCATGAGTACCTCAATGCTTCTTTGATTAACGATGCCAGCGAGATTGAGCTGCATCGCTTTGTCAATCTAGGTATCGCAGTAGGTCTTGATGATGGATTGATTGTTCCTGTCGTTCATGGAGCGGATAAGATGAGTCTGTCTGAGTTTGTGGTAGCTTCCAAGGACGTCATCAAAAAGGCTCAGGCCAGCAAACTCAAGTCACGAGAAATGACTGGTTCAACTTTCTCCATCACTAATCTGGGAATGTTTGGCACCAAGACCTTCAATCCGATTATCAATCAGCCCAACTCAGCTATTTTGGGTGTTGCAGCGACGGTTCAGACCCCAGTTGCGGTTGACGGCGAGGTGACAGTCCGTCCGATAATGGCGCTTTGTCTGACCATTGACCACCGGATTGTGGACGGAATGAACGGCGCCAAATTCATGGTTGATTTGAAGAACTTGCTGGAAAATCCGCTAGAATTGCTCATATGACGGGAATAGGACAGAAGCTCAGCTATTTAAAAAATATAAGAAAGAGGAAATCAAATGGCAGTTGAAGTGATTATGCCAAAGCTCGGTGTTGATATGCAGGAAGGCGAAATCATCGAGTGGAAAAAACAAGAAGGCGACGAGGTCAAGGAAGGCGACATCCTGCTTGAAATCATGTCCGACAAGACCAATATGGAACTGGAAGCAGAAGACTCAGGCGTACTGCTTAAAATCGTGCACGGCGCTGGTGAGACGGTACCTGTAACAGAAGTTATCGCCTATATCGGTGCTGCTGGTGAGATTGTCGAAGCAGGTGCAGCGCCAGCGGCCGCCTTGGAAGCAGCCGGTCTGGAAGTGCCCAAAGCGCCAGCAGCTCCTGCAGCGGCTGAGAGAGCTCCGCTGGCTGATGACGAATATGATATCGTCGTTGTTGGCGGTGGTCCTGCCGGTTACTATGCCGCTATCCGCGGTGCCCAGCTGGGCGGTAAGGTAGCTATTGTTGAGAAATCCGAATTTGGCGGAACCTGCCTCAACAAGGGCTGTATCCCAACCAAAACCTACCTTAAGAACGCTGAAATTCTTGACGGACTTAAAATTGCGGCCGGCCGCGGTATTAACCTCGCCTCAACCAACTACACCATCGACATGGACAAGACCGTTGCCTTCAAAAACTCTGTCGTTAAGACCCTGACCGGAGGTGTGCGCGGTCTCCTGAAAGCCAACAAGGTAACTATTCTGGACGGTCTCGGTCAGGTTAATCCGGACAAGACGGTTTCTGTCGGCAGTCAGACTCTTAAGGCTCGCAACGTTATTTTGGCCACAGGTTCCAAGGTTTCCCGTATTAACATTCTGGGGATTGATTCTAAACTGGTCATGACATCAGATGATATTCTTGATTTGCGTGATATGCCTAAATCTCTTGCCGTTATGGGCGGCGGTGTTGTCGGTATCGAGCTGGGGCTTGTCTGGGCTTCGTACGGCGTTGAAGTGACCGTTATTGAAATGGCTGACCGCATTATTCCAGGCATGGACAGGGAAGTTTCTCTTGAACTCCAAAAAATCCTGACTAAAAAAGGCGTGAAGATTAAGACATCAGTTGGTGTTGAAGAAATCGTTGAGGCTAACAATCAGCTGACCCTCAAGCTCAACAATGGCGAAGAAGTCGTGGCTGAAAAAGCCCTGCTTTCTATCGGACGTGTACCTCAGCTTAACGGTCTGGAAAATCTCAATCTTGAAATGGATCGCAATCGCATCAAAGTCAATGAGTACCAGGAAACATCAATTCCGGGTATCTACGCTCCAGGTGATGTCAATGGCACTAAGATGCTGGCTCACGCTGCCTACCGCATGGGCGAGGTTGCTGCCGAAAATGCCATGCGCGGAAACAGCAGAAAGGCCAATCTTAAGTACACACCGGCCGCGGTTTACACTCATCCGGAAGTAGCTATGGTAGGAATTACTGAAGAAGAGGCTCGTAAGCGGTATGATAACATCTTAGTTGGGAAATCAAGCTTCGCGGGGAACGGACGAGCTATCGCTTCAAATGAAGCGCACGGTTTTGTCAAAGTGGTAGCTGATGCTAAATATCACGAAGTTCTTGGTGTTCATATCATTGGACCATCAGCAGCAGAGCTGATTAATGAAGCTTCAACCATCATGGAAAATGAACTCACTGTTGATGAATTGCTGCAATCCATTCACGGACACCCAACCTTCTCAGAAAATATGTATGAAGCCTTCGCAGACGTCCTAGGAGAAGCCATTCACAATCCACCAAAACACAAATAATATAAAAAGCTGTCAAGGACGGCTTTTTATAAAAGAAATAGTGTGAGAGCTTTAAAGTTATAGAGTGAAATTTAAATGTTAGAGTGTTATACTTTAGGTAATACCGATGATTCCTAAATGACAAAAAGGAGTACTATTATGGCAAATGATATGACACAATTAGTGGAAAGCTCCATTGAAGAAGCAAGGAATGTGGCTGTTCAGCATAAAAATTACCAGTTGGATATCCCCCACCTGTGGTATGTTTTAATGCAGCCAGACCATTTTGCGGATCGATTTTATACCGATTTAGGCGTTGATAAAAACGCCTTTAATCAACTCATCGAAAATGAACTAGAGAGACTCTCTGTCTTTGAACAAACTGATCAAAGCCGCTATGGCCGCCAGTACAGCCAGCGCCTTAAAAATCTTCTAGATGACGCCAAACGTGAAGCGCAGGATTTGCACGACGAAGTTTTAACTGTTGAGCATTTGATTTTGGCTCTCTCTAAACAACAGCGCAATCCTTTAACTATTTTTTTGGAAAAGCAGGGCATCAACCAAGAAAAGCTTTACCAAAAGATGAATAAAGTGAGAAAAGGTCAGCAGGCTAGATCGCTCAGCCAAGAAGCAATTTATGAAGCTTTGGAGAAATATGCTCTCAATCTCAATCAGCATGTCATAGATGGAAATGGGAAGAAAATCATCGGATGTCAGGATCAAATTGATGATATTATTCGTATTTTATCTCGCAAAGACAAGAACAATGCGGTGCTGGTAGGTTATCCGGGAACAGGCAGAAGAACAGCTATTGAAGGCTTTGTACAGCGACTAGTCGAAAATGAAGTTCCTGAAAATCTTCAAAATAGACTGGTTTACAGTTTAGATATAGGTGCAATCATTGCTGGAACCAAGTATCGCGGTGAATTTGAAGAACGCTTCAAAGCTCTCTTGAAAGAAATTGCGGCCTCCAAAGGAAGGATTATCCTTTTTATAGACGAAATTCATTCGCTTGTAAGTGCAGGTCAGACCGAAGGTTCAGTTGATGCTGCTAGTCTTTTAAAACCTTTTTTAGCTAGAGGTGAAGTGACGATTCTTGGTTCAACAACACATGCCAGTTACAGGGAAAGCATTGAATACGATAAGACTTTAGAGAGACATTTTCAACGTATTTTAATTCAAGAACCTGATAATCAACAGTCGCTGGCTATCCTCAGCGGTCTCAAATCTGATTACGAAATTTTTCATAATGTCAGTATTGACGATGAGGCTTTAGAAGCCGCTGTCAGTTTATCAAGGCGTTATATTTCCGATAGGTATTTGCCTGACAAGGCATTGGACTTGGTGGACGAAGCCTGCACTTTAAAGCAGATTACTTCTCACTATCACCCAAAAGAAATCGACGATTTAAACCGCCAGATTCTCAGCAAAAAGATTCAATTGCTACGCTGTTCTCAATCGAAAAAAGCCAAGACTTTAAGGGCCGAGGTTCAATCGTTAGAACATAAAAAAGCAGAACTGATTGAGAAATGGCAGGTTCAAAAAGAGCTTTTGGATCAAATCAAACAAGTACGTGTTCAGATTGAAGCACTAAAAGAAAAATCTGAATCCGCTTTAAAGAGCCAAGATTTATCTACTTATCTTGAACTGACCGACAGCAATCTGCCCCAAAGCCGCTCACAGCTTGAGACGCTTATAGAACAAGAACCTGTTGATGCAATCGTCACAAGAGAAGACATTGCAGCTATTGTTGAACGTGTGACGGGAATCAAGGTTCAAGGTGTTGTAGAAAATGAACGTGAAAAGCTTCTGCATTTAGAAGAATTGCTGCAAGAAAAAATCGTTGGGCAGGATCAGGCAGTGCAAAAGGTTGCTCAGGCTATTATCCGTTCACGAGCAGGTATTCAAAATCCCAGACGTCCTATTGGTTCTTTTCTGTTCTTGGGACCGACTGGAGTTGGAAAAACAGCTTTGGCTAAAACACTTGCGGAAATCCTTTTTGGCAGTGAATTGGAAATGATCCGATTGGATATGTCGGAATACATGGAAAAGCATGCAGTGGCTCGTCTAGTTGGTCCGCCTCCGGGCTATGTTGGCTATGAAGAAGGCGGCCAGCTAACCGAAGCGGTGCAACGTAGGCTCTATTCAATTGTTTTACTTGATGAGATAGAAAAGGCTCATCCAGATGTTTTTAATACCTTGTTGCAAGTCTTGGATGAAGGAAGGCTTACCGATTCAAAAGGACGAACGATTGATTTTAAAAATACCATATTGATTATGACCAGCAATATCGGTTCTTCAATGATTTTAGAGGGACTAAATGAGACAGGAAAAATCAATCAAGAAGTCCGCCAATCCGTTTTGGATGAATTGAATCACAGTTTCAGGCCTGAATTCCTTAACCGTATTGATGAAACAATCGTCTTTAATCCTTTATCAGCTGATAAGGTGACCAGCATTGTTAAGATTATGGTTGCTGATTTGCAAAAACGTCTGCTGAGTCAAGATATTCATTTGGAACTTGCCCCAGATGTTTACAGCTGGCTTGCTAAAAAAGGGTTTGATCCAGCTTTTGGTGCCAGACCTCTGCAGCGTACTATTATGCAAGAATTGGAAAATCCCTTGGCAATGTCTATTATTAAGCAAGACAAGAAAGAAAATAGGAAGGTTCAAGTGTCCTGTCAAAATGAGAAACTGTCTTTTTATGATACTTAAAAAGGATATGATTTCACAAACTTTTCTTAAGCGTTTGGAATAATTTCCAATCAATAATCACAAACTTTAAATTCAATACAATGGGGAAAAGCACTGTTTTAGTGCTTTTTTAGCTTTATTTTAATAAGCACAATCTGTTTTCACAAATAAAAAAATTTTCAAAGCTACACTTTTTTCTTGAATTTCACAAACTTTAGTACTACAATGAAGATTAGAAAAGCGCTTTCATTTTTAACCCTATTTTAGTTACTGCAGTGATTCGTTTATGAAAATCATTAGTTTTTAGAATCACGGTAAGAAACAAATCACTGCAGCGTTCATTTTTATTAACTCCATAAAAGGAAGGGAGCGTGATAATATGAAGACTTATGACGTTTTGGTTATCGGAGCTGGTCCAGGTGGTTATGTTGCAGCAGAAGAAGCTGCTAAACAGGGGAAAACAGTTGCGGTAATCGAAAAAAAGGCTATCGGCGGAGCCTGTCTGAACGTTGGCTGTATACCGTCTAAGAGTTACCTTCAGCATAGCCATTGGCTATTAGATATTAAGGAAGCTAATCAATACGGAATCCAGACAAAGGTAGAAGCGATTGACTTTGAGAAATTGGTGAATCGTAAAAATCAAGTAGTGGCAAGTCTGCAGGGAGGAATTCATGCCACCTTTAAGGCTTTAAAAATCGATTATTATGACGGTCAGGCTGTATTTGATAAGGGGACTGTCTTTAAAGTTGACGGTCAATCTATCAAAGGAAAAGATGTTATTCTGGCGACTGGCAGTCATCCTTTTGTTCCTCCGATTGCAGGAACAGAAACTGTTGATTATTTGACAACAGATAGCTTCTTTGATTTAACGGAATTACCAGATAAGTTTGTTATTATCGGAGGCGGTGTTATTGCTATTGAGCTGGCTTTTGCCATGAAGCCTTTAGGTGTTGAAGTGACAGTTATTGAAGTTGCACCCGAAATCCTATTGACAGAAGATCCGCTCGCCCGAGAAGTTATTCGTCAAAAATTGACCCATATGGGGGTTAGGATTTTTGAAAATGTCAATATTCAAGAAGTAACAACAGATAGCGTTATTTTGGAAAAGGAGCAAGTTAAATTTGACAAACTTTTGATTGCTACTGGCCGCAAACCAAATACAGATCTGGCTAAAGACATGGGAATTGAGCTGACAAAGCGAGGTTTTGTTAAGGTTGATGACTATTATGAAACCTCTATAGCTCATGTATACGCCATTGGTGATTTGACAGAGTCTTATATGCTAGCTCATGTTGCCAGTGCAGAAGGAATCAAGGCTGTTAAGGCTATTTGCAGAAAAGCAGAAGAACCACTTGATTCTTTAGGAGTGCCGCGTTCTCTTTACACTATTCCAGAAGTTGCTAGTTTTGGCTATAGCGAAGAAGAAGCAAAGGAGGCAGGATATGATGTGATAACAGAGCAATTGCCTTTTACATATAATGGCCGAGCGTTAGCTGCCAATGAGAGCGAAGGTTTTGTCAAAATTGTTTCTGAGAAAAAATACCATCAAATTTTAGGTGCCCTAATAGTTGGAGCTAACGGGACGGATCTTTTACAGTCATTAATTTTACTGAGACAAGCTGAGGGAACCTTGGAACAAGTCCTAGAAACGGTTTTTGCTCACCCAACCATTTCAGAATTGACCCAAGAAGTCGCCAAACGGATTGTTGAAAGTAATCCTTAGATTGGAGGAAAAAAGATGTCAAACTACAAGAATTTACCACAAGAATTAACACGTACCAAGAGAAAAGCTGCTGTTTCTGAGCTGGTTGACCTCAAGGTTCGGACGGCTGAAGATATAGAAGCACAGCTTATTTCTAAAGAACAGGCCAAGGACATCTACAAGACCATGTGGAATATTCGTAATTTCGAAGAAAATACCAGACGTTTCTTTGCCTCAGGTCAAATCCCAGGTTTTGTTCATCTCTACGCTGGTGAAGAAGCTATAGCAACAGGTGTCTGTGCTAATTTAACCGATAAAGATTATATTACCAGTACGCACCGCGGTCATGGACATTGTGTGGCTAAGGGCGGTGACCTAAAGGGTATGATGGCTGAAATCTTCGGAAGAAGCACGGGGCTTGGCAGAGGTAAAGGCGGTTCCATGCATATTGCCGATTTAGATAAGGGTATTCTAGGAGCCAACGGTATGGTTGGCGGAGGCTTTGGCCTAGCGACAGGTGCTGCTCTAAGAAATAAATACCTCAAAACTGATAACGTTGCTGTTTGTTTCTTTGGAGATGGCGCTGCTAATGAAGGGCTTTTCCATGAATGTCTGAATATGGCTTCTATCTGGGATCTGCCAGTTATCTTTGTTAATGAAAACAACCTATTTGCCGAATCTACTCCTCAATGGTATTCGTCAGCTTCGCCTACCATTGCTGAAAGAGCAGCAGCCTACAATATGCCAGGTATCCGAGTAAATGGTAAAGATTTATTCGCTGTTTATCAAGTGACCAAAGAAGCCGTTGAACGTGCTCGAAATGGTGAGGGCCCTACATTGATTGAGGCTGTCACTTACCGTGACCACGGTCATTTTGAAGGAGACGAAGAAAAATATAAAGCTCCTGATGGTGAAGAAAAAGATTGGGCAGATGTTGATCCGCTTGAAGTTTTTCGGGATTTCGTAATAGAACATAATCTGCTTAGCGAAGAAGAACTTGATGACCTTTTAGAAGAATCCAAGAAGGCTGTTGAGGAGGCTATTGCATTTGCTCAAGAAAGCCCAATACCTCAGGAAAGCGCCTTACTTGAAGATGTCTTTGCTGATTAACAAGGGAGGATTATCATGGCTAGAGAATTATTATTTATGAAGGCAATTAACGAAGCGCTCGATCAGGCAATGGAAAAGGACGATATGGTCATTTTACTTGGTGAAGACATTGCAGGGGGTGTTAAAGTTAAACACTTAGAAGAACAAAACGAAGAAGCATGGGGGGGTGTTATGGGGGTCACCAAAGGGTTGATGCCCAAATACGGCCGTGAACGTGTCATTGATACCCCTCTTTCAGAACATGGTTACATGTCAGCTTCTGTAGGGATGGCCTTGACAGGTTTGCATCCTGTACCAGAATTGATGTTCAATGATTTTATCGGTTTTTGTTTTGATGCCCTGCTAGGTCAAGGTTCAAAGATGCGCTATATGTTTGGCGGTAAGGCAAAAGTGCCTATGACTGTTAGAACCATGCATGGTGCAGGCGCTTCAGCAGCTGCACAGCACTCAGGATCTTACTATGGCATTTTTGGTTCCATTCCAGGAATTAAAGTAGTTGTTCCAGCAACGCCTTATGATGCCAAAGGTCTGCTTCTTTCATCTATTGAAGATAACAATATTGTTATCTTTTCAGAAGACAAGACTCTTTATGGCATAAAAGGAGAAGTTCCTGAAGATTACTATACTGTTCCGATCGGTAAGGCAGCTGTTCGCCGCGAAGGGGATGACCTCACTATTGTGACTATTGGTAAGATGCTCTATGTGGCCTATGAAGTAGCTGAACGTTTGGAAAAAGAGGGTGTTTCTGTTGAAGTTATTGACCTTAGAACGGTTGCGCCTTGGGATCAAGAAACCGTTATTGATTCTGTTAAAAAGACAGGCCGCTTAATTGTCATTGACGAATCAAATCCGCATAATAATACAGCAACAGACATTGCTTCAGTTGTAACTGATAAAGCATTCGATTATTTAGATGGACCAATCAAATGTGTCTGCGCTCCAAATGTTCCAGTTCCATTTGCCCAAAATCTTGAACAACTCTATATCCCTAATGCTGACCGCGTCATCGAAACAGCATCTGAGTTGATTGACGATCTAAAGGCGTAGAAAGGGGGATATTATGGCAACAGAAATTGTGATGCCTAAATTAGGCTTAACGATGACAGAAGGATTAATCAACAAATGGTTGGTCAAAGAAGGCGACACCGTCACAGCTGGTCAAGCCCTTCTTGAAATAAGCTCTGAAAAATTAAGCAGCGAAGTTGAAGCTCCCGAAGCCGGTGTTGTTCTAAAGATAGTCAAAGGAGAAGGTGAAACGGTTCCATGTAAGCAGGTGATTGCTTGGGTTGGTCAAGAAGGTGAAAACATTCCTGACGGAGATACAGCAGCAGCAGCTTCAGAGCCGGAAAATGAAACTTCAAATAACGCTGCCCCAGCAGAACAAGAACAGGCCGCTCCAACAGCTTCGGTAGCAACAAAACACGAGGGCGGAAGAATTTTCATCACACCGCTTGCTCGTAAAATTGCTAAAGAAAAAGGCATTGATTACACATATATCAAAGGAACAGGCGGAAATGGACGTATCACACGTCGTGATGTCGAAGCCTTTAATCCTGCAGATATTTCAGTAACTGAAACAGCAAGCAGTCTTCCGGTTACACCAACAACTGTCAACTATGGTGCTGGTTTAACAGGTATACGCAAAGTCATTGCCGAACATATGATGAATAGTCTTCATTCCGGTGCGCAATTAACCCTTCATCGTAAAGCTGATGTGACAGCTTTAATGGCTTTCAGGCAAGATATGAAAGTTAAGGTTAATGCACCGCTTGAAAATGGCGAAATTGGCATTACAACCCTTTTAACCAAAGCGGTAACGAAGGCTTTGAAAGATTATCCTGAAGCCAATGCTTGGTATGCAGGCGGTCAATATGAAGAAAAAGAAGCTATTCATATTGGTATGGCAACTGCCTTAAGCGAAGGTTTGGTCGTTCCTGTTATTCGTAATGCTGACAAGTTGACCTTATCAGATTTGGGTCGAGCAATTAAAGATTTAGCTGCACAAGCGCGTAAGGGAACTCTGGATCCATCCTTGTATTCAGGTTCCACATTCTCTATCACTAATCTAGGAGCTCAGGGTATTGAATACTTTACGCCAATTCTAAATACGCCTGAAGTGGCTATTTTAGGTGTTGGAGCTATTCAGAAATCTTTAGCTTTTGACGACGATGGTCAAGTTGTTGAAAGACATTATTTGCCACTGAGTTTGACCTTTGATCATCAAGTCTTAGATGGCGCACCAGCAGCCGAATTTTTAGCAGCTGTCGTCTCCTACTTAGAAGATGCTTATGGTTTGGTATTTTAAATAAGCAAAAATAAAATTGACAGTAGCTGAAATCAAAACCACCAGTTCATATTGGACTGGTGATTTTGATTCCTATGCATTTTCAAATTTTACTGGCTATTTGAGCTACTTTTTCAAGCAATTGCCGACGTTTTTCATCAGTTATTCTTTCAACACCACTTAATTCAGTCAACTTAACCGGTGCAACAGCACAGGGTTTTAGAATTTGTTTTTTCAAGACTTTACCATAATCTTGAGCAAAAGGAGTTACAAAAGATGGTGTATTATGGCTGGTGATAACCCAAGCAGATTTTCCTTGTAAGTGCCCCTCAAGACCAACCTTTTTATAAGAATAAGCAAAGCCAGCTACAAAAACTCGGTCAATAAAGCCCTTAAGCATAGCTGGCATGCCACTCCACCAAATCGGAAAGATGAAGATCATATGATCTGCCCAAGTAACTAAATCGCGATATTTTGCCATTTCAAAGCTTTTAGCTAAATGACGGCGTTTATGATTTTCATCAAATCGTAGAGCAGGATCAAAATGTTCAGCATATAAATCTAATGTTTTAACAGTGTGCGTATTAGAAAGATTGTTTTGAACCTGCTTGAGAATGGCAGCGTTAAAGCTTTGATGATTTGGATGTGTGTAAATAATTAAAATCTTCATGATTGTTCTCCTTTGATATAAATGTCAAGCATGTGATTAATAGTTGTTTGAATGGCTTGATTATTAAGGTCACGCCCAATGGGACTATTGGCTAGGACAGCAAGACCTGAAATAAAACTCCAAAAGTGAAAAAGTGTTTCAGCTTCGCTGTTAGTGAAGTGTTCCTCTTTACGGAGTTCTAAAACGATACGCTTAAATTCACTAAACCCCGGTAAATCAGAATCTACCAAAATGGTTTCCTGAATGACTTTCATATACTTAAAAGGAAATTTGATAAAGAGGGCTTCAAAGAAATAAGGATAGCTCTTAGCAAAAGCAATAAAATTAAATCCCATTTGAGCCAGCTGCTCTCGAGCAGAAGCTTCCAAATCAATTTCCCGTCCAATTTCCTGATTGAGAAAAGCGGACAGATGTGTCAAAACGACTCTAAGATAATTTTCTTTACTTTCAAAATGGCGATAGGGGCTACCATGAGTGACGCCGCAGGCTTTGGCGATGGTTCTAAGAGAGAGTTGATCGATGCCATGGTTTTTAATTGCTTCAATTCCTGTTTGAATGAGTTTTTCTTTTAGCTGAGCGGTATTGCGCTTCATATTTTCCTCCAAAAGTAGACACTGTCTACCAGACTTCACTTTAAGTATACACTGTCTACTTTTTCATGTCAACTGTTTACTGTAAAAGTCATAATCAACTGTAATACAGCGATATTAGACTGTTGATAACCCTAACCCTATTTTTTAAGCTCTTCTTTTTGTTTAAAATACCGTATAGATGAGACATCTGGTCTCAAAAAGCCCACAAAATATGACAATGTGGGCTTTTCTTATGTTCGTTAGGACTTTCTTTGGTATAATATTAGTAAGAATTTTAACAAAGGAGACAAGCATCTTATGAAATATATCGTCAATAAATCAAATAATCCGGCCTATAATGTAGCTTTGGAAGCCTATGCCTTTCGCGAATTACTGGACGAAGATGAAATTTTCATTCTATGGATAAACGAACCAGCTATTATTATTGGAAAACATCAAAATGCCATTCAAGAGATTAACAAAGAGTATACAGATAAACACAATATACATGTTGTGCGCCGCTTGTCTGGCGGAGGCGCTGTTTATCACGATCTCAATAACCTTAACTACACCATTATTTCCAATAAGGCTGATGAAGGTGCTTTTGATTTTAAAACCTTTTCGCAGCCTGTTATTGCTACCTTAGCTGATCTTGGCGTCAAAGCCGAATTTACTGGACGCAATGACCTTGAAATTGACGGTAAGAAATTCTGTGGCAATGCGCAAGCATATTATAAAGGACGCATGATGCACCATGGCTGTCTTATGTTTAATGTTGACACATCTGTCTTGGCGGATGCGCTCAAAGTCAGCAAAGACAAGATTGAATCAAAAGGTATTAAGTCTGTTCGTGCACGTGTTACCAATATCCTTGATGAACTGCCTGAAGATCATAAAATATCTGTTAATGAGTTTTCAGATTTATTGCTCCAAAAAATGATTGATACCCATCCTGATATGACCGAATACGTTTTGTCAGAAGATGAGCTCAGCCACATTCAAAAATCTGCAGACGAGCAGTTTGGTACTTGGGAGTGGACCTATGGTAAATCACCAGAATATACGATTGAGCGCAATGTCCGTTATCCTGCAGGAAAAATCACAACCTTCGCAAATGTTGAAAATTCTATTATCAAGGGAATTAAAATCTATGGTGATTTCTTTGGTATTGGCGATGTCTTTGATATTGAAAACCTTTTGATTGGCCAGCGTTACGAATATACCGATGTCCTTGCCAAACTTCAGACAATTGATACAACACATTATTTTTCACGCATGACAACCGAGGAAATTGCCAAAGCGATTGTTGCTTGAGAGAGCTGATATATCTCTATTTGATTGAATCTACAACGAGTTGCTTGTTAGTAGCTTGTTGTTTTTGTGCTCTAACATCTTTCCGAAAAACTGTAATTTTCTTGAAAAACACTTAGGGATGTGTTATACTTCTTTTATAGAAAATTGAGGAAATTTATTTTATGAAACGCGAACGTTTACTTGAAAAAATTGACAACTATAAAGCTATAATGCCTTGGTATGTGCTTGAGTATTATCAGTCCAAGCTGTCTGTTCCTTACTCATTGACAACGCTGTATGAGTATCTCAAGGAATACAAACGCTTTTTTGATTGGTTAATTGAGTCTGATATCACAGATGCTGCCAAAATTGCTGATATTGATATTTCTGTTTTAGAACATATGAGCAAAAAAGATATGGAAGCATTTATTCTTTATTTGCGCGAGAGACCTTCCCTTAATACCTATTCAACCAAGCGAGGGGTTTCGCAGACAACTATTAACCGTACCTTATCAGCTCTATCCAGTCTCTATAACTATTTAACCGAGGAAGTTGAGGGAGCTGATGGAGAGCCTTATTTTTATCGTAATGTTATGAAAAAGGTGACCACTAAAAAAAAGAAAGAAACTCTTGCTTCTAGGGCAGAAAATATTAAGCAAAAGCTCTTTCTTGGTGATGAAACCATGGAATTTTTGGAATATATTAACTCCGAATATGAACTTAAGCTGTCCAATCGTGCTAAGTCTTCCTTTTATAAAAATAAAGAACGTGATTTAGCTATCATTGCACTTCTTCTGGCTTCTGGTGTCCGTCTTTCCGAGGCGGTGAATCTTGATTTAAAAGATCTCAATCTCAAGGTAATGGTTATTGATGTAACGCGAAAAGGCGGAAAACGCGATTCTGTTAATGTAGCTGGTTTTGCTAAACCTTATTTAGAAGCTTATTTAGATATTCGTCAAAAACGTTATAAAGCCCAAAAACAAGATACAGCTCTTTTTTTAACGGAATATCGCGGAGCTCCAAATCGTATTGATGCATCAAGTATTGAAAAAATGGTCGGGAAATACTCCCAAGATTTTAAGATCCGCGTGACACCTCATAAACTTCGCCACACACTTGCTACAAGATTATACGACGCGACCAAATCTCAAGTTTTAGTCAGCCATCAGCTAGGACACGCCTCAACACAGGTAACTGATCTCTACACTCACATTGTCAATGATGAGCAAAAAAATGCTTTGGATAATTTATAAAAAGTTACATAATTTTATTTATGTAACTTTTTATAATGCAATCTGAAGTTGATGACAAATCATTATAAATTTACAAATTTCTATAATCAATCAGATCCACTTCTTGATTTGACAGCCACTTTTTGATCTTGTTATCAGTAAGCATTGCGACTTCTTTCGTTCGTGGGAAGGTTAGGCTTGAATGTGTTAGGAGATAATCATCTAAATAACCAGGATGAAAAATGCCTAGCTGGACAATTTTCTCGTCTGCTCCTTCTACCATTTGTCTTAGCATTCTTTCGGGATTATAATTGTCATTCATGCTTTCCATATGAAAAGTTACCAAAGAATTTCCAATCGTTATGGGGTCTCCGCCAAATGAATAGCCCGAATACTTCAAATCATACATTTTAGCGACAGCTTTCAATGCTTCGAAGAAAGTATTTGATGTAACAGCATGCCCTTCAAAATAGTCAGGTTTTCTTTGAAATAGTTCTATAAAACGTTGGTATTGTGCCTTTATTTCAAGAACTGCTTCATCGAAATTTACAAAGTCAGTGACCGCATTTCGATAAATGGCTGAAGATTTAAAATAACCATGACAATCTACTAAACTAGGGATGTGGTCGGGATTGGTCAAAGGTTTTCCGGCACAGATGTTGGTGTGTAAACCAAAAGCAATAGTATACTTTTTCAAAAGGTCAACGCCATGCTTGGTCGCAGGCATATTGACCATTACCCCGACGCTTTTTATCAAGCCGTCTCTTACTGATTTTTCAATACCGTAATTGACTGCTTCAGAATAGCCTAAATCATCTGCACGTAAAAGTATTTTTACCATTTTTCAATCCTTCTTTTTCAATAGTTTTATCTCTTCTGTCAATCCAAACGGTTCTACCAGTAAATATTGATTTAAACCGCCTCTGAACTCGGTTCCCAAGGTATTGGTCACTTCAATTCTGAGTTCATTTTTCCCCTCAGTGAAACCATTTGCTGTCTCAAAAATGTAGGGAGGCGCAATCTTTATACCAAGCGACAGTCCGTTTATAAATACTTCTGCTGTTTCATAGGCAGCCCCGAGATCAATGCCGACAACTGAGCCAGGCTCTTTGATATCAATAACTGCACTATAGCTTGCTGTGCCTGCCTTCCGGTCAAAATCCGGCAGGGAATTGATTGGACGAATCTCTTTACTGATGGCAATTGGTGTGAAGTCTGGGTAAGCCAAGGCGCTGGCATAAGAAATGGTCCACTCCGCTTGAATTCGTTCCTTACCATCATAACACAAACCGCTTTGACAAGGTGATACTCTTTGAAAATCAAAACTATACGTCGTTGATTTCAGCTTGCCGTACGCCAGTACAGCCTGAGCCTGCGCTTTGCCGCCTAGTCTGTTTTTAATTTTCTTTGAGTATAAGCCATCATCCGAAAAGACCCAAACGATTGTTTCATAAGGCGCTAACTGCAACTGGCTATCCGTCACGTTTAGGCAGGTATCTTCGTAAGCATCGTAGGCATAAATATGCGGCGGCATACCGGTAAAGGTTAGTTTGGCAGATATTGTTTCACTAATGCTTTCATTGAAAAACAGCCAGTAATCCTTATGGTCCTTGCGATAATGATAGTAAACAAGGTCTGGTGAGGCAGTTTCTGCTTTTACTTCAGCAGAGCTAGCCAGTTCGTTGGGAAGCTCTTCAAGCGAAACAACCGATAACGACTGCTTTAAAGCTGCTTTATTTATGGGAAGTTGATTGATAAACAGGACTTTTCCCCCCGCATCAATAATGGCATTGATGACCTTCAGCAGAGCCTTAGGAATATACTCTGCGTAGGGAATGACTAAGGCTTCAAAGCAGTGATTGTTAATCAAAAGCTTACCATCTTCCATTTCTGCGGTTTTTAAAAGATCATTGCTTACAATATCGAAGTCAATTTGTGCCCGTGTCAACACCCTAGCCGGAATCTCAACAGGCATATAATCACCTGTCCATTCAAATTCTGCTGGATAAAAAAGAGCGATTGGGGCAATATGTCTGCCACCTGAAAAAATGCTCAGCAGCCGGTTAAGATAAAGGTTTAGTTTGTCCATATATCTGAACTGCGGATTATTGCCCCTAGCGTAAAAATGAGGCGGGCAGTCAAAATCAGGAAATGGTTTCGGACTAAAAGCATGAGGTACAAGGGTATTGATTCCCCTGACAATCAGATGGTCAGCAATCCACTTCATTGTCTTCAGCCCCTCATTCCAGCCATAGGCTCCAAAGGCTTCACACATAGCACGGCCCTTTTTATGAGGATACAAATCAGCTGCCGATGCTCCTAGCTTCGCAAGAGCATAATGGTAAAACTGTCCGTCGCTTCCGCCTGTCTGATAAGCATCATGATGGTAAGGCATTCCAGGAACAATTTGGCCGCCTATAACATCTATGCCTGAATAATGCTGCGCCTCCTGCCCTCTAAAATAGTGTCCTGCGCCATATCCAAGTCTGGCATGTGAGCCGTTATCTTCAATATTGTGCCCTAAATAATCAACCCCATGCGCCTCGCACCAATCCGCTAATACCTTCACAAAATTGCGGTTATACTCCCTTGTGATAACATCCATGTAATCATAACGCACCTCCCTGTGTTCCTCCTTATCAGAAGGGACCCAAAGTAAGGGAAGAAAGGACTTATCGAAATGACAGTCTTTTTCCAGGCTTGACCGCCAAGGCAGCACCATGTCAGGTTTGCCAATACTGGATTGTGTTCCTTTTTCGTTGCCAAACCGAGGTTCGTCCGAGAAGAAGGCTGTGATTGTACTGCCAAAATACTCGCCCAGCTGACTAAAATGCTTCTCATAGACTTCATCAACTAAAACTTGAGTAGCTTTTGAATCTAAGGGATTCAAGTAATCTTCGGTAGCTTCTTCTCCGCCGTCGTGTGTTGAAAAAATAACAAATACTGACCAATTCCCCTTGGGAATATCCAGAAAAACTGTATCATGTTTAAACTGACTTGTGATGTCAATGATGGACTGAGCTTTTATAGGGTCTCCGGGCTGATTGCAGTCTGAAGCTCTTTGGGCCAAATAGACACCAACCAGATCTATTATCTCAGCCTGCTTGGTTTCCCATGGCCTTCCTTTCAGCAGAGACGCATCTATTCTGGCTCCCTTAAAAGGACCTGCAGCATCATAGCGCCTCATTGCGAGGTATTGTTTCCTCAGTTCGGGAAAAACCTCTTTAATTTTTCCATTGGCAAAGCCTGTTGGAAAATGGGAATCATCCAAAATCCAAACTGTCATTTCACGTTTCCGGCATTCTCTGATGATTATTTTCAAATCATGCCACCATCTATCACCTGCAAAGTCTGGGTGTGGCCTGGATTCGATACAAACACCCTCTATACCCGATTGATAAATTTTGTCTATATAATCTATCAGCACTTCTTCTTCTTCACCATGCTGCCAGAAAAATGGGAATAAGTGGTTTTCAGCTGCAATCATCTTTTTCCTCCCAATCCCTTTATTAGTCAGTTTCTGCCTTTTCATCCGTACCAAAAACCAAGGTCAGGATAACTGGAACAAAGAAGGCAACTGCCGCTGCGATAATAAATGAATACATGCTGCCCATATTGCCTTTAGGTGAGATAAACAGCGGAAAAGCAAAGAGACCACCATTACCAAACCCATAAATCAAAGCATTGTTAAACGCTTGAATAGCTCCAGCAAGACCACCGCCTATAAAAGCATAGATAAACTGACGGCGAACCGGAAGAGCAATACTGTAGATAATCGGCTCGGTAATTCCCATCAAACCGGTCACACCAACCGAATAACCCAGCGATTTTTGTTTAGCACTTTTGGTCTTAATAGCATAGCCGATTGCTGCACCCGCAAGCGCAAATACGGTCACTTGGAAAACTGCGTTAATGGGATCCTGACCGAGATTAGTGATATTATTCATCAGAACTGGGATAAAGGCGTAATGCAGACCAAAAATGACAATGACTTGCCAGAAGGCGCCGCCGATAATTCCAAACGCAATTGGACTCAAGCCATAAATCCACATGACTGCAGAAGCTAACGCATCAGATACCCAAGTCATTATTGGACCAAGAACCAAGAAAGCAAGGGGAGCTGTGATAGAAACCGTAATTAAAGGAGCAATCATTAAGCGGATTGACTCGTGAAGCTTAGGTTTTATAAAGTTTTCAATTTTAGCCGCAATAAACGAGGTAATCATTGCCGGAAAAAGAGACTGGGTATAAGAAGCCATAATGACCGGAAGACCAAAGAAGGTAATGTGCGCGCCATCATTATACAAACTAATGATATTGGGATAAATTAAAGCTGCTGCCAATGCACCGCCTATAAACTGGCTGCCTCCAAATACCTTGCTGGCATTGATACCGACCCAGATTGGCAAGAAATAAAAGAATCCATCTGCCACAGCGTACCAAATTTGATAGGCGCCATCTTTATCTGTCATCCAGCCTAATGCGACCGCAAGAGCAAGCAGCCCTTTCAGAATACCCGCAGCCCCCATGATACCAAATGTAGGCGTCATGATACCGACAATCGCCTTGAAGAAACGATTAAATAACGATCCTTTTGTTTTTTCTGTATCCGTCTCCTTATCAGCTGCCGGTACTCCAATTTCCTTCATGAAAGCTTCATAGACTTCCGGCACACTTAAACCGATGATGATTTGGTATTGTCCTCCTGAAAAAACACTGCCTGCAACTTTGTCAGCAGACTCAACTTTTTCTTTATCAACCTTTGATTCGTCTTTTAAAACTAATCTTAAACGCGTTGCACAGTGAGTGGCACGGTCAATGTTTTCTTTACCGCCCACTGCCTTTAACAGCTCTCTTGACAGTTGTTCGTAAGCCATACTATTTCTCCTATAAATTAATAATTAGCAATGCATCTTTTACAAAACGGTGCATTTGAATTTGCGTTTGATTTTTTTGCGCCAGATAATGCGCGGCTGCCTCCATTCTTTCTTTATTTTCCAAATCCAGATAAGTCATCTTCTTATCTGATAAATTCCCAGAAAGCTTGATGTTAATGTTTGACGGGATATAAATCAAAATGACATCCTTATTTTTTGAAACCCGAATGTCCTCCGTATCATTTTCCAAGAGATATTGGGTCGGCTCCAGATCAAACAGGTCATTGCGTTCAATAAAATCCTTCAGAAAAGCGTAATCCCAAGCCCCCTTAAAATGTAAGGCATCATGCCAATCATAGGGACTTTCAAAAGCCTCGCCGACACTGGAATCAAAGGCCAGCTGACCATTATGCCAAGACCAAATCCCGTGAGCACCATAAGTTACTCCGCTGCCCGCCCCGGAAAGAACACTTTGCCAGGCTGCCTTTCTGACATCTTCTCTCGAAAAGCGGCCGTACACTCTGCGGCTGTAGCCCATCATTTCGTAGCAGGGTTCCGAATTCAGCAAAGGCCGTTTAGGTGTCATATTGTAAAAGGTCTCAGCCAATTTATAAGTCATCGTTTGAAATTCACTATTATGGCCTGACTGATACATATAAAAATCCAGATTAGGATTTTCCTTTAAAGTCTTAGGCAAATCTGCTTCCCGTCCTCTGATATGCAAGGCTGTAAGAGCGTTTGGATTCTTTTGTTTCACCCGATTTAAGGCTAGATTGTAATAGTCATTAACGACTTCCTCTGTCTGAAAATCAGTATCTCCGCTGATGATGTAGATGGGGTCAAACTTATCATAAAGCTCCACCACTTTGTCAACATAATCAGCAACCTTGTCCTTAGGAAATATCCCAAATTGCTTTAAGGGCATCTGACTGGCCCATGTATCCGGCAAATAATTTGACCACAGGAGCACCAGCGCAATGGTTAGTCCTTTTTGACTGGCTTGTTCAAACATCCTGTAAGCACGTTCAAAATACGCCTCATTGTACACCTGATAATTAAAACTGCCATCGTCATTAACTTCAAAGGGTTTATAATTCAGTTTTGTCTGACTGGCGTCCCACTGCTGCAGCATATTGACCTGAATAACATTAAAGCCCTGTGATTTGCGATAGTCTAAATAATACTCCCAATCTTCCTCGCTAATATTTGTAAAAGCCGACCAGCAAGTATCTGCCAAGTAGAAAATCTTTGTTCCGTTTTTTTCAAAACAGCGATTATTATTGCTAACTTTAAACATCAGTCCTCCTAAATAACTATCTGTACAGCATATTTTTAACTTAACTGTAAATACCTTTGCAATAGTAATTATAGCGCTTTCATGGTATGATATAAATATCTCTTTTTATTTAAATCCATATCACTTTTTTAGAGGCCTGTATGAATTTTAAAACATTAGACAACCTTCTTCTTGAGCTAACCGAAAGCGAAAAACGCTACTTACACGGAGATTATTTCAACTACGGCAAAAGCATGGAAAAAGTCCTCCACAATGAAGAAAAAATACTCCAGTTTTCCTTGAAAAACATTGCCAACGCCGAAAAGGGAGCTCCTTTTTTCATCAGAAAGCAAAGCAGATTTGCACCAGTTCCCAGGCATATCACTGATGTGGTTGAACTGAATTACATCTACAAAGGAAGGAGTGAGCAGTACGTTAATGGAAAGCAAATCGTGTTAGAGCAGGGAGATCTTATCATTATTGACACCTCTTCCTCGCATGAGGTTATCAGTTCTGGTTATCATGATATCGTTATTAGCATCAATATCAGCCAAGATTTTTTTAAAAAGAATTTTTCCAGCTACTTATCTCATCAATACGTGTTATCCCAATTCATATTTCAGGCAATCTCGGACAGTCAAAACCATAATCAATACCTGCTTTTCAGGAGTCAGAACAGTGACAGTCTGCACCTGCTCTTCCAGCAGCTCCTTTGCGAGGTTTATGAACCTTCAATACTGGATGAAAGCGTCAAAAACTTATACCTTCAGCTGATATTGCTTGAACTCATCAGATCCTTCAACGTTGAAGGAAACGGAACCGGAAGCGATTCGCGTAAGCAACAGCTGATGCTGGATATCCTCTCTTATATCGAAAAAAATTACGCTACTGCTACTTTGCAGAAATGCGCTAACCATTTTGGCTACAACACCAGCTATTTTAGCAGTCTGGTAAAACAAAGCACTGGTCAAAGTTTTAAATACCTGCTCCAAAGCAAACGCATTGAAGCAAGCCTGCCGTTGTTGCTGTACAGCAAGGAATCCATCAGAGAAATAGCATTGGATGTTGGCTTTACAAATCTGAACCATTACTATGATTTATTTAAAAGTAAGTATCATATGACACCAGCAGAATATCGAAACCTAAAAAAATGAGCCGCACTGGACTCATTTTTAGAACCTGTATTCACAAAATTCATCTGAATGATATAGGTAGAAAAAAGCGACCGAAAGGTCGCTAAGACGACAGTTGCCGCCGTGGTGATGAGATTGTTGCCCGAAACGGGCAACAATCGTGGGGATTTTCGAGACCTTAGGCTCGAAAATTAGGCATGGAACGACGTAGTCGGTCGCTGCTGTCCCCACCACTTAAGGCAGACTATCACAAAAATTCTTATGAATACAAGTTCTTAGTTATCTGTCGGTTCGTAGAAACCTGATCTCATTGTTTTAATAGGCGCAAGCCATTCCAGAAACAAATCTACCCACTTGTAAACCTGTGCATTCTGGTTACTACCTTTTACACCTGTACGTAAATCCCCCAAAACCAATCCGTGCTTGCCTTTACTAAATAAATGAAGCTCATAAGGTATGCGGACTTTTTCTAGTTCCGCACAGAAAGCGAGTGCATTTGCTGACGGAACTAACACATCTTCACGAGTATGCCAGACGAAGCTCGGAGGCGTCTGTTCGCTGACATGTTTGATTGGGTTCAGTTTATCCAGTTCTTCCTGAGTTGGATGAGGTTTTCCTGTTGCTGCAAATGGAACCTTGTTTAGCTCAGGAAGGTCCCCGTTGGGGGTGATAGCATATGCCGCGTAAGCTAACAGCAGGTGAGTTGGCCGATATAATTCTTTTTCTTTGCCAACTAATTTCTCAAGCCAGTCTTCATGCCACATGGTTCCTAGTTGACCTGCGACATTCCCGCCTGCCGAAAATCCGCCTGCAACAACAAAATTCAGGTTAACATGAAACTCTTCAGCATGTTCTTTTAAATAAGCAATCGCTGCCGCCAAACTAACTACCGGATTAGGGAAGGCACTGACGGGTTTTTGAGAGAAATCATCAGGCGCTTTTCCAGTCATATTTTCAAGCCCCTCCGTTGCATAATGAACAACAACTACATGGAAGCCCTCAGCTAAAAATCTTAAAGCGACCGCTTCATCTTCACGAAAGGATGTCCAAAAATAAGCACCGCCCGGACAAATAACAATCGTAGGATACAGCCGCTTTTCATCTATTTCTTCTGATGGCTCTTGCAGATAGTATTTGGCGTAGGCTCCATTAGTACCGATTTTTTGCTCAAAATATATCATAAAAACAACTCCTGTTTATCATTTTTTACTATCTATTATATTATTTTTGCCAATGAATGAAATAGCAATTATTTAGTTAAAGTAATATCAATTTATAAGAATTTGTTTACATAATTTTATTTATGTAAATAAATACACATTAATAAAAAGAGGAAACTCCTCTTTTTATTATCTAATCTTTCAAAGCACTTTCAACAGCTGCTTTTTCAGTTGCAATTAATTCAACACGTGCTGAAATTGTTTTTATTCCCATGAGAATATTACGTTCTAAAGCCTTATCTTCTAACTGAGGTTCAAAGAATTCCTTATATTCTGATAGTCGTTGACTAGTCTTGAAAATATTCGCTGGAATATTAATGAAACTGTCAAAGGACATATCTCCTCCGAGCGCTGCCTTTATCCAAAGCCAATTTTCCCTAGACCAATCCCAGATTGTTTCTTGTGAAAAATTCTTAGCAAGCAGCTGTGAGTACCAGAAATAAAGATCCTGCGGTTTGATAACATCTTTATTTTTCAACTGGTCAATAATAAAACTAAGAGCATCAGCATTTTTGACATAGGAAACTGCACCTATCAACTGACGGCGGAAGTTGGAGTCATTGGTTGCTACATAAGCAGCAACATAACGCTCTGTAAGTTCTAAACTATTTTCCTGCTTCATTTGATTAATCAAGACGGCCTGACGGACAGCAGCTGGAATATTTTCTATATTTTCTTTATAATCTTGAAAAATAGCAGACGCTGCTTCCATGGCAGGTGCATAATTAGACTGAATCAAAGCGCCAAAAGCAATCTGACGAACCATTTCATCCTGATCAGACTCATCATCAGTTTTAGCCGTTCCCAATCGTTCAAAATCATTTTTAAATTGACGGCGAACCAAAGCAAAATAATGCTCTTCTGCTTCTGTCCCTTCATCAATGAAATAGCGTATGCCAAAGAGAATATGACTTTTAGCTTCAGCAATGAGGTAGCTCTCTTCGCTTTCCACCAAGTTAAGTAATTCAATTAGACTAGCGTAGGAAATAGCTCCGCTTTCAGCCAGCAGCCGACGTTCTTGTAAAATCTGAAGCTTACTTATAGTATCAAGTTTCTTGAAATCGGTCAGTACCGCTTCTAAAAGTTCACCTTGATAATCGGTAAGATAATGAGCTGTATTTTCAGTGTTAAGACGAAGCGCACCATTATTACTGTTTTCCTTAAGTAGCTGACTGTAGTTAGGAATTTCAATTTGTTCGGCTGACAGGGTATCAGGGAGACCTGTCCAATTGCTATTAAGAGGTATTTCCCAAAGTCGGTTTTTAGGAGTGTTTTCACCGATGAAAAATTGTTTTTGGCTTAAGATAAGGGTATCACCAGCAACTTGAGCAGTTACAAGAGGGTAGCCAGGCTGTTCAAGCCAAGTGTCCATAAAAGCAGCAACCTCTTTTCCTGAAGCTTCGGAAAGAGCTCGCCAAAGATCACGACCAACAGTATTTTTATATTGATGCTTTTCAAAATAAATCTTGAGACCTGCCGCAAAATCAGTGTCCCCCAACCAACGTCTAAGCATATGCATGAGACGGCTGCCTTTAGCATAGACAATAGCTCCGTCAAAGAGAGTGTTGATTTCGTCTGGATGATTAACTTCCATGTGAACAGATTGAACGCCATCTGTTGCATCACGCTGTAATGCGCGAGGAATTCCTGATGCTTGGAAATCTTCAAAAATATTCCATGTTGGCTCAATCGCATTTACAGATACATATTCCATCATATTAGCAAAGCTTTCATTGAGCCAAAGATCATCCCACCACTTCATGGTGACCAAGTTGCCAAACCACTGATGAGCAAGCTCGTGAGCAATGACAAGAGCTACTTGCTGACGACTGGCGACTGTTGAATTTTTATCAACTAGCAGGTAAACCTCACGATAAGTAACCAATCCCCAATTTTCCATAGCTCCCGCTGAGAAATCAGGTAAAGCTAGATGGTATGATAATGGGATAGGGTATTTAACTTGGAAATAATCCTCATAAAAATTAATCACACGTACAGCAATATCAAGAGCAAAATTAACAGAATCTTCAGCTTGTGCTACAGTAGAAAAAACACCCACTTCTGTTCCGTTAGCGGTTTTAGCAGTCTTACCTTGTAATGCCCCCAATCCAAAGGCCAAGAGATAAGAAGACATACGAGGAGTTGTGTCAAAAGTCCAAATTCCAGTTTCTTTACGCAGGTCACTGTTGATCTCTGGCATATTTGACAGAGCAATATCTCCTTCTTCTGCATCAAACTTTACAGAAAAATCAAAAGTAGCTTTAGCTTCAGGTTCATCAACTGACGGAAAAGCTTCACGGGCAAAATGTGACTCAAATTGAGTTGATATAATCTCTTTTTTTACCCCATTATGAGTGTAATAAGACGGGTAAATCCCCGTCATGTTGTCCGTGATTCTTCCTGAAAATTCTATGACAAGAGTTAGAACACCGGTCTCTGTCAGTTCAATATGCACCGCTTCTTCTTCATCAACAACTTCAAAGCTCAGCTCTTCATTGTCCAAAAGAACCGAAGTAATCACAAGCCCTTTTTGATGGAGGGAAATGCTGTTATCTAACGCTTCACCAGTAATAGCAACATTACCTGTAAAACGTTTTTCAGAACGATTAATATCTAGGAAAAGATTGTAGTTTTCTGGAACAAATTTATCAATAAAATGTGCAACAGAAGCTGTCATAAATATACTCCTAATCTAACTTTCCAGTTTTTTCGAATAAGTGAAAAAAGCCTGAAATTTTTTCATTACAGACTCTATTATAGCATATCAAAAATTATAATTCGACAATTTTACCAGATTTAAGGTAGACCACCCATTCGCAGAGGTTCCGAGCATAGTCGCCGATACGTTCTAAGTACATAAGAACCTGAAAGTATTCTTTCCCAGCGAAGGCTGTATCCGGATTGTGACGAATCCCATCAACAACTAGATTCTGAATGTCTCTGAAGTAATTATCGACAATCTCATCTGATGCAGCAACCTCATAAGCGCGGTTTTCTTCCCCGTTAAGGTAGACTTCCAGCGCTTCCTCAACCATATTACGGACAATTTTCCCCATGGCCTTGATTTCAGTTTCAACTTCAAGCAGGCGAACTTCACCTTTCATACGGATGGTAGCTTTAGCAATAGCTGACGCGTGATCTCCCATGCGTTCCACATCACTTGAAGCTTTAAGTACAGTAATAACATTACGTAGATCGGCAGATACAGGCTGCTGCAGAGCAATAATTTCCAATGACTTTTGCTCTAATTTAGTTTCATAATTGTTAACTTCTTCATCGTTTTCGATAACCTCTTTAGCCAATTGACGATCATGGCTGACAAAGGCACGAACGGTCTTTGTGATTTGGCCCGCAACCTCCGTTCCCATAGCGTAGAACTGGTTGTGGAGCTTTTCTAATTCTTCTTCAAAAGGTGTACGTAACATAAACTCTCTCTTTCTTATCCAAATTTACCTGTAATATAATCTTCTGTTTCTTTATGAGCGGGATTGAGAAACATCTCTTTGGTAGTTGAATACTCAATTAGTTCACCGCCCAAAAAGAAGCCTGTTCGCTGTGAAATACGGCTTGCCTGTTGCATAGAACGTGTTACCAAAAGTAAAGTATACTGCTCTTTAAGGCCGTAAAGAGTTTCTTCGATTTTACCTGCTGAAATAGGATCGAGCGCCGATGTTGGCTCGTCCAGCAGAATAACCTTAGGGGAAGTTGCCAATACACGGGCAACACAAACCCGCTGCTGCTGACCGCCTGATAGCCCTAAGGCTGAATCGTGCAGGCGATCATTAACCTCATCCCAGATAGAAGCTCCCTTAAGAGACTCCTCTACTGCTTGGTCTAATACCGTCTTATCCTTAATTCCTTTGATACGCAGTCCATAGACAACATTTTCATAAATGGACATAGGAAAAGGATTAGGTTGCTGAAAGACCATACCAATCTCTTTGCGCAGCTCAACGGTATCAGTTCGAGGTCCGTAAACATTATGTCCATTGTAAGAAACTGCTCCAGTTAAAGTGCATTCAGGATTGAGATCGCCCATTCGATTGATAGAACGAAGCAAAGTTGATTTCCCTGAACCCGATGGCCCTATAAGTGCTGTAATCTCGTTAGGATAAAAATCCATAGATACATTATTAAGAGCCTTTTTTTGGTTAAAATACACAGAAAGATCATTAACGGAAATAATTGGTTCTGTCATCTCTAAAGCTCCTTTCTATCCAAAACGTCCTGAGACATAGTCACTAGTTGATTCTAGGGCAGCATTTTGAAAAATCTTCTTCGTTTTATCGTATTCAATAAGATCGCCCAAGTAGAAGAAAGCAGTATAATCACTAGCACGAGCGGCCTGTTGCATGTTATGAGTCACAATAATGATTGAATAATTCTCTTTAAGTTCAAACATTGTTTCTTCTAGCTGAACAGTTGCAACCGGATCAAGAGCTGATGCTGGCTCATCCATTAATAAAATATCAGGTTTGACAGCAATTGCACGAGCAATGCAAAGTCTCTGTTGCTGACCGCCTGATAAAGTGAAGGCTGACTTATGTAAATCATCTTTCACTTGTTCCCAGAGCGCAGCTTGTTTTAGCGAAGTTTCCACAACTTCGTCTAAAATTTTCTTGTCTCTGACTCCTGCACGTTCATGGGCAAAGGTGATATTTTTATAGATAGATTTAGCAAAAGGATTTGGACGCTGGAAAACCATCCCAATATGCTTACGCATTTCATAAACATTAATATTATCTCCATTAATATCAATGCCTTCATAGACAATTTGTCCGGTTACTTTAGCAATATCAATGGTATCATTCATGCGGTTAAGACTGCGTAAAAAAGTTGATTTGCCACAGCCAGAAGGCCCGATAAGAGCTGTAATTTTATTTTTTTCGAACTGCATATCAATGCCCTTGATAGCTTCTTTTTGTCCGTAATAGACATGAAGATTCTTTGTCTCAAGTGCCAATTCTTTCTCTGGAAAGGTAATGATATGACGCTCATCCCAGTTGTATTTTGACATGATTACTCCTTTATGCAGCTGAAGTTAATTTTTTATGGAGAAAAGCACCTAATTGACGTGCCCCAAAATTGAAAATCAAAATGAAAACTAAAAGCACAGCTGCCGAACCGGCAGATACTGCTGTCGCATCAGGAATGGTTCCTTCTGAATTGACTTTCCAAATGTGTACGGCTAAAGTTTCAGACTGACGGAAAATTGAAACAGGACTAGTGATGCTGAGCGGATTCCAATTTGACCAGTCTAAGGCAGGAGCCGATTGGCCCGCTGTATAAATCAATGCCGCTGCCTCTCCAAAGATACGTCCCGAAGCAAGAACAACACCTGTCACAATTCCCGGCAAAGCTTCTGGAACAACCACATGGCAAACAGTTTCCCAACGTGAAAGTCCAAGAGCCAAACCAGCTTCACGCTGTGTATGGTGAACTGTACGCAAACTATCTTCTACAGTACGGGTCATCTGAGGGAGATTAAATACTGTTAACGCTAAAGCTCCAGATAAAATAGAGAAGCCATATTGAAATTGTACAACGAAAATCAGGTAACCAAAGAGCCCGACAACGACAGATGGCAAAGAAGACAAAATTTCAATACAAGTTCGTACAAAGCTTGTCAAACGTCCTTTTTTAGCATATTCAGACAGATAAATTCCTGCTCCCAATGATAAAGGAACCGATATAATAAGCGTAATAACTAGGAGGAAAAAGGAATTATAAAGCTGAATTCCAATTCCGCCGCCAGCTTGATACGAAGAAGACTTGCCAGTCAGGAAAGACCAGCTAATGTGCGGTAAACCGCGTACCAAAATATAGAGAATTAAAGAGGCTAAGATAGCCACGATTATACCTGCGATGGTATATAAAGTACCAGTTGCCAGCTTGTCAGTTTTTTTAGCGTTCATAATTTCTCTTTCTCTCGCGGGTGATATATTTAACCAACATATTGAAACCAAGACTCATAAGAAGCAGGACTAAAGCCAATGACCAGAGGACATTATTAGAAACAGTTCCCATGACCGTATTTCCTATTCCCATTGTCAATACAGAGGTTAAAGTGGCTGCCGGTGTGGTTAATGATGTAGGGACAACGGCAGAATTTCCAACAACCATCTGAATGGCCAGAGCTTCACCAAAAGCGCGAGCCATTCCAAAAATAACTGCTGTAAAAATACCAGGTTTAGCAGCGGTTAAAATAACACGCCAAATTGTTTGCCATCGTGTGGCTCCCATAGCTAAACTAGCTTCACGGTAATGGCGAGGAACCGCACGCAAGGTATCTGTTGTCATAAAAGTTACCGTTGGCAAAATCATAACAAATAATACGAAAACCCCTGAAAGAATACCAAAGCCGGTTCCGCCAAAAATAGAGCGTACAAAAGGGACAACAACCTGTAATCCAATAAATCCATAAACAACAGAAGGAATCCCTACCAACAATTCAATGGCCGGCTGCAAAATTTTAGAACCTTTTGGGGATACCTCAGTCATAAACACTGCTGCTCCAATTGCAAATGGTGTCGCTACCAAAGCAGATAAAATTGTTACAACAAATGAGCCCAGAATCATTGGTAATGCACCAAATTCACCTTCAGATGGCGACCAATTACTGCTAAATAAAAATTCAAAAACATTAACACCATTAATAAAAAAGGTAGACAACCCTTTCTGGGCAACAAAAATTAGAATCATTGCAACGATGAAGACAATTAGTGCCAAGCACAGAAAGGTAATCGTTTTTCCGAAATGCTCTAAACGGGAATTTTTAGAGGGTGATGTTAAACGTTTAGCTAATTCTTTTTGTTCCATTTCCTCTCCTACTTAGTAGTGATATTGCCATCAGCATCTTTAGTAACCTGCATAGCGTTAATTGAGATATAGCCCATTTTAGCAACAACGTCGTTTTGAACCTTATCGCTCATCATGTAATCTAAAAATTCCTTAGTGATACCTTTAGCTTCACCTTTAGTATACATGTGTTCGTATGACCAGATTGGCCAAGCATTAGTGGCTACATTTTCAGCTGTTGGTGCGTAACCGTTGAGCTTTAAAGTCTTGACAGAATTATCAAGATAAGCAAATGACAGGTATGATATAGCTCCTGGTGTCTGCGATACGATAGACTTAACCATACCGTTTGAATCCTGTTCTTGGGTTTGAATAGCCGATTGACCATCCATGATAGTTGAATCAAAGGTTGCACGCGATCCAGAGCTGGCTGCCCGGTTAATAATGGAAATCTCTTGATCTTCGCCGCCCAATTCCTTCCAGTTGGTAATTTTACCTGTAAAAATTTGGCGGAGCTGCTCAGTTGTTAGGTTTTTCACAGAAACTTTAGCATTAACAATAACTGCGATCCCAGCAACAGCGACTTGATAGTCAACTAGCTGAGAAGCATCAATACCTGATTTTTCTTCGGCAAAAAGATCGCTATTTCCAATTTGTACTGCACCTGATTGGACCTGTGAGAGCCCAGTACCAGATCCTCCTCCTTGTACATTGACAGTTTTATCAGGATTCTCTTCGGAAAATCCATCTGCCGCTGCTTCTACCAAAGGTTGAAGAGCTGTAGAGCCTACAGCTGTAATGGACTGACCCTTATCAATCCAAGATGCACAGCCTGATAAAATCAGACTTGCCATTGCCAGTGACAGTATCACTGCAAGGACTTTTGATTTTTTCATTTCTGTCCTCCGAAGACTTAATTAACACCGAAAAATTGCTGTCTCTTTCTAAAATGAGACACACAAAAAAACTAGGTTAAAAAACCTAGTCCTATTATACCAATTTTTATATGTTTAAGCTATACTAAATTTTTATGACAGATAGCTGTCATTCTGCTTGAAAGCGCAGCCCCTTAGGATAATAGTTTTTCACTGTATTGGCAACAACTTTAGCAAAACCTAAGCCGTTTCCTTGAACTAATATCTGATACCAGCCATTAGAAAGGGCATAATCTAAAACAACAATGTTTCCTGCAGCATAATCTTTGAACTGCTTTTCCGTCAAAGTGATGCTTTGGGTAACCTCTTCAGGTTTTAAAGCAACTCCTAAAGCAAAACTTGGTTCAAAACGATTCTTTTTGAAAGTCCCGAGATGCAAGCCATTTCGGGCAATTTTAAGATTCTTTAAATCAGGCAAACCAAGAGGAAGCAGGTAAAGTTGGTCTCCAAATACTTGAAGGAGTCCAGAAAGCTTAATTTTTAGGTGTTTTTTTGAAAATTCCTGCCACAAATCAGATTGGTTTCTCGTTAGATTGTATTTTCCTTCTTTAAAACGCAAGGTTCTGACAGGTCTAGTATCGCAAAATTTGACTACAAATTGTCCTTCTCCTTTAAAATAATGCGGATACATTCGTGCTGCTTCGGGCATACCAATCCCTTCAGTCATGCCATTTTGTTTTGGAATAGGAAGTAATTCTAAAAAATCATAAGTTTCTAGAAGCCAGTTAGCTATAGCTTCATTTTCCTCCGGTGCCCAAGTGCAGGTGGAATAAATAAGTGTCCCTCCGCAAGCCAGCATATCAATAGCATCTGTCAAAATAGATTTTTGCAGCTCAGCCAACTCGTCCGAATAATTTTCATGCCAATATTGCACAGCTGCAGGGTCTTTGCGAAACATACCTTCACCAGAACAAGGACCGTCAAAAACAATCAAATCAAAATAATTTTTAAAAACTTTTGCCAAATTAGCTGCCGATTCCTGAGTCACAACAACATTTCTGGCACCAAAACGCTCCACGTTTTCAACTAAAATTTTGCTGCGTTTGCTGTTGATTTCATTGGAAACTAAAATCCCTGTATTTTCCAAATAACTGAGCAAATGAGTTGTTTTTCCGCCGGGGGCTGCTGCGAGGTCAAGCACTCGTGCTCCTTTTTGAGGCGCTGCTATTTGAGCAACCATTTGTGCAGCAGGTTCTTGAGAATAAACTAAACCAGTTGCGTGCGCTGCTGATTTTCCAGAAATCTTGCCATAATGCCCCCACAAAGTATAGGGAATAGGATCTGCAAAATCCTGCTGAGCTGCTTTTAAGGGATTGGTACGAAATGCCGACACAGCTTCCTGATTAAAGGACGTTAAAAAAGCCGGCGCTTCTTTTCCAAGCAGGTCGCTGTATTTGTCAATAAAAGCTTGTGGTAAAGTCATGAATCCTCCCAAGAAAAAAGCCTAATGATTAGGCTTTGAAATGTATAATCTGTAATACTTCATCTAGTTTAACTTCTGGTGCAAACATAACGATTTGCCTGCTGCGATAATCCAGTTCCTGTCCATCTAAAGAAACCAGTTTATAGCCCAGCTTTTTCCCTAAAATGGAGGCCGCAGCATAATCCCAAGGATAAATGTGAGAAAAATAAGCCATAACCTGCCCTTTTAGCACCTTGGACATGCTAAGGCCTGCTCCGCCATAGACACGCACCCCAAGAGTTTTTTGAGCTAAATCAGCAATGCCAAAAGCGTTTTTGGCATACATGGCTGCATTGCTGGAAATGAGGCTGCGCTGTAACTCTTTAGGTTGATAAGAAGGTAAAAGAGTCTCATTGCAATAAACCTCAAAAGAGCCACCCCCATAATAAAGCTGATCAGCTACAACATCATAAATTAATCCAAATTGACCGATGCCATTTTCATAATAAGCCATCATAACACAGAAATTTTCCTGCTGTACGATAAAATTAACCGTTCCATCAATGGGATCAAGCACCCAGACGTTGCCATCTGTGATGTCATGAACAAGGTCGTTTTCTTCTGCAAAAATATTATCATCTGGATAGGCTTCTCTAATACAGGCTACCATCAAATCCTGTGTAGCTTTATCAATATTGGTAACAAGGTCATCATGAGCTGTTTTTTCCTCAATAGAAAGTTCTTTTGTCAAACTGTCTTTGATAAACTGCCCTGCTTTTTTAATGACCTTTCGGGCAAATGCTAATTTACTTTCCAAGTGACACAAATCCTTTATCTATTGCTTGCACAGCTTTGAGTGCACGGTAAGCGGAATAACCACTGGCAGTTTCAAAATCACGATTAATCTGCTTTTCTTCCGCCTTACTTTTGACAACATTTTTAAAATTTTTGTAGGCCTCCAAAAATTCTTGATGTTCAACCTTACTCTCATATGCTTTTTCGACCTGACTTAAAAAATGGAGCACCGCGGTAATTTCCTCAGTATTCCAAGTAGGGTTGAGCGGATAGGAATAATTTGCTCTACTCATTTTTCTCCTCAATTTCAGCACGAATGGTTGCTTGACGTAATTCCTGTTTACGGTAATCGCGAGGCAGGAAAGCACGAATTTCATCTTCGTTAAAACCAATTTGCATACGCTTTTTGTCCATAATAATAGGGCGGCGTAGGAGATTAGGGTATTTTGAAATCAACTGAATCAGCTCCATAACAGTCAATTCATCAACATCGATGTCTAATTTTTGAAATACTTTCGATCGGGTTGAAATAATGTCTTCTGTCCCATTTTCAGTAAAAGACAAAATCTTAACGAGTTCATCCTGAGTCAAGGGACTAGTGATAATATTATGTTCACTGAAAACGACCTCGTGTTTTGTTAACCAAGCACGTGCTTTTCGGCAGCTTGTACAGCTAGGTGACAGAAACAAAGTTACCATAGATTAACTCCCTTTCTTCAGTAGTGTAAAATCTAGTATAGAGATACATTTCTCTCCATTATACAATATTTAGGATAGCTTGACTATGATTTCTTAAAATTTTCTGCTGCCAGTTGGTCACTTTTTAGTTGCTTAACGAGGTCGTCAATACCATTAAATTTAACCATATCACGGATTTTATTTAACCAAAAAATTTCAATTTTTTGTCCATAAATATCACTGTCGAAATCAAAAATATTAACTTCCAAGCGCAGCTCTTTCCCTCCGAAAGTGACATTTTTACCAATGCTGGTCATGGAACGATAGCAGCGATCATCTACTTTGACATCTGTCACATAAACACCATCAGGAGGCAGATACGTCCGGTCAATCGGAGCTAAATTTGCAGTTGGAAAGCCAATAGTACGTCCGCGGGCGTCTCCGTGAACAACAATTCCGCGAGTTGAAAATGTATCTCCCAAAAGACGATTTGCTGCCGCAATTTCTCCCTTAGTTATCAATTTTCGGATACGGGTTGATGAAATCTTTTGACCATCCATTTGCACTTCTTTTACTGTGTGGACTTGACCCGAAAAATTACGGGTCAAATAGTCACTATCTGTCCGATTATGGCCAAATTGATAATCAAAACCAACAACTACGTGCTTAGCCAATAGGCGCTCAATATAATTTTTGATAAAATCGTCAGAACTGATTTGAGAAAACTTTGATGTAAAATCGGTCAGATAGATTTTGTCTACACCGCAAGATTCAAACTTGCTATAGCGTTTTTCAGGAGAGGTAAGATGCAGCAAAAGTTCTGGTGAGAAACGAGCAAATATCAGTTTTGGTGACTCATGAAAGGTCAAAACGATTATTTCTAAATTTTCTTTCTCTGCAATTTCTTTTGCTTTGTCAAAAAGAGCCTTATGTCCCAAATGAAGGCCGTCAAAATAACCCAATACTAAAACCGAGGGCTTTTCCTGCTGAATATCATCAGCCTTGTCAATGTGAATTATTTGCATACTAAATCAATACTTTTCTAGGTTTATATAAATGCTCGCGCTTCTCCATTACGGCCAATACCTTGTCATTCAAAAAAGCCGTTATAAGTGCTTCTGAACTGTCCAATTCAACAAAGCGGCCAAAAGAAATATCCTGAGCAATTTCCTCAGAGACTTGAATTTTAGGTAGACCAGAAAGACCGTACTCTACAGGAAGCAAGAAGTCCCAATCTCCCCTAGCTGCTTTTTCTGCAATTTGATTGAGTGACAAAGAAGAACTAAGCTCAAGTCCAGATGAAGCAGTGCGGCACAGAGCAGACATATGGCTCGCATAGCCCAATTTGCCACCAAGATCAACCGATAGAGTACGAACGTAAGTTCCTTTACTGCAGGCCACTTTAAAAGTGAAAACAGCTCTGCTATTTTCATATCTAATTGGTGAGGTGCGGACAAATTCTGAAATCGTCACCTGCCGTTTAGGGCGCTTGACCTCTTCACCAGCGCGAGCATATTCGTAAAGTTTACGTCCTCTGACCTTAACGGCCGAATACATTGGAGGGACTTGAGTTATATCTCCCACAAATTCTGACATGGCTTGATCGATTTGTTCGGCTGTCAAACTGCTGTCAACAGGGGTTACCTCTACTACATCACCACTTGCATCCTCGGTTGTTGTTGAAAAACCAATGGTGATTTCTCCTTCATAAACTTTGCCGGCTTCTGTCATGTATTCGATGACACGGGTTGCCTTGCCAACGGCAATGGGCAAAACGCCTGTCACATCTGGATCAAGTGTTCCGCCATGCCCAATCTTTTTTTCATGGAGAATTCGGCGGAGCTTAAAAACTGCATCATGCGAAGTCATGCCTGCTTCTTTTTTTAAATTAATAATACCATTAATCATAAAATTTATTATAACATATCCTTTATTTTGCCAGAAAAAGACCGGCTTTATTATTTATCTAAAAAGTAGGATGCCACTGCTACAACAATAACGGCACCAAGTATGGCAGGAATTACTGACATACCAGCCAGTGTCGGCCCCCAATAACCAAAGAGAGCTTGACCAACAGAGGCTCCTAGAAGACCAGCAATGATATTCCAAATACAGCCCAGTTTCTTTTTTGTAATAGCGCCAGCAATCATTCCAATTAGAGCGCCGCAAATCAGTGACCAAATCATATCATTTTCCTCCTCAATAGCTATTCACTCCATCATAACATAAAAAAGCTAAGAATACATCTCAGCTCTTTGATGTCCTATGAATTTATATCTCGCGGTTCATGTCGCTATCCAGTTCTAAAAATGGTTTGATGTCTTGCACGTATTCGAGAACACCTTGAAAGTCACCATTGTCATCACGTACAGCAGCATAGGTAACATAGACAAATTTGCCTAAGCGTTCCGATTGGAACCACATCTCCACTTTGTCGCGTTGCCCCGAACGCAGCAGCTGGAAGACTTTTTTGACTTTATCTAAAACCTTGGGCGGATGGCAGAGCTCCACATGACGCCCAATCTGGCTTGGTGTACGTTTAAAGACCATTTCCTTAGCTGGTACACTATCGTTGTAATATTGGAAAATATCGTCCTTATTGACAAAAGTAATCTCCAAAGGCAAGTTATTGAGAATAAGGTTGGCCTCTTCAACTGACAAATAGCCATTGCCAAAGGGCTGAGGGCTGTTGCGGTCAACTGCTTCTTCTGTCTTTTCCTTAGGTGTAAAGGTAATGGTGAACTGACCTTCAGGCGTGTCAATAATGCGTTGGTTGCCTGCTTGGTTTTCGGAAGGTACTTCCTTTAGAGCGTCAGCCAGCTGTTCGTCTGAAGCTTCTGCGCCAGCCTCATTTTCAAAAGACTGACGTTCAGGAACCCACTTTTCAGTCGGTTTAAGGATAGCATAGCCATAAGCATCGCTTTCGCTGGCAATCTGCAGCCAATCGTCCTGCGTGAAAGTCTCAAGGAGAATCATGAGGAGAATGGCCTCTTCCTTGAAAATCATCTCTTCAAACTCTTTGGCAAAGATTTCAAATTTTTCAGACAGCTCAGAAATCATCACATCAGGCAGTTTTTCCAAAGCTGACTTAGCTTCCTTGAACAAATCACGAATTTCGTCATCAACGCCCCACATAACCTTGGGCGGCGAGTCATGCCCATAACGCTCCATGACAGGAAAGAAAAGCTTTTCCTTACGGGTGTAGTGATTGTGAAACTGCCCCAGCAAATCAAATTGATGCCTGAGTCCTTTGAGGATCTCCTGACGGAATTCTTCGTTTTCCGGCTTGGCATAGTTATCAATAATCCGACGAATGCGCATAAGTGCTGCGCGCAAAGCTAAATTTTCATCTTTGAACACCTTGACAGGATGCCCTTCCTGCTCTGTATCCGGCACATCAACGTCGGCAATAGCTCCCTTGAAGAGATTGGCATGGACATTACAAAGTCCCATGACATCTTCAAAAGTAATGCCAGTATCCGAATTCATGAGCTCATGTTCCATCATGGAAATTTCAATGGCAGAAACCCCTTGAAAATGCTGGTTAAAACGCTCCTGAACCGACTCTGCACTGGCACCGTGGTGCAGCTCAAGCAGAATTTCCTTTAAAATCTGAACGCGCTCATCTGCCATCACTCATCATCTCCTATGACTTCATAGCCGTTAAATTCCAGAGTCTGTCTGATTGTCTTCAGCGGAATGCCGGTCATTTTGGAGCCGGTTTTTAGAGAAGTCACCTTGCCGACAGTATTGAGCATGGCAGGGTTAGCCAAAGGCTTAAAGCCAAGCTCGACCAGAATATCCTTGACCTCCGGATGTTCCTGAATGGTCTCGGCAACAGGTTTTGATAAATCTATCGTGTTGTTCATAACATACCTCGTTTCATGTTTCCTATTATACCGCAGAAAGCACCGCCTGTCGAATGCAGCTTGGGATTTTAATGTGCGTTCAGTCTGGCCTCAAAAACCCGATAAAGCTGCTCCAGCCGCTGCTCTTCTTCAGCATCCAGATTCTCTTCTGTCAGCAGATACTCTTCTATAACAGGCAAAAATGCCTGAGCCAATTCCCTGCTGCTTAGCCAAGCTGTCATCTGCCGATTGAAAGCAGGATTTACCGAGAAAGAATAATGAAACTGGGCATAGTCTTTGGTGAAATAGCAGAACAAATCTTCTAAACTCCACATAGCCTTCACCTTGTCAGATTTTTCCAGCCATAAATCCAAATCCAGCAGCTGTTTGGTCTCCAGACCAGCCAAATCAAACATAACCAAGTAAACAGCAGGGCTGTCAATATCCTTGATTTCAGAGTCTGCATTGATGGCATCAATCATAAAGCGGACAGAAAACCGCTTCATAAAATCTAGCTCCTCTGCCCGCCAGATATCCTTTTCAAAATGACACCTCTCCAGATTGAGTGAGTCGTCCACCCTGATATACTCGTATCCGGCACACAATTCCAAAATCCTCGGAAGAAAATGCTTGATTTGATAACCTTCTTCGTCATTATTGACTGCCTCAAGGTATTCAAATATCAACTCTCTGCTGATTTCTCTGACAGGCGTGGAAATCAGCCGCCGCACATTTTCCTCTGTAATACAGACCGGACAGGTACAAAGGGATAGCTGCCCTTTTAAATTATAGGAAAACAGCTGATAAGCCTCCTCCAAGAGCGACCGCATTTCCGGACTCAAGAAGGCTTTTTGAGGTTCTGGCGATCTCGTTTTTCTTTTGTTCTTTGTCATCTTTCTGCTCCTATGTGCTGACAGGCAAAGTGCCGCTAATCACCAGCTAAATCGCTTCCTGCTTCTCCTCTAGCTCCAGCTTGTAGCCGTAACTTGCTTTTTCAAAGCCATAGGTCTCATAAAAAGCGTGGGCTCCTTTTCGCTGCGAAACTATTCCGCTGTTTAAGGCCAAAGCCTTTGCGCTTTCAGATAAAGCCTTTGCTTTGACCGCATCCAGCAGGCGGCTGGCAATTCCCTGACGCCGATAATCCTCTGATACCGCCAAGGCCAGAATCCGATAATAAGACCCGTCATACTCAAAAAAATACATTCTGGCATAGCCAATAAAGGCGACAAGCTGACCGCCGCACTCTGCTGCCAGCAGATGGTAGTCTTCGTGAGACAACAGACCGGCCAGACGATTCCGCAGCTCGTCAGCCCTTGTCGGATAGCCCAGCTGCTCATAAAGAGGAAGCAAGGCCTCCGTGTCAGTCTCTTTAAAATCCCGAATTGTAATCTTATCTTTCATTTGTCCAACTTCCTTTCAAAATAATGCTGATAAATGGTCACCGCCAGCTGGCGTTTCTTCTTGATGATTAGGTCAATCTCGTCTTCTCTATTTGCCATGAGAGCAGCCCATAAAAGAATTAACAAACCTGCCCCAGCATAAGGTAAATCTTTGACAGATATGGACAAAATATTAAGAACTTGTACTCATAAGAATTTTTGTGACAGTCTGCCTTAAGTGGTGGGGACGGCAGCGACCGACTACGTCGTTCCATGCCTAATTTTCGAGCCTAAGATCTCGAAAATCCCCACGATTGTTGCCCGAAACAGGCAACAATCTCATCACCACGGCGGCACTGTCGTCTTAGCGACCTTTCGGTCGCTTTTTTCTACCTATATCATTCAGATGAATTTTGTGAATATAGGTTCTAAGAACATTCAGCAAGAAAAGCAATACGGGATAAGCTACAATAACTCCCAGCAGTAATTTTATACGTCCATTCCAAATCTTCTTACGCACTTCTGGATAAACAAGCTGCCATTCTTGATGGAATGTTTCTTTCCCCTCTTGTGGTAATTTTGATACAATCCGATCAATTTCAGCAAATTTAGTTGATTGTAACCATTCAGTTGTCAAATCCATTTTAAATCACCCTTTTAAATCCTCAAACTTAGCCTTCATGGTTGGGTTTTTACGGGTTAGTTTTTTGACAGAGACATCGTCTAGTTTATTGTTAGCCAAGCGCAATTGATTTTCCGAAGTTGTTAAGGCTGCCTTGACAGCTTCCATGCGTTTAATGGCCTTATCAATCTCATCAATGGCTTTTTGGAAATTTTTACTGGCTGAATTATAGTTCTTGGCAAAAGCATTTTTGAAGGTTTCCAAATCATCTTCAAAATGCGTGATATCAATGTTCTGCTCACGTACCAAAGCCAACTCCTGCTTGTACTTGAGAGAATTCAGCGCCGCATTGCGTAAAAGTCCAATCAGCTGAATAAAGAACTGCGGTCGCACCACATACATCTTCTCGTATTCATGGCTGACATCAACAATACCTGTGTTAAAGTAGTCATTATCAGCCTCCAGCATGGTTACCAGAACGGCATACTCACACTTTTTCTCACGGCGATCCTTATCAAGTTCCTTGTAAAAATCACTGTTTTTATGCTTGGTTTTGGTCGTGTCTGCTTCATTTTTCATCTCAAACATGATGGAAAGAATCTCAACTCCATTCTCATCAGCTTCACGAAAAATAAAGTCTCCCTTGGAACCAGAAGCAGATGACACCTCATTATCCTTGCCAAAATAAGCGTTAGGAAAGGCATATGAACGAACTTTGTTGAACTCGCTTTCTGCATAAACTTCCAAACTCTCACCGATAGCCTTGGTGGATTGCTGCGCTTTGAAATTTTTATAAAACTCAACTTGCTCATTAGCAGCCTTAAGTTGCACTTCGTAATCGCTACGCACCGAAGATAATTGCAATTCTGCTTCTTTCTCTTGCAGCGCTAATTGATTTTTGGCTTCATCGCGTTCTTTTTCAACATCGGCTAGAGATTTCTGTAAGGTATTAGCGTGCTCTAGATTATTCTTATCAAGCTGTGCCTGCAAGTTCTGCACTTCCTTATCCTTTTCAGATAAGGCATTAGCAAGCTCCAGCGCACTCTTGTCAGATAACTTATCTAATTGCGCCTTGAGTTCCAGCAACTCTTGGTCTTTTTCAGCTAGGGCATCCTTAATTTTTAGCTGAGTTTGCTCTGAAGATACCTCCAGCTGTGTGCTAAGTTTAGCAACTTCTTCATTCTTTTCTGCCAATTCCTTATCTTTGAGTGTCAGAGCTTTTTGTTTTTCCTGTTCTAACTGGATAGTTAGATCTTTTAATTCCTGTTCCTTGTTAGTCAAGGCTTCTTTAGCCTCAAAATCCTTAAGGGATTGCAAGTTATCTATCTCTGCTTTTAGAGCTGTAATTTCTTGGTCTTTTTGGGATAAAGCACGCTGACTTTCTAGCTCTAAGCTTTGCTTTAGTTGTTCTAGCTGCGTTGATAATTCTGTAATTTCCTGTTCCTTTTGGGTCACCTGTGACTGCAGATCATTTTTAGCTTTTTCTTCCAAAAGCGCCGTTTCTCGTTCTAAACGCTCATGAATCTCTTTTTCAAACTCTGCCCCTCGCACTTGAGCCAAAAGCTGACTGTATTCCGTTTCATTAATGGTAAAAACCGTTCCACAGTGCGGACATTTGATTTCGTTCATAGTTTTATCTCCTAAGTTCTAGTAAATTCATTATACCAAAAGGCACCGCCATAGCAGTGCCTCTAGCAATTAAATTAGATATCTAATAGTGCATCTACAACCGTTTCTTGGATATTTTTCCACTCCTGCTCGGCACGAATGAGTTTACGTTGATAATCGGCACGGCCACGTAAGTAGGCTGCAATTTGATAGTCCTGTTTAACCAAAGGGATAACAGGCACCTGAATATCTAAAAGATCCTTTGTTGACAAATTTAGCACAGCTTTGCCCTTGTCCGCATAATCCAAATATGCTTTCCCGATTTCTGTTTCCAAGAAAAACTTAATATAGTAGCCGCGCAGCTTTTCCTTAGGACGAAGAATCGTAATGTTAGACGAAGCAACGACTTCTCGTCCTTCTTGTGCTTCAAAAACAGCTACTTTTTGAACGGTTCCTTTAGAAGCAATGAGGACATCTCCATCTTCTAAAATGAACTTAAGCAGTTTACGGCGTTCTCCCTGAAAGGTTTTCAGCTGATTATAAGCAATCCCTAGTTCGGTCATATCAGATAAATTGATGACAGCAAAATCACCCGGCTCAGCTTTTCCAGAAATAGCTTTGCCTTTAAACTGTTCCGTAGCTTCTCCTAAACGAACAAGATTTTTATGACTAGCTTCGTAATCTATAAGAATTTGCGGTCTTCTTTTTTCGATCATAGTCACTCCTTTATATTTCAGTATAAAATCTAAGTATTTGTATACTATTATAGTTCGAATCTCACTTTTTTTCAAGTGAAAATACTATTTTAATTCAGAAAAATAAAGAAGAAATCTTCACGATAGTATTCATATACTTTTTCCTTTTTTCATCAATTCGATAGAGTTTTTCCCATTATCAGCTCTGCTATATTCCGATAAAAATTAGCGGTGCTGTTTCAGTCATTGTTTTGTTCCTATACGCTGTTGGTATGACTAGATAAAGAATCCTCAAGTGATCTAAAATCATCTTGAGGTCTTTAAAATATTAATCAACCGATTTAAGAGCTTCCAGCATGTTCACTCTTTTGAGTGTATGGTTTACTAACCAGCCAAGGCTCGTCAAAATAATGATAATTGTTAATACAGGAATGGCATAAACATACCAGTCCACAGATTTTTCAAAGATAATATTATCCCCGCCCATTTGACTGATTAAGAAGCGGTGCAAGGCAAATCCACCCGCTATTCCGGTCAAAATACCAACAATAGACAAGGTAATGGTTTCGCGATAGATGTACATAGTTACTTCTTTATTATGAAAACCAAGAACTTTTATCGTTGACAGCTCCCGAATACGCTCTGCAACATTGATAGTGGTTAAATTATAAAGAATAACGATAGCCATAAGGATAGATACGACAATCAAAATCATCATGACTCCGCTCAAGGAATGAACAACCTTTTCTAAAGTTTTGGTCATCGCAATATTCTGTGAGACTCCTGTCACACCACCTAAAGCGAGCAGATCCGTAGCAAGTTTTTCAACATTGCTGTCTGATTCATCTTTTGCTTTCAACAAATAAGCATTTGGAGTCGTATTTTCATGATACACTTTTTCATAATAGCTTTGGGTCATGAAGATAAAATGCCCCGTGTAAAGCTCTGCGATTCCTGAAACTTTCAAAGATACTTTACGTCCATTGTTATCTGTATAAGTGAATTTATCACCCACTTTAACGCCGTAAAGCTCTGCTAATTTTTCAGAAATAATCACACCGTCATTGGAAAGACTAAGTTTATCTCCGTTTACTGCACTTAAATTAACTAAACCAGAGAAATCCTTTTTGGGGGTTACCAGAGCAGTTACAGTTTGATCCTCTGTGACTCCTTTAATTGACTGTTGGGTTGATTCGTAATACAGGTTTAGTGATTTACTAAATTTGTCAGAAGCAATAGCTTTTTCAACAGTATCTTTTTCATCAGATGAAGCTTTGCTATTTTCAGCAACAATCATATCGTAGGTTAAGCTGTTGCCAAACTGGCTTTCGACCACTCCTGAAATGGAAGATTGAATACCTAGTCCGGCAAATAAGAGGGCAACCGAACCTGCCACCCCAAAGATGGTCATCAACATACGCTGTTTGTAACGGAAGATATTTCTCACCGTCACCTTATGCGTGAAGCTCAGCCGTTTCCATAGAAAGGTTAGGCGTTCTAGGAAGATTTTAGAGCCCGATACGGGTGGTTTAGGGAGTAAGAGATGAGCTGGTTTTTCGGCTAACTCACGATAAGCGATCCAAAAGGCTGGTAAAACACTTGATATTAAAGCTAAAACAAAGGCAAGACAAATATACTGCGCAAATGGTGAGAGTTTGAGGTTATTCAGCGTTAAACTGCTCATACTAATATTGCCGATACTATAAGGAAGGTAATAAGTTCCCGCAAAAACGCCTAAAATGGTTCCCAAGAGACCAGCAGCAAGTCCGTAAATGACAAACTTACGAATAATATCGCGATTTGAATAACCAAGCGCTTTAAGAATACCAGAATTCTGCCGTTCTTCATCTACAAACCGAGTCATTGTAGTAAAGGTTACCATAGCAGCAACTAAGTAAAGGACAAGCGGAAAAATATTGGCCACGACTGAGATACTTTGCGAACTTGATGAAAAGGTCGTGTAACCCTCGCCGCCTGGAATAGTCGAACGCGTATAACTTGTATAATCTGGTTCAGTCAGATTATTCATATCGTCTTGAGCAGAGGAGATTTTTCGTTCGGCTTCTGCAATCTGGCTTTCGCTTGCTGCTTTTTGTGTCTGATAAGCTTGCTTTTGGGCTTCGGTCATGCGGCTGCTGGCCACAGCGTATTGATTGGCTGCTGTTGTTAATTGCGCTTTAGCACTGTCAACCTTAGCCTGAGCCTCATCAATTTCTTCCTGAGCGTCAGCTTTTAAACTGGCTAAACGAACAGATCCATTATCAGAGAGCATGTCATTTAGCTTTTTTTGATGCTCTGCTAATTTTTTCTTATAACTTTCTTTGAAAGGATTAAGTCCTTCAAGGTTATTGTAGGTGATGCGAGCAATACCATAAACATCACTGTCAAAAGCTTCAGGTGTAACTACTGCATAAGCAGCCAAACTGCCATCTCCTGCTGTCGAACTGCCTAGACTGGTTTTGGAGAGAATTTCCGAAGAATTAATAAATCCTGTAATCGTATAAGTCTTATTTTTTAAGCTTGAATCGCTACCAGTCTCAAAGCTAATGCTGTCGCCTATTTTATAATGCTTGCCATAGGTGTTAGACAGAGCAATCTCATTGTCTTTTTTGGGAAAGCGTCCTGATACCAGTTCATATTTGGAAATATGATAGGAATTATCATAAGAGAAGATACGTATAGCGTCAGAGCTGTTTTTAACGGTTACATCACTTAAATAGCCATACTCGACAGTAGCGTCCTTGATAGACGACAGCTCTTTTTGATCCTCTTTACTTAAACCATAGTCTGCCATGACTGTTAGATTCATGGTATTATACTTGTCAAAATAAGCACTGGCCGTTGCTTGCATATCGGGCGTTGTTGATTTGAGACCTACCAAGGCAAAGGAGCCTAACAGCATCAAAAGTGTGATAGAAATAAAGCGTCCCATTGATCCTGTGATAGCTTTTCGCACATCTTTCCAATAAATTTTCTTAGACATGTGCCGCCTCCTAGTATTCTAAAGTCGCAATATCTTGCGGATTGTCATTTACTTTGATGGATTTGACTGTCGCATCACGCATGTGAATAACACGGTCTGCAATCGGAGCCAAGGCAGAGTTGTGAGTCACAATGATAACTGTCGCCCCTTGACTGCGTGACATATCCTGTAAAATTTGAAGAACCTGTTTACCCGTCTGATAGTCCAATGCTCCTGTTGGTTCATCGCAGAGCAGAATCTTGGGTTTCTTAGCCACTGCACGCGCGATAGAAACACGCTGCTGTTCACCGCCAGACAGCTGCGCTGGAAAATTATTGATACGGTTTTCCAGCCCAACTTCTTTAAGAATATCTACCGGATCCATCGCATCTTTAACTATTTCTGAAGCCAGTTCCACATTTTCCTTAGCCGTCAGATTGGCCACCAAATTATAAAATTGAAAAACAAAGCCTACATCATCACGGCGGTAATTCGTTCGTTGATGAGAATTGAACTGTGCAATATCCGTTCCGTCAATAATAATTTGTCCCTCATCGTTGGTATCCATCCCTCCCAAGATATTAAGCAAGGTAGATTTACCAGCACCTGAAGAGCCTAGAATGATAACCAGCTCTCCTTTTTCAATCTCAAAATTGACATCTTGGTTAGCAGCAATCACTGTATCACCCATATGATAGCGTTTTGAGGAATGTTTCACTTCAATATAAGACATAAAATATTCTCCTTATTTAGACATATTGTTGATTTATGACAGGGAATATTATATAATCAGTTTGTTGATTTAACAAGAACAAAAATGAACAATATGTTGAATTAAGGAGTTTTATGGCACAAAAACGACATACTGAGAGTAAAAATTACCTCAAAGAGGCTCTAACCCGTCTGCTGAACGAGAAACGTTTTGAAGACATTACCATTTCTGATTTAAGTAAAACAGCAGGTCTTAACCGAGGGACATTTTATCTTCATTATACAGATAAATATGATATGCTGGATCAGCTCAAGCAGGAAACCTTGAGCAATCTATCTGCTATTTTTGAACGTTCTGACGATCAAGACAATACCCGCGGTATTATTCTTGCCATCTTTAATTACATTGAGAGTGATTTGGACTTTATCGTCGCCATCTCAAAAACCTCTTATGTGAATTTCGGAGAAACGATCAAAACTTTTGTTTACACTCATCTCAGCGCTATTCCCAATATTGAAGAAATCATAACAAACCATTACCGTGTTCCGTTTCAATATGCTATTGAAGTTTATCTGGCCAGCGTAGAAAGTTTGGTTTCTTTTTGGCTGAAAAATGGTGCCAAGGAAAACGCTCAGGAAATTACAGATATTATCTTTAGAGCATTGAGCCTTGACCAGTTGGAAGACGAAATTGACCTCTAAAAAAACAGTGCCGGAAAATATTTTCCGACACTGTTTTTAGATAAGAAGTGATTAACTTAAGGCTTTTACGGCTTCAATAGCTACTTGATAATTTGGTTCTGTATTGATATTTTCCAAGTATTCTGTATAGGTAACAATGTTATTTTCGTCCAAAACGAGAACCGCACGCGCCAGAAAATGCCATTCTTCCATAAGAACACCATAAGCCTTTCCGAAAGAATTATCGTAGAAATCCGACAGCATAACAGCATTTTCCAATCCTTGTGCTCCGCACCAGCGTGCCTGCGCAAATGGCAAATCAACAGATACTGTAATAACTACTGTATTTTCTAAATCAGATAGTTCCTTATTGAAAGTACGCGTCTGAGTTGAGCAGATACCGGTATCAATAGATGGTACAACTGAGATGACTTTCTTTTTACCAGCAAAATCACCCAGACTTTTCTGTGTCAAATCCGTTGCCATCAGCTTAAAATCACTAGCAGTATCACCCACCTGTAACTGACTGCCCAAAAGCGTAACTGGTTTTCCGATAAAAGTTGTCATTTCAAATCCTCCTCACTTTAGTTACTTTCATTGTAGCCAATTTCAAAGAATTTCTCTAATGATTTGCCTCAAAATGACACGTATTTGCTTCCTTCGCGAATGGATAGCGGAGCCATGTGCGCCTCATATTTTTGGATAAAATTACGCACCCAGTCAGGATTAGACTTGGAATAGTCTCTCAAAGCCCAGCCTATAGCCTTATTGATAAAGAATTCCTGACTTCCAAAGTTTGCCACGAGAATGTCTTCAAGCAAATCTGGATTTGTCTTATCCTTTCGACTAAGCTGATGTTCAATAGCGAGGCGTCTTATCCAAAAATCTTCATCTCTAGCCCAATTTCTCATGACCTCGTCAACCCGACAATCCGTTAAACCAATGTTGCCGATAATTTGATTTAAGAAATCAATAGAATCCCACCACTGCTGGCTTCTAGCATAATTTTCAAGTTTAGAAATATCTTCAAAAGTGAGGTATTTTTTCAGGGCACGTAAATAATCTCCGACAAAATAGTGACATTCACGGTGGTCATCTTGCCAGCATTGATCTAGCAAATCCCAATCAATTTCCCCACACTTTCTCTCCTCTTTCAAGAAGGCTTGTGTTGCAGCGCGACGCTTTGGTGTTGGAATACCAAAGAATAAAAAATGATTTTTCATATAAGCTGCCATTTGATGAGCTTTATCAGCGTCAGCATTCTCTTCAAAAAGACGATAGATGGTTTCAAATTTAGTCATGACGATAAACTTCAAAAAGCGCTTCAATTTTGGGAACAATAGCGGAGCTATCAGCTGACACGCGCTCATCCGCATAAGGCCCTAAAGAGGCGAACTGACCGACTTGCACTGCGTAGCTAGCCGCTTTAAACATAGCAATATCATTTTTATCATTACCAAATGCGACAAAATTCCTTCCAATTCTATCAACAATAGTCGTTGCCTTATTGGTTGCATAAGGATTGAGATAGAGGCATTTTTCATGTTCGTGGTAATCCACATCAATGCTGCCTATCTTCTGCAATTCTTGACAGAAGGGCTCTACAACCTCCTCATGGTCTCCCATGAAAATAACCATTTTAATCGGATTTTCCAGCTCTGCTATTGCCAAATGTTTAGCCAACTTTAAAGGATCAACGCTAGCAATAAAAGGTATTTTTTCACCCTTGAAATAAGCATAATTAAAATCGTCATCCACAAAATATGGCAATCGATAATAATGGCACCAGTCAAGAGCAGATTGATAAGCTTGTGTTTCCAAATGACTATGAAAAACAAGCTTACTTTCTTCATAAATCAACCCACCATTAAGTCCAATGACCAAGTTTTGCGACAAGACAGGACCCAGCACATCAATGCAATCACGATAAGAACGAGCCGAAGCAAAAATAACATCGTGCCCATAGTTTTGGGCGCTAATCAGCACTTTCTCAATCTCCTTGTCAATGGTCATCCGATCAAAACATAAGGTTCCATCTAAATCAAATACAAATTTCATAGGTCTATTATAGCAAAATAGAACCCAAAATACCGCTTATCTTGCAGTTAGGAGCTTACATTTTAACACTAAGACTATCTACCAAAGCAGCAATATGATGCGGAATAACATCTATGATTTCAACAGGCAGTTCTAGCCCTGAAAATGCCAGAGGCAGCTCTGTACAAGCTAAAACAACTGCATCAGTACCCTCTAATGCTGCTTCTTCAACAATGCGGGCAAAAGCGGCCTGAGTCTCCTTAGTAATGATGCCGTGTTCCAATTCACTGGAAATCTTTTCTGCAATATAGATGGCATCTTTTCGTTTAGGGGTCACAATTTCTACCTCAGAACCATTAAAAGCTTTCTGAAAGAAGCCTTGTTGCATGGTGATTTGAGTGCCTAATAACAGAACCTTACGATAACCTGCCTTTTCAACAGCCTGACGAGTACTGTCTAAAATACTAATCAAAGGCAAGGGAGAGAGTTTTATCAATTTTTCATAAACCACATGAGGTGTTACTGCTGTCAAAGCGGCCACTTCTGCACCAGCTGCTTTGAGGGCATATACACCGCGCAGCAGATAATTGGTCAGATTACCGTATTCCTTGTGCTGGCAATAATCCAAAACTTCAAAAACACTAAGGGATTCGATAGATAAATTAGGGAAATGTCCTGTCTTTTGAAAAACTTGTTGGGTAATTTCTTTATAATAAATCAAGGTGGATTCGGGTCCTGTACCTCCAATGAGTCCAATTTTTTTCATTTTTCCTGCTTTCTAGTTCTCAGTCACATAAGCTATTGCTCTGACTGGAGAACCTGTTGCCTTTTCCCAGTGAGGATAGGCAATTGTAATAAAACTGCCTGTAGCTGGCACCTGATCCAAATGCGCTAAAACTTCCAGCTGATAAATTCCTTGTTCCAACAAATAATATTCTTGACGAAGAGCTCCGCCGTTTGCTGCTGCCTCCTGACCGCTGTCTGTATCAAGCGTTTCATGACCAACAGCCTTGACGCTGCGCTGATGAATGAGAAATTCCAAAGCTTCATGGCTCCAGCCTGGAGTCTGCTGATTGCCGTTTTCATCTAAATTGCGAATGGCATCTTGATTTGGCCAGCGTTTTGACCAATCCGAACGAAAAGCTACAAAGCTGTCTTTTTCGATCTGGCCATGCTTTTGCTCAAACGCTAGAATATCTTCTTTGGTCAGTTGATAATTAGGATTTTCAGCCACAGCTGCCGATTTATCAATAACATACAAAGGCAAAAATAAATCTTCCAATGGCAGTTCATCCAGCCACTTTCCTCCTGCAACAAAATGAATGGGCGCATCAATATGGGTACCATACTGTCCAACTACCGTAAACTGCTGCACATGAAAACCATCTTTAAGAGTAAAGACATCCTTTTTTTCAAGAGCAGGCAAGGCTGGAAAATGAGGGCTGCTTTCTGTGATTTGGTGGGTCAAATCAACCAATCGCGCATTTTTAAAGGTCAAATAAGCTTCTTGTAAAGTCGTCATAGATAAATCATCCTTTCTCTTTGATAGTATCAACTAAAATGTATAAGAAAAAACAAGCCCTAAAAGCTTGTTTTTAGTATAGTCGCAAATACCTTATTTATCAAGGTATTCAGGCATATAAGATAATGATAGCTGGATATAAAAAATCTTTATGGGGACAAGACGGTTTATTTAAATAAACTCATATGTTTAAATCTTCTCCAAAGCAATACGGAGATCTTCAATCAAATCATCTGAATTTTCCAGCCCGATTGATAGCCGGATTTGATTCGGTGTAATGCCGCAGGCTGCCTGATCTTCTTCTGACATCTGCTGATGGGTGGTAGAAGAGGGATGCACCACCAGTGATTTAGCATCAGCCACATTGGCTAAATTTGAAAAAATTTCCAAATGGTCAATCAAGCGGCGTGCTTCATCCGCTCCGCCTTTAACATGAAAAGTGAAAATAGAACCCGCACCTTTGGGCAAGTATTTTTGAGCGAGTTCATAGTAAGGACTCGACGGGAGACTCGGGTAGTTGACCCTTTCAACCTTAGGATGTTTAACTAAAAAGTCCACAATCTTGGCTGTATTTTCTAAATGACGATCCACCCGCAAGGACAATGTTTCCAATCCCTGCAGCAGTAAGAAAGCATTGAATGGTGAAATCGCTGCACCGGTATCACGCAAGAGCTGTGTCCGAACGGCGGTGATAAAAGCTGCCGCTCCAACGTCTCGTGTGTAGGAGAGATTGTGGTAAGAAGGATCCTCATCTACAAATTGAGGGAATTTCCCAGAAGCTTCCCAATCAAATTTCCCAGAATCCACAATCAAACCGCCAATGGTCGTTCCATGACCTCCGATAAATTTGGTGGCAGAATGCACAGAAATATCAGCCCCGTGCGAAAAAACATTGATTAGATAAGGTGTCGCAAAAGTATTGTCAATAACCAGCGGAATCTTATGTTGGTGGGCAATATCAGCTATCGCTTCAATGTCTGGAATATTAATCAAAGGATTTCCCAGCGTTTCAATTAAAACCAATTTAGTATTATCTTTAATGGCTGCTGTTACTTCTGCTAAATTATCCACATTGACAAAGCTTGTTTCAACACCGTAACGCGGCAGGGTTTGCTGCAAAAGATTGAAAGTGCCCCCGTACAGAGTTGTCGCTGCTACTACATGATCTCCTGCATGAGCAAGAGCCAAAACGGTGTAAGTAATAGCCGCCATACCAGAAGCTGTCGCCAAGGCTCCGACTCCCTTTTCCAATGCTGCAACGCGCTCTTCCAAAATAGCCTGTGTTGGATTGGTGATGCGTGTGTAAATATTCCCCGATTTTCGAAGCGCAAAAAGATCTTCGCCTTCCTTAGCATCATCAAAAACATATGAAGTTGTTTGATAAATTGGCACAGCACGTGATTTCGTTTCCTTGTCAGGATGCTGACCTGCATGAAGCTGTAAGGTTTCAAAAGATAAGTCTCTTGTCATAAATAGTCCTTCTTCCATTAAAAGTATTTCTATTATACCTTTTTTTGAAAAGGCTTACCAATGAAAAATAATCAGAAAGCAATTTATAAAAGATAAGCTTTATAAGGGCTATATTTTATAAATAAGCGTATAATAGTCTTTGTAAAGATAACGCTTACAATTTTGATTGGGAGGTTAGGCATGAAAAATAGAGATTATCAATTTGGTTTTCATGACGATGTTAAACCTTTATTTACAACAGGAAAAGGACTGACAGAAGAAATTGTCCGCAATATTTCCGAAGTAAAAAATGAACCTCAGTGGATGTTAGATTACCGTTTAAAATCCTTAGAATTATTCCATAAGCTCCCCCTGCCAGATTGGGGACCGGACTTGACAGATATTAATTTTGATGATGTTATTTATTATCAGCGTTATTCAGGAGAAAATGCACGAAACTGGGACGATGTTCCTGATGACATTAAAAAGACTTTTGAGCGTTTGGGAATCCCAAAAGCTGAGCGTCAGTTCTTATCAGGAGCGGTCGCTCAGTATGAATCCGAAGTGGTCTACCATAATATGAAGACCGAATTTGAAAAACAAGGCATCATCTTCATGGATACTGATACAGCTCTGCAGGAACACCCCGAAATCGTCAAACAGTACTTTGGCACTCTTATATCCAATGCCGAACATAAATTCGCTGCTCTTAATGGAGCAGTCTGGTCCGGCGGTACTTTTATCTATGTTCCCAAGGGCGTTCAGTGTGAGATCCCTGTCCAAACTTATTTTCGTATTAATGGTGAAAATGCAGGGCAGTTTGAACGGAGTTTGATTATTGTGGAAGAAGGTGCTTCTATCCAATATATTGAAGGCTGCACAGCACCGACTTATTCGACCAACAGTCTGCATGCGGCAACCGTCGAAATATTCGTCAAATCAAACGCTTATTTTCGTTACACAACCATGCAAAATTGGTCCGATAATGTCTATAATCTGGTAACCGAGCGCGGTCTTGTGGATGAAAACGGCACTTTGGAATGGATTGATGGCAATCTAGGCAGCAAGGTTAATATGAAATATCCTTGTTCGATTTTACGTGGTCCTCATGCACGAACAACTGTTCTGTCTATGTCCTTTGCTAACTACGGACAGGATTTAGACGCTGGCTGCAAGGTATTCCACAATGCTCCTCATACTTCTTCTACCTTGATTTCCAAATCTGTTGCCAAAGATGGCGGGAAAACGGACTACCGTGGTCAGGTCAAATTTGGTGAAAACAGTGGCGGCTCTAAGTCTCATATCGAATGCGACACCATTCTCATGGACGATTTATCAAGCTCTGATACCATCCCATTCAACGAAATCCATAACGCTAATGTCAGTTTGGAACACGAAGCGAAGGTCTCAAAAGTTTCCGAAGCCCAGCTTTACTACATGATGAGCCGCGGTATTACCGAAGAAGAGGCGACAGCTATGATTGTCAATGGCTTTATGAACCCCATCACCAAGGAACTGCCCATGGAATATGCCGTTGAGCTTAATCAGCTTATTAATATGAGTATGGAAGGTTCGGTAGGTTAATAGACAAAAAAAGGAGATTGACTCTCCTTTTTTTATTTCTATTTTTTCTCAATGGGTGCGACACTAGCCAACAATTTTTTAAGTCCTACATCTGGAAACTTAATTTTCAATTCCTGTGTCTTTCCACTACCTGAAACTTCCAAGACAGTACCGTCTCCCCATTTTTTATGATGAGCAATGTCACCAATTTGCCAACCAATAACGGCCTTGCCTGCACTAGGTGACTGATTCTGCTGAACCGCTGAAAATGGCTCAGCTTTTGTGTGCGGCTGTGCTTGTGCTTTACGAACTTGAAGTGCTTGCTGCAGGCTCATACCTTTACCAAATTGCACATCATCGGCTTTGCTGTATTTGACCGCAAAAGAAGATTGTACTGGCCGTGCCAAACCTTGATAGGATAGCAGCTCCTCTGAGATTTCACGCAGAAAACGTGTCGGGCGGTTATAACTGGTTTTACCAAAAAGTGTCCGTGTATTGGCGTTTGTTACAAAAAGGATTTCCTCAGCGCGTGTAATGCCTACATAAGCCAAACGACGTTCTTCTTCTAGCTCATCAGGCTCTTCGGCCGCACGTGATAAGGGGAAAACCCCCTCTTCCATGCCAATCAAAAAGACAACGGGAAATTCAAGTCCCTTAGCAGCATGCAAAGTCATCAAAGTCACTTCGGCCGCTTCACTTTCTGCATCATCTGTATCAGCAATCAAAGCCAAATCATTGAGAAAACGGCTTAATTTCTCAATACCAGTCTCGTTTTCAGGAACATCTTCAGTATTATCATCAAAATTTTTGGTTACTGACAGAAATTCTTCGATATTTTCAATCCGTGCTTGGCTTTCCAAGGTTCCTTGGATTTCTAAAGCTTCCAGATAGCCAGATTTATCAAGCAGAGTCTCCACAGTTTCTGTAACCGTCAGCTTATCCAAGCTGTCACGCAGCTTTAAAATGACTTGTGCCAAGTCATAAACAGCTTGCACCGCTTTCCCTTTAATAGAAGACAAGAAGATATTTTCTGAAGCCTCCAACAGACTCATATTCTGCAGGTTGGCAAAAGTCCGAATTTTTTCCAACGTACCAGGTCCGACACCCCGCTTAGGCTCATTGACAATACGTTCAAAGGAAATATTATCGGCTGTGTTAGCAATAACGTTCAAATAAGCGATGACATCACGAATTTCTTTACGGCTGTAGAACTTGGTACCACCAACCATGGTATAAGGAATATTAGACTTGAGCAGAGCTTCTTCAATCGTCCGCGATTGTGCATTTGTCCGATAGAGAACAGCAAAATCTTTAAATTTTTTACCCATTTCACGGACAATATTGTCAATGGTCGAGGCGACAAAAACAGCCTCATCTCGCTCGTCATTTGCGCGATAGTAAACGATTTGCTCGCCATCAGCATTTTGTGTCCAGAGCTTCTTATCACGACGATTGCGGTTGTTCTTGATGACATCATTAGCCGCCTGTAAGATTTTCTTGGTCGAACGGTAGTTTTCTTCTAATAAAACGACCTTGGCATCAGGATAATCCTTTTCAAAGTCAAGAATATTTTGCATGTCAGCACCACGCCAACCATAAATAGATTGATCCGCATCTCCGACAACACAGATATTTTTAAAACGCGACGCTAAGAGTTTAACCAACTGATATTGAGCGTGATTGGTATCTTGATATTCATCAACATGAATGTACTGATAACGTTGCTGATAGTAGGCCAGAACATCAGGATTTTTGTCAAACAAACGAAGCGTCAGCATGATCAAATCATCAAAGTCCATGGCTTCGGATTGACGCAGTTCACTTTGATAAGCCTTATAGCATTTAGCAACAACTTGCGTATACATATCCCCTGCCCTATTTTCATAAGCTACTTCATCAAGCAAATCGTTTTTAGCATTAGAAATCGTTCCCAATATAGCACGTTCATTCCACTTCTTGGAATCAAGGTTGAGCTGTTTCATAATCCGTTTCATGAGCGTGCGCTGCTCACCAGGATCAACAATGGTAAAGTTACGGTTGTAACCAATGTGATCCGCTTCACGGCGCAAAATCCGCACACACATACTGTGAAAGGTCGCAATTAAAGTCTCTTGAGTTGCGGGATTGAGAGCAAAAGCACGCTCCTTCATTTCGCGTGCAGCTTTATTTGTAAAGGTAATAGCTAAAATATTCCAAGGGTTGACAAATTTTTCATCAATCAAATAAGCAATGCGATGAGTTAAAACACGAGTCTTACCCGATCCAGCACCGGCCATGATTAAAAGCGGACCTTCCGTTGTCTGCACAGCTTGTGCTTGTTTATCATTCATTCCATTTAGTAAAGGATTCATTTTTTTCTCCATTTTAAAAATAAGCTTTATTATTTTACCACTTTTTTGGAAAAATAGCAGAGCCTAAAATAAACAAGAGCCAGTTAGTACCAGCTCTTGTTATTTTTAAAAATTAAAGACATCATTTAAATTTTCAGCCATGGTTGGATGGGTAAATACTTGATTTTTGATGTAGGTGTATGGAATATGATTGTCCATAGCCATTTTGATGAGATTAATAATCTCGTGTGAATCACTCCCAAAAAGAGTTGCACCGATAATTTCAGATGTCTCGGTATTAATAATCACTTTATAAAGTCCACGCAAATCGCCATTAACATGAGCACGTGGCATGTTGGCTACCGCTAATTCATTAGCTTTGTAAGGAAGGCCAGCTGCCTGAGCTTCTTTTTCCGTCAAACCGACCTGTGACAAAGGCGGCTCAATAAAAGTTGAATTCGGAACATTAAGGCGCTGATCAAGGCTGTAATCACTACTACCTGTTAATTTAGCAAAAATAATACGGAAATCATCCAAAGAAGTGTAAGTGAACTGCAAACCTCCAGCGACATCACCTGCTGCATAAACACCAGGAACAGTTGTTTCTAAATAATTATCAACTTGAACAGCACCGCGATCAGTTAAGTTAATCTCTGTATTTTCAAGCCCAAGCCCCTCTGTAGCTGGCTTACGGCCCATGGCATACATGACTGCATCAAAAGTGTAGTCTTGGCCATTAGCTGTGACAATAACCGCTTCTTTCGCATTGGAGATTTTTTCAACCTTGGCTCCCAGAACAAAGCTGACGCCATCTTCTTCCAAGTAAGATTGTGCTAGTTTTGCTGCAGACTCTTCAAAACGTCCCAAAATGGCTGGTGCCGCTTCAAATACAGTCACTTCAGAATTTAAACCAGCGTATAGGCTGGCAAATTCAAGACCGATATTACCGCCTCCGATAATCCCCAAACGCTTAGGCTGTTCAGCGAGCCCTTGAATACCAGTTGAATCATAAACATTTTTACTGTCTAACAAACCAGGGATTGGAAAGACATTTGAAACCGTACCCGTGTTGATTACGATTGTTTCTGCTGTCAGCTGCTCTGTTTCATCACCAGCTGAAACTTCAATCACTTTATTGCTTACAAAGCGTGCTTTAGCATTGTAGAGCTTTACACCAGAAGCTTCCAGCACAGCTTCATTTTTCCCACGAAGACGCGTCACAACAGTATCTTTATGCTTCATAGCTTCTGCAAATGTATGATGGCTTTCAGCCATAGTAATCAAAGCCTTCGTTGGAATACAGCCGATATTGATGCAAGTACCGCCATACATAGAAGCATCCTTTTCAATAAGAGCAACTTTTTTACCGAGCTTGGCCATGTTGGCTGCAAGTGTTTTTCCAGCTTTCCCAAAACCAATTACAATTAGGTCATATGTTTCCATAGATCATTTCCTTTCCATTTAAAACACAGTCGTAAAACCGACCTTGATTTGATCCTAGTTTATTCTAACAGAGCTTACCAAATAATGCCAAGATTTGCTACGATTAGAAATCACCCACATTTTCTAATACAAAAAACCTAGTTAAGATACCAAAACCTTGCTTTCTATTCCTATTTTCCTTAAAATAGATTTATGATTACCAAAGAATTTGACACTATTGCTGCTATTGCAACACCGCTTGGAGAAGGTGCTATCGGTATCGTTCGTCTGTCTGGGACAGAAGCGCTGCCTATTGCCCAAAAGATTTTCAAAGGCAAAGATTTAACTCAAGTGCCTTCTCACACTATCAATTACGGCCATATTACCGAAAAGGGTGAAATCATTGATGAAGTGATGGTCTCCGTTATGCGCTCGCCTAAGACCTTTACGCGGGAAGATGTGGTTGAGATTAACACTCACGGCGGTGTAGCTGTTACCAATGAAATTTTACAGTTAGTTATTCGCGCAGGCGCGAGAATGGCAGAGCCCGGCGAGTTTACCAAGCGGGCCTTTCTCAACGGCCGGGTTGATTTGACTCAGGCGGAGGCTGTCATGGATTTGATTCGTGCCAAGACCGACAAAGCTATGGCTGTCGCTGTTCAGCAGCTGGACGGTTCTCTTTCTGCCCTCATCAACAATACCCGTCAGGAAATTCTAAATACACTGGCGCAGGTCGAAGTAAATATTGACTACCCTGAATACGATGATGTTGAAGAGATGACCACGGCGCTTATACGGGAAAAGACACAGGAATTTCAGACTTTACTGGAAAACCTGCTGGCCACTGCCCAGCGGGGTAAAATTCTCCGTGAGGGGCTGGCTACTGCTATTATCGGCCGGCCAAATGTCGGCAAATCCAGTCTCCTCAACAATCTCCTGCGGGAAGACAAGGCCATTGTGACCGATATTGAGGGAACTACCCGAGATGTCATTGAAGAGTATGTCAATATCAAAGGGGTGCCGCTTAAACTGATTGATACAGCTGGTATTCGCGAAACAGATGATCTGGTTGAAAAGATTGGTGTTGAACGCTCTCAGAAGGCTTTGGAAGAAGCCGATCTGGTTCTTCTGGTGCTGAATGCTGCCCAACCCCTGACCGATCAGGATCGCAGCCTGCTTGACATCAGCAGAAACAGCAACCGGATTGTACTGCTCAATAAAACAGATCTTCCAGAAGAAATCGAAACAGATGAGCTGCCGGAAGACAGCATTCGGATCTCTGTACTCAAAAATCAAAATATTGACCAAATTGAGGAGCGTATTAACCGGATTTTCTTTGACAATGCCGGCATCGTGGAAAAGGATGCGACTTATCTCTCCAATGCCCGTCATATTTCTCTGATTGAACAGGCACTTGAAAGTCTCAAAGCTGTCAATGACGGCCTCGAAATGGGAATGCCGGTTGATTTACTTCAGGTTGATATGACTCGCTGCTGGGAAATTCTGGGCGAAATCACCGGCGACGCTGCACCAGATGAACTCATCACCCAGCTCTTTAGCCAGTTCTGCCTAGGGAAATAGTTACAGTATGATTCTGAAAACCATTTTTCACCCTAAAACTGGAAGCAAAACAGCAAAAAAAAACAGTCTGATTGAAAGACTGTTTTCATTCAAATAACAGCAGATTTATAATTAAAACTTATCGATACAGCAAAAAGAGGTTGGACAAAAGTGTACTGACCCCAAAAAGTTAGACAATAAATCTAGCGATTGGGGTGCAGTTTAAAGTCCAGCCTCTTTAATTGGAGTTCGCTTTAACATCATAAGGCAATGGTTGAGACTCAAAACGTCCAGTAAACGTGAGGTAGCCAAATGACTTTAGCTAACCTAGAATTTCCCCTGCACAGTTCAATAATAATGGATATTGATATTTTAGAAGAGCTTATTAATTATTCTTTGTGAGACGGTGACCTTATCTTATTTTTTAAGCATAAATGAAAGTCATACCTGCTTGAGGAGTAACCGTGCGATAGTTGAACTGGTTTTTATTACACATTTCTGAGATTAAAATGCTGCCGTCTGAATTAACGTGTTCTACAAAGGCTACATGGCCAGCTGAGCTTGCACCTGCAACACCTGCACCAAACTGAACAATAGCACCTGCTTTAGCAGCAGCTCCGGTCTTATAGCCATTAGCACTGGCATTACTTGCCCATTGTCCAGCTGCTCCTAAGCCGTTGGTCATAACACCGCCGGTTTCAGTAACACGATTGAATACATACCATGTGTCATAACCTTTTGTATAACCGTTATTAATATAGCCAGTAGTAATCGCTTTACCCGAAGGCTCACCATAGTCAAGACTAGCTTTTTGATCCGAGTTCAAACTGCTATTGAAATAATTGCTGAGCTTAATATCTGCTTTTTTAGCCGAATTACTAGGTTTATGAGCCGGTGTTTGATTGGTATTTGTATCTTTTTGAGCGTTAGCTGATGTGGATTGTGCTATGAGTTTTTGATTATCAAGCACATATCCTGAAACATGGCCTTCTTTGTCTGTTACATAGGCATGGATATGATAAATACCAGTTTTATTGCCATGTTTTGTTACATCAGCAGATATTTTAAAATTACCATTTGCATCAATCGTATCATCTTTGTACCAATAAATATTCGATTGATCATCTTCTGACCAGACAGCTACTGCTACTGATGATAAGGTTTTAGCACCGTCATAAGCAGAGATGACCACATCAAAACTTCCTGCCTCAGGATTAGCATTAATGACTTCACGAGTACCAGCTACTTCCACTTCTGTAGCGATTAGTCCTGTTAATTTACCAGATTTACTTTGACCATAAACATGAATATTGTAAACACCAGTATTAAAATGATGATCAGCTGTTTTGATAACGACACTGTAGCTGCCATCTTTTTCCTTGGTGGCATCGTACCAGATAATGTCATCTTGGTCACCTTGTTGAGACCATACAGGAACAGTCACCTTAACATATTTATCAGGGACATCCTTGATGCTCACAAGGTAGCTGCCTTCACTCTTTTCGGTAATCGTAGCTGTTGCAGGAGTTGGCTCTGCATATTTAACAGAAGTCGCTGAAATACCTTTCATATTTCCGCGAATAACTTGATAGGCATGAACTTGATAGTCTCCGTAATCAGCATCTTCTGGCAGTTCAAGGCTCAGTTGACCATCTTTAGAGACGTCATACCATTTAAGATCATCTTGACCATTTTTATCAGACCAGATGGCTACTTGAAGCGCTGTATTTTGGGTAGCCCCATGACTGAATTTAACATTAATATGATTATCAACCAATTCAACTTTAGGAGCTGTAATACTTTCTACATTGATAGTTGTTGCATTAAGTCCAATGGTTTTTTCTTTAGTATAAAGATAAGTGTGAACATTGTAAGTTCCTGTATTACGATGTTCAGCCAAAGCAACACTAAGTCTGCCATTTTCAGGAACGGTATACCAAACAAGATCATCTTGGCCATTGCGATTAGACCATACAGCGGTACCATAACTGCTTCCTTTTGGAGCTCTGCGGCTATATTCAATAACAATAGCTCCGCCTTCAACTGTGACGGTTGGGATGGGATTATCAATAGTAACTTTACCCGCATTAATACCAACTTTTGAGCCGTCTAAGTAAGTAGCATAAACATGGACAATATAGTCGCCGCCAAGTCCGCCATGATTATTAACATCAAAATTAACGCTTGCACGGTTATCACTATCAATCTGTGAAGTTCTATACCAGATAATATCATCCTGATCATTATCCTGAGACCAAATGGCAACATCCAAGTGTTCTAGGTCCTTGTTTTCTCCGCCATCAGCAGTTACCGTAAAGGTACCAGCAGCCTTATCAATTTTGGAAATCGTCACAGTAGTTTCATCAGATTTACTAATAATATCTTTTGCTTCAGCTTTATCTGCTTCTGCTGTCTCCGCAGTTGCCTTTGGGCTTGCTTGATCAGAAGCTGAACCAGAGTTAGCAGCTGTATCTGATTTTTCTGAATCAGTTGCTGCAACTTGACTCTCTGCAGATTGAACTCCTGCATTTTCGCTTGTTGCCAAGGCTTCGGAGCTTTCTGATTGGTTATCAGTTTCAGAAAGAGCGGAATTATCGGTTGATACAGAACTTGTTTCACTCACTGTTTCTGATAAACTATCAGCCTTTTTTTCTGCAGAAACCGTTACTATTTTTGCTTGAACATCTTCGGACTGAGCAGTGGTTTCAGAGTTTGATTCGACTGACACTGTGTCATTGACTGTCTCAATTTGACCTTGATTATCAGCAGCAGAACACGCAGCTTTATCGTTTTTTTCTGAAATAGTAATAACTGTCTTTGAATTATCTTGACGATAGTCTTTTCCTGTGTCTGGAACCGAGGTCGTTACTTCGTCAGCTTTAACAGACTGAGCAGCTGACACACTCGCTAAAATACCGGCACTCACTAATAAACTTTTTTGAATCTTTTTCATAAGATACCTTCTTTCATTCTTTACTTCTATCTCTTTTATTCGTAAAAAGATTGAAAAAACAAATGAATACGTTTTCCTATTTACAATTTTATTTTACCTTTTTTATTTTAAAAATGCAACAAAAAGATTACTGTTTTATTACATTTAGTTTATATAAAATTACAAACGGTACTATATTAAGATTTTGGTGTGAAATTTACTTGTATTTCTGCTATTATGATATTATTCTCTGAATTAGAAAGTAATTGTCATGACTTACTACCTTAGTGATCAAGAATTTAAACACGAAATTAATTTTGACAATGCGCTTCTCCCTTTTAAATTGGATGAAATAAAGGTTGAACAAGGACGGCCTGATATTCTCTTTCATTGGCATCCTGAGATGGAAGTGCAATATGTTTACGAAGGAACTGCTCGTTATCATATTGATTATGATTATTTTGATAGCACAGCTGGTGATATCTATCTCATTCGTCCTAATGGTATGCATTCAGTGCACCCGCTTGGTAAAGAGCCTCATCACACTGATACACTTTTATTTCACTTAGATATGTTGGGGCAATCTACTATTGATCAAACAAGCCTTCGCTATTTACAACCCCTGCAAAATTCCAACTATAAATTTGTTCAGCGGATTCAGCCAGGTGATGAGGGCTACAAAGATATTAAAAACAGTCTTATGGAGATTTTTAAACTGATCCGAAATCAGGGGCGGCATTTTGAGCTTTTGCTAAAATCAAAACTCTTTGATTTCCTCTATCTTCTCTACTACCATCATAAGGTTGAACGCAAACTGACTGACGATCTTTACCGAAAAAATGAACGCATTCGTGAATTAATTGATTACATTCACAAGCACTATGCTGAAGTTCTTTCTATTGATAAATTAGCAGAGCTGATGGGATACAGCAAAACACATTTCATGACTGTTTTTAAACAGCATACAGGAACCTCCTGTACGGAGTTTATCATTCAAGCTCGTCTAAACGCAGCCTGTGAAGAGCTTCAAAATACGATTAAACCCATTCTGGAAATTGCGACTGATGTAGGATTTAACAATCTATCCAATTTCAATCGCCAGTTCAAACGCTACTATAATATGACGCCCAGCCAATATCGTAAAACTCATAGTAATAAAAGGAGATAATACAAAAAGCTTGAATTTTTCTCAAGCTTTTTTCTGTAAATATTTTTATGATTTTCGATGGCCTCTAATACCTAAAAGTCCCACTGCAATCAAAACAAGTCCAGCAATAACCGCCAAAATAATTTGGACGAAGGTGTTGGAACTAACATTGGAAGCTTCAGTTTTCGTATCTGTTTGATGGGCATCTGATTTACCTGCTTTTGATTTAGAAGTATTTGGGGATGATTTACCCAAAGCAATCTCAATAGAAGAGATATTGGCATTATCAGAAAGGACAGATTTAACAACTGATTCAGCAGATGGAAGCTCAAAAGTACCATTTGTATTAGCTGCGGCAGTAATTCCTGTATTTTCAGTATCAGTATGATAAGCAACTGGGATTGCAACTATTTCTGAATCTGCAGGAATCAGATCAAATGATAACTGGTCTGCTCTGCCATTCTTATTAATAGCATTAAAATGGCTGTAATTTGCAGCAGAAATGGCAATCAAGCGCGAGTTAGGATTAATAATCTCATATTGATTTAAATCTGCAGAAACAAGATAGTCTGCAAAAACAGCATCCATTGACGGACCTTCTTCACGCGAACCGCCCAACATAGTAAAACCATCTCCGCCCGCTGCTAAAAAGTCATTGGTTGTCAAATAATAGGTGGCCTTAAGATCCAAATCTTTAAAGGATTCACTTTCTGTATCCCAAATCTGAATACCTAGAACGCGCTTTGCAGCTTCCAGAGTCGTGTCATAGTAAACTTTGACTCCAGAAACTTGGAGAAATCCACCGCTAGGCTCTAAAAGCGGCAGACCCTCTTGATCTAATATCGCTTTAGCTTGACTGTCTACTTGCGTGATAGAACCTAGCGATTTGACAAACATGTCATAGATATTTTGGCCAGTTACTTGGATTTGGGTTACAGTGTTGCCAAACGGTAAAACAGCAATAATATCACCCTTAGTAACTGGTTTGTTCTTGGCAATCGTCTCGCGCAGACCGCCGCCATTGGTTACAGCTAGGTTAGATTTATGAGTAAAGCCTGTTTGTCCATACTTGAAAAGAGCATCAGCGACAGCATTTCCAAGGTTAGTCTCACGAACGCGAACATTAGTGCGTTCGCCATTTAATTCTACTGGACTATTATCAATGACAACAGTTGAACTCTCAGCTTTATATTTGGCCTGAATATTGGATACAAGTTTTAGAATATTTGGATCAGCTTCATAAGCCTGTCCCTCCTTTGTATTGATCACGCCCTGCGAGAGAATACGATCTGAATTAAGTGTCACTTTGCCAACATTATTGAGATAGCTCCCTGTTTGATTGTAAGTAACATTGCCATACGTAGCTGTCAGCACTGTGTGAGAATGTCCATCAAGAACGATAACCTTTTTGCCAGCCAGAGGTTCATATTTTGAAAGTGCCTGTGCCAAGGTTGTTCCCTGCCATTCTGTTTTTGTTGTGTTATCAACACCGAGATGGGCAAGGATAATATAGGTCTTGTAGGTTTTGTTTTCTGCACGCGCCTGAGCTTCGATTTGTGAAATGACCGTTTCAACTTCAGTTATAGGATCGGTAAAACTAACACCTACAACATTGGAAGGATGGGTTTTGGTTGCTGTTTCAGGGGTTGTAACACCAATGACAACCACTTCATCGCCTTCAATGTTTTTGTCCTTGTCAATAACGGTTGATGCTTGAAATAATCTGGCACCATTGACATAAACATTTGAGGTCAGAAGCGGGAAAGTCAGTTGTTCTGACAGATTAACCAGTTGATTCAGCCCGAAATCAAATTCATGGTTGCCAATTGTCATAGCATCATAGCCAATGGCGTTCATAATAGTCGCCATATCTTCGCCCTTGGAAGAATTAGAAATAGGCAGTCCTTGGAAAGCATCCCCTGAATCAAAAACCAAGGTGCTACCATTTTTGCGTGCTTCAGCAGCAATAGCGGCTAATTTTGCCGTACCAATTACATCTGTCCCCTCAACAATACGTCCATGCATATCATTGGTATGTAAAATAGTTACCGTATCACTATCAGAAGCAGACTCTGAACCAGAAGTCTCTTTTGCTGTTTCTGAACTGCTTGCGATCTCTGAATTTACCGTAATGGCTTCAGAATTTATTTCCTGGCTATTTACAGCAGTGCTGGAGGCGGTTTCGACCTCAGAGCTTGCTGTATTGTCGCCGGATGGCTCATATGTTGATTTTTCTGCGGTAAGTACTGCTTCTGAACTTTCTGATACTGCTGATGCTTCAGCGACTTGCTCCTGCTGTGTTTCAGAAATAACAGCAGAGTCATCCCTTTCATCAGCATAAGCGGCTTGCGCCAAAATAGCTGTTGAGATTAACAAAGCTGACAAAGCAGACGTAACTAAAGGTTTCTTTTTCATAAACATTTAACTCCTAAATATAACTATCTGATTATTATAACACGTTATAGAAATCTTATAAATAGCTTATTTTCAATTTAATCTAATTGAAAAATTTAGTATTTTCCTAATAATTATATCAAAAAAGACTGCAAAAGCTTATCCAAGTTCATTATAGCTGGCTTTTCCAACATCTTCAATTGTGCTATAATAAACCAATCGTCATTCACAAGGAGAAAATCATGTCATCGCCAGAAAATCAACTAAAATTGGCTAAACGCGGTCCTATTCTTTCCATTATCGCATATAGCCTCTTAACGCTCGCTAAATTGGTTACCGGTCAAGTGATGAATTCTTCTTCTCTGACTGCTGACGGCTTTAATAACTTATCTGACATTGTTGGAAATGTTGCACTCCTAATCGGGCTGCATCTCGCCAGTCAGCCAGCAGATGAAGATCACAAATTTGGCCATTGGAAAATTGAAGATCTGTCCAGTTTAATTACTTCATTTATTATGTTTACTGTGGGTTTTCAGGTACTCATTCAAACTATCGAAAAAATTATCAAAGGCAGCACAACGGAAATTGATCCGCTGGGTGCGATTGTTGGTGTTATTTCAGCTATGGTCATGTACGGCGTCTATCTTTACAATAAACGCTTATCCAAGAAAGTTAAATCTTCTGCTCTGGTTGCAGCTGCTAAAGATAATCTGTCTGATGCTGTTACTTCTCTTGGTACTTCTGTTGCCATCATTGCTTCTAGTTTTAATTTAACTATCATTGACCAATTGGTAGCGGTGATTATTACCTATTTCATTTTAAAAACAGCCTATGATATTTTTATGGAAGCCACCTTCTCCCTGTCAGATGGTTTTGATGATAAACAGCTCAAAAAGTATGAAAAAGCTATTCTAGAAATTCCCAAAATAACAGCTGTTAAAAAGCAGCGCGGGCGTTCTTATGGCAGTAATATTTATCTGGATATTGTGGTTGAGATGAATCCTGACCTATCTGTTTACGAAAGCCATGAAGTGACGGAACAAATTGAAAAGTTGCTCAGCGAGCGTTTTTCAGTTTATGACACTGATGTCCATGTTGAACCTGCTGCCATTCCCGAAGATGAAATTTTTGGCAATGTGCTGCGCAAATTAACGAAACAAGAAAAGATTATCCTAGCAAAAATTCCGGATTACGATAAGTATCTAGCTGAACAATTCTATATGGTTGATGCGGACGGAAGTCAGCTGACACGGCAGGAAGTTATCCAGCGCAATAAGCACAGCCTTAGCAACTTCAGCCATTTTAAAATGGAATCTATCAGCCAAAAAACTAAGCTGATCAGCTATCAGCTGGATGATAATCTTCACACCAGTATCTGGCGTCGAAATGAAGACTGGTATCTGATTTACCACCAAATAACACCCAAAATAAACGATAGGGATTGAAAATGAAACTAGACAGGCTCTTAGCTATTCTGGGGATTCTTTCTGAGAAAGAAAAGGTGACTGCTGCGGAACTGGCCCAACGATTTGAAGTTTCTAAACGCACCATTTACAGAGATTTAGACAGCCTCAACCAAGCGGGAATTCCTATTATTTCCTATTTTGGTCGAGATGGCGGTCTTTCTTTAATGGATAATTATAAGATTGATAAACACATTCTATCACGTAAGGACAGTCAACATCTCTACAGTGCTCTAATGGCATTACAAAGCGTTAATAAACAGCCATCGCTAACAGCTTTAATAGCTAAACTCTTACCTAATCAGGCAGATTTTGCTTCACAGATGGAATATCAGCTGCAATTCTCATCTTGGTTTTCTGATAATATCACTCATCAAAAACTAAAAACCCTTCAAGGAGCTCTTGAATCAAAAACTTGTCTCAAATTGGACTACATTTCAAAATCAGGTTTTTCTCAACGGATAATAGAGCCTTACCAGCTGGTCTTTAAAGATTCTGACTGGTATCTGTATGCTTTTTGCCGAAAAAGAAAAAATTTCCGCCTCTTTAAATTGAAACGAATAATTACGCTTGTTTGCCTTAAAGAGACATTTATTCCGCTTTCGGCCTATCCACCTCTGACATTTGATGAAGATTACGAAAAAGAGCACTTTTCGCTTTCTCCTATTGAAAATGGCTTTAAGGTTGTCTTAGAATACAAGCCACAGCATGCTTTTGATCTCACCAGAGTGCTTGATGCTTCGCTTCTATCACTCGATCCATCAGATTTACATATCACATTTTATACAGATAGTCTGTCTTTTGCTCACGATTTTGTACTACAAATGCCTGACAAACTCAAGGTTGCTGCTCCTGCTAAACTTCGCGCTATGGTGAAGGAGACTTTATCTGAAATTCAAAAATCTTATAAAAGATGACAGACAGGTGTCATCTTTTTTCTTGTATCCTTATTTATGGAGGTATTAACATGACAAATGAAATTCTTGTTTATATTTTTGATGACTATGCAGACTGGGAACCTGTTTTTATCTGCTCTGAACTGAATAATCAATTAACATCTTTTCAAATCAAAACAATCAGTATCAATAAAAGTCCTAAGCAGTCCATGGGAGGCTTTCGTGTTTTACCAGACTATAGCTTGTCAGATTATCCTAAAGACTTTTGTCTCCTGATCATTCCTGGCGGAAACAGCTGGCTAGAAGGAAAAAATGCAGAAATTCTTCCAGTTGTTGATTTTGCTGTTAGTCACCAAATTCCGGTGGCGGCCATTTGCGCAGCAACTAATTTTCTTGCAGAAAATGGCTATCTTGATCAAGTACAGCATACCGGAAATACCTTGGCCTTTATGAAGCAAGCTGCTCCCCATTATCAAGGAGAGAAGTTTTATCTGGAAAAACAGGCTGTTAGAGATAAGGGAATAATTACGGCAAACGGCACCGCTGCTTTGGAATTTGCCAAAGAAATTATGCTGCTTTTAAGCATAAAAGATCCTGCGTCTATAGATGAATGGTACCGATTTAACAAGTTAGGTTTTTATCCAGCCGCTATAGATTAAACAAAAACACCTCGCCTTTTATGAATTAAAGATGAGGTGTTTTGATTAATTATTATTTAGGTAAACTTGCAAATCGGATAATCTATTTGCTGTATCGGTCAATCCTAACTGATAAATCTCGTCAAACTTAGAAGCATCTTTTTCCAAACGCCCAATGTTTAGAGGCTGACTGGGGCGAATAACATATAACTGACCGTTTGATTCTGCACTTTCGATTTTATCCAAGCTTGCATTATAGTGCTCTGCTCGTTTGGAAGCAACTGCTACAAAATTGGGATATTTACCATAAAAAGCTTTATAAAGACGTCCGTTTGACGGCTTTTTACGATAGCCATCAGGCCGTGTCAAAATCACAATCAGCTTGTCGAAACCAAGACTTCTGGCAAAATCAACAGGAATGCTGTCTGACAGACCGCCATCCAGATATTTTTCTCCGTCAATTTCTACGATCTTAGATGCTAATGGCAGAGCTGAACTCGCACGAAACCACTCCATTTGCTCAAAAACATTGTCAATAAGATGATATTCAGGCTTACCAGTCTTTAGATTTGTTACGGTCACATAAAAAGGAACTCCAGAAGCTGCGTAGGTCTCCTGATCGAAAACGTCCAAATAAAGCGGAACTTCATAATAGGCAAACTCTTTATTGACCACATTGCCTGTTTTTAACCAAGAACGCAAGCCAATGAAACGCTTATCTTTAATAAAACGTTTATTGTAATTAAGACCGCGCTTGGGCTGTTTTGAGAGAAAATTAACACCAAACAAAGCACCCGAAGAGACTGCAACGATACCATCAGCCTTAATACCAGCCTGTAAAAAGGTATCTAGTACACCTTCTGTATACAAGCCACGCATACCGCCGCCTTCAAGAACTAAGCCAACAGACATAAATCGCTACTCCTTTTTAATGATTAACTATCAGCATTTAACTTATCTTATTATACTAAAAATCCTCAAACAAAACTGAGGATTTCGTTATTATTTTGCATCAGTAAAATGATGCTATATAAATTAAAGCAATTAGTGTCTCCTTTTTAATTTTTACACAACTGCTGCTGTTTATTTCTTGTAAAAAAATAAAAGAGGCAGCATTAAAAGATAATTCTTTTGCCAGCATTAGATAATGTCATTTTCAATAGTCTTGATTACTTTAGCCGGAATGCCGCCGACTAGGCAATTATCAGGAATAGCTTTAGTAACGACCGCACCAGTTACGACAACAGCATGATTGCCAATAGTCACACTAGGCAGTATGGTGCAGTTCCTACCATTCCAGGCATCATTGCTTATAAGCCCCAAATGCTGACGCGGCCTCTTGGGAGTCAGGGGGTCCCATCATAGTGATAACCTATTAGATTCAAGCATGACATGGCTGCCAATGGACACTGCTGCAATATCAAGAATAATTCTATTATAGTTAATAATAAAATCATCTTCAGCATGGATATTTTTCCCATAATTACAGTTGAATATCAACAAGACATTGGGATTTTTACCCAACGAACCAAAAAGCTTTTTATAGCTTTCAGCTGCTGATCTTCTTTCAAAATACCGATAGTATTTAGCTTTTATCAGCCAACTACAGCATGCAGGTTTCGATTATTAACCTCTAAATCGGTAAAATCATAAGGCGGACCGGCTTCTAGTTTTTTCTAATTCTGTCATCCCATTATCCTTCACTGTTTGTAATGCAAAGACACTCGAACTGTTTATCATAAAGCTGTTTGCTGGTATCTTCAGTGAACTCTTTATAAAATAAAAAGAAGCCAAGGTATTTCTTGACTTCTTAAGAATTGTTAAGCTTCCATGCCTTCTTCTTTGAGGAGCTTTCTGTCATAATGACGGATAAATGGCCAATAAACTAGAAATGCTGCAACGGTACAAAGCAAAGCAACTGGAATGGCTTTTAGATCCGTAGTTCCTAGAAAAGCACCGATACCCACTGGCGTTGGCCAAGGAACTTGCCCTATAACAGCATGGATAAGGTTCAATTTCATGACAGCATAATAAATGGACGCTGATACAATTGGAGCAGTCATGAAAGGAATAGCAAGCGCTGGATTGTAAATGATAGGCAAACCGAAAATCAAAGGTTCATTGATATTGAAAATGGCAGGAATTACTGATGCTTTACCAATAGCACTTAACTGTGCAGAACGTGCTCGGAAAGCACACCAAATACAAAGACCTAAGGTTGCACCAGAACCACCAGCGATAACAAACATATTGGACCATTCGCCGGCAACAATATAACGTGTTCCTTCAGATGCATTGGTAGCCATATTGGCCAAAGCAATAGGATTAACAAAGGCGAAGATAATATTTGCACCGTGAATCCCAACAATCCAAAGAGCCTGCGTTAAAAGATAGATAATCACAATACCAATCCAAGTATTGGTTAAATTACCAACAAATGAGAACGGAATCGAAATGACTTCGAAAATATCCGTTCCTAAAGCAACCAAGATACCATTAAGGATAATAATGGTAAAAGCTACAACAAAACCTGGAATCAAAGCGCTGAACCCTCTTGAAACGCCTTCTGGAACAGAATCTGGCATTTTGATAATCCAGTTATGTTTTACGCACATACGGTAAAGTAGAACGGTTACAACGGCAATAATGATAGCTGTAAAGATACCTGTTGTGCCAAAGCGAGTGACACCATCAGCCATAGCCCAGCCATCAGCTATTACCGCATCTTTTTTCAAGCTGATTACTGCTGTCATTACACCATCTTTAAAAGCAATTTGAGGAACTGTCATGATAAAAGCAAAGAGTGCAAGCATGGCACCATTAAGAGGATTCAAATCCAATTCTTCTTCATCTGCATAAATTTTTGTCAATTCATAGGCCATGGAAATGACAAAATAAAGAGATAAAGAACCCATTGTAGCATAGTTGGCAACCATATAAAGATCGGTGAATTTATCAAATGAAGCTGAAAATACATCTGCTACAATTGGCCAGAATGAAAATGCCTGCGGTAAAATACTGAAAACCAAAAACATTGAACCGACAATTGTAAATGGTACAGCAGCCATACCAGCAGCTGTGATGGCACGCACAACTTTATATTGTGCGATAATACCCATCGACCCCATGAGATACTTCTCTAAGAGACCAAAGAAACCTTTTTGTTCGTCCATAACGAACCTCCCCATTAAAAATTAAAATGTTTTTCCAAAATTTTTTTGAAAACGATAATAAAATTTGTCACTGTTTTCCTCAACATGTTTGGCGTAATTTAAATTGATTAAAACAATGATGATAGCCAATAGCTGCAACATAATCACAAAACCTTTTCCAGCAAGATTATTTTCAAATACCGGAAAGACCAGTGAAAATTGACTGGGCACTAAACTGATAAAAACAGCCGCTATATTAGCAAGACCCTGAGCTTGAAATGCCCGCTTAGTCCACTTCAAAACAGCTTCTTTTTTACCATAAAGTCTAAGCTGCTCAGCACTGGCCATAACAGTCAGTATCAGCAAAACTAAAGGCAAAATAAGATAGGCAGTTGCTTTATACATAGCAATCATTATCCAATAGATATTGGCAAAGAAAAACAAGGCCAATGAGTATCTAAACAGCAAATAACGATTAAAGAGATTATTCTTCCATGTCATTTCCCGCTTCAGCTTTTCATCTGGCTGCATTTCTATCAAACGTCGTCTCTTGTTTTTAGCTTTCATCTGCTTATTTCCTTGTCTCATAACCGCTACAATTTTTTATACAATTCAAGCATTTCCAGTGCCACTTCGCGAAGGGTCATAGTTGTCATCAGGTGATCCTGAGCATGAACCATGATGATTTCAATCTTAATTTCGGTACCACCAGCGTATTGCTGTAGCAAATCTGTCTGGGCTTGATGTGCCTTGAGCATTTCTTCATTTGAAGCTGCAAGTTTTTCATCAGCCAAATCATAATCGCCCTGACGCATAGCATCAAACGCCTCATGAACAATAGAGCGTGCATTTCCTGAATTTAATATAATCTCAAAGGCCGCAAGCTGTAATTCTTCTGTATCCATAACTTTATCTACCTTTCTTTTATGTTTAAAAATAACTCTCTAAATTGGTCAAAAGACTGACAGGCTATCATAGCATGCTGTAAATCTGACTGGTCAACCAAGTCGACAATGGCAGATGCTAAGTCTGGCAAACCGTCATTTTCATAAATAGACATTGAAGTTAGAAATACCAGTTTAATAGCTGGAAATTTCTGATTCCAATAGAGACCATTCTTGATAATGGCTACAGCTATATGATGGTTGTTTCCTATCGCTTTGATAGGATGAGGAACAGCAATTGTGTCACTGAAAACTACAGAACTCATCGCTTCTCTTTGTTCAATTAACTGGAGCATCCTCTTTTCAAATTCCTGATTTTCTTCAGCTGAGATGCTGTGGACCAGCTGTTGAAGAACCACTTCTTTGCTTCCTGTTGACAGCAACAAAAAAGCATTTTCAGAAAAATAATGATTAAAATTTTCTTCGCTGCTTCCTTTGGTATTTTTATTCTTAGGTTCTCCCAGTAAAACTTGTTTTTGACACTTATTTAGATGGATGAGTTTATTCTTTATGGTTTTTAATTCTTCATCTGTCAAAAAAACAGAGACGGTAACTACTGGAACTGTAAAAATAAGATTTGAAAGGTCAATTGACGACACAATGAAATCAATCCCTTTTAACTTATCATCGCTAATATCGTAATAACCAATAACATCAACAATATGAACCAAATTGCCTAATTCATTTTCAATACGGCTTTTTAACATCTGGGCACTACCGTAACCTGTAGCGCAGATGACCAAAATATTATATTTGTTCTGTTCTTTATAACGCTCCTGAGCAGCCATAAAATGCAAAGCAATGTAGGCGATTTCATCTTGTGATAAATAAAAACTGCTAAAAGCAGACAGATGAGACATGACCTTTTCTGCTAAATGATACATCTCTTTGTAATTCTGTACAATATCATCTGTCATTGGATTTTCAAGGATAATACGACTCTCCAAACGAATTAATAAAGTTGATAAATGGGCCACCAAACCTTCTGTCAGCTGGAAATCTTTTCCAAATTCAGGAGCAAGCAGCTCAATTGCCTGCAATAATTCTGTTCTGATTCCATCAATAAAGCGTTCTGAAATCAAATCACTGCCGCCATGTCCCTTGGACAGGAGATGCAAAGTGATATAGTCAATCTCTTCAACCGGAAAATCAATCTTCGTTGACAAAGACACACGCTCAAGAATCTTTCTGGCAACCTCACGTTCGTGAGATTGATTCAGATTAATAGTATCTGTCACTTTGGTAATTTGAAATCCCTCAGCAATACGCCGAATAGCTAAAGCGATATGAACCACCAAATTTTGAATCACAAAGTCAGAAAGTTTCAGATTTCCTTCACGGCATTCATCCAAAACAATAATAGTCAATTCCTCAAAAGAAATTGTTGAGTTTAAAAATTCACTTTCAACATAGCTATGGATAGTGTGAATAAAGCCAGAGGTGACAAAATAGTCCATGATAAAACGTCTCTTGTCTCGTTCACTCCCTGTAACGTAAACACCTCTATTTGCTTTACTTTCGACTTTTAAATGATAGGGAGCAAATTCTTTGCGAATTTTTCTGAAATCACTGGATAAAGTTGAACGGCTGACATATAATTCATCAGCTAAATCGTCAAAATAAATTTTATTTTGTTCAAACAAGAGTTTATTTAAAAGGTAGCTGTGCCTGTCAATATTATCCAGCGGAGTAATATAATTAAGCTGTTTATCTGCGATGTTATTGTCACTTAACAAGTCTCTTAGCCTATCTTCGTCGGATACAACAAGCTTATAACCATGTCCTTGCTTTGAAATAATCGCAACACCAGTATAATCTTTTAACTCTTCAAGCAGTGATTTGTAGTACGTTCTGATAGTTCTATCCGAACAATTCAGCTGTGCTGCTAATTCACGACTTGTGACAAATTTATCTTTTTTTGCCATTAGAATTTGTACAATTCGTTTTTCTTTTTTATTTAACACAGAAAACCTCCCAGATGATCTATCCAGAACATACTATATCATATCGTTTATTTAGCTAAATATTTTCTTTAACCAACTTAGCCATTTTTTCGATTCCCATTGGAATTGGAACATAGGCTTGCGGTGGAATTTGAACAATTGGTTTATTTTGCTTAGCCGCAGCATCGGCCAACTGTTTAAAATTCATTTTTGTTTGCGGACTAACGAGGTAGAGGTCATAGTTATCTGCTTCAATGCGTTTTTGTCCTTCTGGAACACCAACTGCATCCATTTCAATATCTTCTCCTTGTTCTTGAAGAAAGGTCATTGTTTTTTTGGCAATCATTGATGATGACATACCGCCTGCACAGATAATCAAAGCTTGTTTAGCCATAATGTATTCTCCTTTGTTTTTTAGTTACACTCTTATTATAGTAAAACGCTTACATAATGTGAATACGGAAATTTTCCGCAGTAAAACGGAAATCTTTAACTCAATACGGCAAAAAAGGCAACGGAAAACTTTTTCCGCTGCCTTGCCATTAAATTTTTAGAATAAAGCTCTGCAGTATTGAGCTTTTAAAAAACGAAAGTATCTGTTTTCTTCAAACCGTAGCAACCAACTCAGTCTGAAATTTCAAACAAAGAGATATCCATGAGTGACCTGAACCTGATTCGTGTTCAATTGATACTGACTCATTAGCAAATTCTTTAATTTGCCATCACTTAATTTGGAAGAAACCACAAAGCCGTTTGGAGTTTCGTACTTGAGAATAAGCTCAGCCATGATAGCACCATTTTGACGAAGATTGGGCACATCTACTCCGCTAAAGCCGATAAAGTAATTATTGTATACATCTCCTTCAATCTTATAAGTCGGTAGCATTTTCTTCCGAAAATAAAGGATAATTTTAGCAACTATCGTCATAAAGACGACTGTAAAAATAATAGCTAATATCCAATTTAACATGATAAAAATTTCCTTTTTAAAAATCCTATGAAGCACTCATATCACATTTTCTATGAGTATTTTAACTTTTATGCGATAATTATAAATCTTTTTGAAACCGCTGTCAATTTTTGTGATATTTTCCTAAGATAAAATGAGTATAGAGAAAACCACTACAAGCTAAGAGATTAAAAGCTTGTAATGGTCATCAGTCAATTAAAGGATTTCGCCATTGGAAGCAATGACCTTTTTATACCAATCAAAGGACAACTTAGGTGAACGCTTATAAGAACCCTGACCATCATCATCTTTATCAACATAGATAAAGCCATAGCGCTTACGCATTTCACCTGTTCCTGCGGATACAAGATCAATACAGCCCCAAGGTGTATAGCCCATAAGATCAACACCATCCTCATCAACGGCCTTAATCATTTCCTTGATGTGAGCACCCAAATAATCAATCCGATAATCGTCGTGAACCATACCATCAGCTTCCACTTGGTCAATGGCTCCAAAGCCATTTTCAACGATGAAAAGCGGCAAATGATATCTATCAGTAAACCAATTAAGGGCATAGCGCAAGCCTTGCGGATCAATTTGCCAATCCCAGTCAGAAGCCTTTACATAAGGATTTTTTACCAAGTCTTCTGTTTCAAGATAGTCAAAATAAGGATTATTTCCCCGATGCGAATCAATAGCAAAGGACATGTAATATGAAAAGCCAATATAGTCAACTGTTCCAGTTAACAAATCGTTACGGTCTTCTTCTGTAAAGTCGATTTGAATGCCCTTGCGTTCCCAATACTTGAAAATATGATTTGGGTAAAAACCATGCACATGGACATCAGCAAAATAATAACGTTTCTGCATAGCTTTCTGAGCCATGAGAACATCGGCAGGTTTACAAGTAGCAGGATAAATAGGGCACATAGCAATCATACAGCCGATTTGGAGATCAGGGTTAATCTCATGACCAATTTTAACGGCACGCGCAGAAGCTACCAATTCATAGTGAGCAGCCTGATACATAATTGCTTCGCGATCATCTCCCTTTTTGTAAACAATTCCGGAATTAGTAAAAGGCGCAAAATCTTCCTGATAATTGGCTTGGTTGTTGATTTCATTAAAGGTCATCCAATACTTGACCTTGTCTTTGTAGCGACGGAAGCAAACTTCAGCAAAACGCACAAAGAAATCAATGACCTTGCGGTTGGTAAAACCGCCGTATTCGGTCACCAGATGATAAGGCAATTCAAAATGCGATAAGGTCACGACAGGTTCGATACCATATTTCAGACATTCATCAAATAAATCATCGTAGAACTGCAGCCCTGCTTCATTAGGTTCTGCCTCATCTCCTTTAGGAAAGATACGCGTCCAAGCAATTGACGTCCGAAAGCACTTGAAGCCCATTTCAGCAAAAAGGGCAATGTCTTCTTTATAATGATGATAAAAATCAATGGCTTCATGATTGGGATAATATTTTCCTTCAAGAACGCCAGCTGTAATTTCACGTGCAACTCCGTGTCGGCCAGCAGTCATGACATCCGCAACAGAAATGCCCTTACCACCTTCTTGCCAGCCGCCCTCTAACTGATGGGCAGCGACCGCACCGCCCCAAAGAAAATTTTTAGGTAATTTAGACATACTTCTACCTCCTTGTTTTTCTATTTCATTTTAGCAAACGGTTACATTTTTAAAATAGCAACTTTTTCCGTAATTATTAGGAAAGACAATGTATCTTAACAAAAAGCACCGATAAAGCTAAATTATCAGTGCTTTTATTCTTATTTATAAAGGGCTTGGCCATTTGTGGCAATAACTTCCTTATACCAGTTAAAGGATTGCTTCTTGTAACGTGCCAATGTTCCTGTACCATCATCATTACGGTCAACATAAATGAAACCGTAACGCTTGCTGAGTTCAGCTGTTGAAGCCGATACAAGATCAATCGGACCCCAAGTCGTGTAGCCCCAAAGTTCAACACCATCTTGAAGTGCTTCCCCTACTTGCACCAAATGCTTTTGGAGGTAATCAATCCGATAACTGTCTTCAACGGTTGGACCATCAGGACCATCCACAAGAACATCTTTGGCACCCAAACCATTTTCCACAATGAAGAGCGGTAATTGGTAACGGTCGTAGAAATCATTCAGCACCAAACGCAGACCGACAGGGTCAATCGCCCATCCCCATTCTGATTTTTCAAGGTATGGATTTTCAATACCGCCAAGGACATTGCCGCGTCCAGACGTGTAATCTTCAGGATTATGCGCTGCTGCCACACTCATATAGTATGAGAAGGAGATAAAATCAACCGTATTTTTCAGGATTTCGTCATCACCCGGTGCGAATGTGATTTCGATATTATTTTCTTTAAAGAAACGTTTGATATAATTTGGGTATTTCCCGCGTGCATGAATATCGCTAAAGAGGTAATTTTGATTTTCAAAATCATGCGCTGCCAATTGATCCAAAGGATTAGAAGTCATGGCATAAGCAGGCATGGCCAGTACCATACAGCCTATTTTAAAATTTGGATTGATTTCGTGACCGATTTTGGTAGCCAATGCTGATGCTACCAATTCATGATGCACTGCTTGGTATAAATCTTGATTCGTTAATTCCTCAACAGGTGTTGCAATACCGCCTGACATAAAAGGAGCGTGCAAGACAGAATTTACTTCGTTAAAAGTCAGCCAGTACTTAACCTTATCCTTGTAGCGCGTGAAAACCGTACGGACATAATTTTCATAAAATCCAATTAAATCACGGTTAGCCCAGCCGTTGTATTTGCGAGCTAGATGCAATGGTGTTTCGTAATGCGACAGCGTCACCAAGGGTTCAATGCCATATTTTGCCAGTTCATCAAAAACTTTGTCGTAAAAAGCAAGCCCTGCTTCATTTGGCTCCGCTTCATCACCATTTGGAAAAATACGGGTCCAAGCAATGGAAAGACGGAAAACTTTGAAACCCATTTCTGCAAAGAGGGCGATGTCTTCTTTGTAGCGGTGGTAAAAATCAATACCTTCCAGCTTGAGATTATCAGCAGTTGGCTGGTCAGTAATGAGAGGATTGAGGTCACCCGCTTTAGCAGGCATACCGCCTTTAGGCGTTACATCTTGAACAGACAAGCCTTTTCCGTCCAGATTATAAGCCCCTTCAAATTGATTGGCAGCTGTTGCGCCGCCCCATAAGAAATCTTTTGGAAATGTATAAGTCATAGCACTTGTTTTACAGAGATAAGTACAAAAATAAAAATCAATTCCAGCAGCTTCTTGCCATGCCGTATGGAGCTGCAAAACGCCAGAACAGCAATTTTTATCCTATTCTCCTTCCTTTCATTAGAGTATTGATACTGATAGTATAGCAAAATTACAAGGACCTAACTAGGCTTATCCTTGGTCATTCTGATACTATCTTATGACAAAGGACTAAAAACCGCTTATCATCTCAAAGACCTGCTCTCTTCCAAAAGAAAAGTCAGAGAGCTCTAGTCTCCCTGACTTACTTCTTTTGCCGCTTGACGCTTAGCAACATTATCTTTAATGATTTGATAAATAGTTGCAGCTGTTGGAACTGCTAAAATCATTCCAAGGATACCGCCCAAAGCAGAGCCCACTGCAATCGCTAAGAGCACCCACATACCGGGAAGACCGATAGAGCCGCCAACAACTCTAGGGTAAATCAGATTACCTTCAAACTGCTGCAAGACAATCAGATAGATAACAAAGAAAATGGCTTGATTAACAGACTGCGTCATAATCAGAATCGCTCCAATAACAAGTCCGATATAAGCTCCGACAACCGGAATCATAGCTGTAAAACTAACGAGAATTGAAATGGTGCCCGCATAAGGCAGCTTGAAAATCACCATGCCAATAAAACAGAGACTCCCCAAAATACAGGCTTCCACCGTCTGAAAGACAAAGAATGAATGAAAACGATGATTCAGAATTTCAACAACATAACGGAAAGTCTTGCCAAATTTCCCCATATAAGTATCAATAAGCTGATTGGCCTGATAAGCCAGTTTTTCCTTGCCAGCTAGGACATAGGCAGAAAAAACAAGGCTGATAAAAAGATTGATAATCGTTGAAGGTAAACTTGTCAATGAGGTCAAAACACTGGTCAAAGCAGACATGACTTGAGATAAAATCTGCGAACTGTAAGAATTAATGGTGTTTGAAATCTGTTTAGAGCCCCCTAGCTGCTGTATCCATTTCTGAATCGTCTCATTGTCATTGAGCACATTAATCAGATTGCTGACCGCTGATCGATTGTCTTTCAGCAGGGTATTGATACTTTCAATCAAATCCGGCAAAACGATAGAAACAATCCAGACCAGCAGAACAACAAAAGTCAGGTAAGACAAAAGCATGGCAATGCCCCGCTTAATTTTCAAAATAAAGGACAGCTTGATAAAACGGCTTATCAAACGTTCATAGGCAGACATAAGAATATTAACCACAAAAGCAATGGCAGCACCCGTGATAAAGGGCAGACTGGCTTTATAGATGATTGAAAGGTAATTGGCTCCTGTTTCCCAGTATGTATAGATTGCAAAGCAAAGCGCAAAGGTCAGTGCAATATAAAGTAAGTGCTTTTTATTAATTTTCATCTTAACTCCAAAAAAATACTAGTGTAACTATTATACACTAATATTCTGGTTCTTAACATCTCTTAGAATTTTTTCTGAAAAAAGCAGAGCTTTTACGATCAGCCAACTTTCCTTCATCCTTTGTAAAGCCATGTCCTGCTTCAGGAATGACAACCAGCTCCGCATTTTCATAGACCTGCTGAGCACGCTCTGAATAAGATAGGGGAACAATCGGATCTTTGTCTCCGTGAATAATAAGAACAGGCCCCTTATAGGCTGGAATCACGTCATAAATATCAAAACTCACCGCATCACTGGAATACTTTTCACCAAGCTTTATTCCCATAACATAATCATTATTGGGAGCATAATCAGTTTTTGCCATCCGTTCTTTGGCATCATCTTGCAAGACAAAGGCGGGATAATAAAGCACCAAGCCTGCTACTTTTTCAGGATAATTGGCTGCGACATGAGCCGATACAAATCCTCCCTGACTCTTTCCTAATAAGAACAGGCTCTTTTCATCAACCCAAGACAGCTTCTCAAAATGTGCTAATACCGCTTCAAGGTCTGCATATTCTGTTAAAACAGACATTTCTTCAAAGCTAAGGCTGCTGCGGCTCTTGGCTCCGCCGCCGCAAAAGTCATAAGCGTAAGCTACAAAACCATTCTCAGCGAGAACCACTGCCGTATCGGTTAATGTTTCATGGTTAGAGCCAAAGCCATGTGAGAGGATAACCGTTGGATATTGGCTCTTTTTATCAAAATCAAGTGGTTTATATAACTGACCATAAATTGTCAGCCCCTTATAATTAACCTTGTAATCTTCCATAGCTAATTCCTTTCTAAGAAAACTCTTGCAAGCCCTCAAATTTAATCAATATCTGTTCCATTTGAGGCAATGACCTTCTTGTACCAGTCAAAGGATTTCTTTTTAGAGCGTTTGAGAGTGCCCTTACCATCATTGTCACGATCAACGTAGATGAAACCGTAACGCTTCTTCATCTCACCTGTACCAGCAGAGACGAGGTCAATACAGCCCCAAGTCGTGTAACCAAGCAATTCAACGCCATCTTCGTTAATAGCAGCGTTCATGGTCTTGACATGCTCACGCAGGTAATCAATGCGGTAATCGTCTGCGACATAGCCATTCTCATCTGGTGTGTCAACGGCACCCAGACCATTTTCCACGATGAACATTGGTTTTTGGTATCTGTCCCAAATGGCATTTAGGGTAATACGAAGCCCGAGCGGATCAATTTGCCAGCCCCATTCAGAGGAAGCTAGGTAAGGATTTTTAAGGGAGGCAAAGATATTGCCTTGTGTTTCTTCGTTAGCTTTCGGATCAGCAGAAGCTACGCGACTTGAATAATATGAGAAGGAGACAAAGTCAACCGTATTTTCCTTAAGAAGCGCTAAATCTTCCTCGGTCATCTCAATGTTGAGGCCACGGCGTTCAAACTTCTTCTTGGCATAATTTGGGTATTCTCCACGCGCCTGCACGTCAATGAAGAAATAATTTTCACGATCTTCATTCATGGCTTGCCAATAGTCAGCTGGATTGCAGGTATTTGGATAATATTGTCCCGCTGCCAGCATACAGCCAACCTTATTTTCAGGGTCAATTTCGTGCGCAATTTTAGTTGCCAAAGCTGACGCTACCAATTCATGGTGGGCTGATTGGTATTTGACTTGCTCAACATTTTCGCCGTCTTCAAAATAAAGCCCTGCTCCCATAAACGGTGCATGTAAAATCATGTTAATTTCATTGAAAGTCAGCCAGTATTTGACCAAACCTTTGTAGCGCGTGAATAACGTGCGCACCAAACGTTCATAGAAAGTAATCATTTCACGATTGCGCCAGCCGCCATAATGCTCAATCAGATACATCGGACAATCAAAATGCGTGATGGTTACCAAAGGCTCAATACCATATTTACGGCATTCCTTAAAGACGTTTTCGTAAAATTGCAGTCCTGCTTCATTTGGCTCTAGCTCGTCACCTTTCGGAAAAATGCGTGTCCAAGCAATAGACATGCGAAAGGTCTTAAAGCCCATTTCAGCCAAAAGAGCAATGTCCTCCTTGTAATGATGGTAGAAATCAATAGATTCCTTGGCTGGATAAAAATAACCTTCTTCAAAGTCAAACATTTTCTTTTGTCCAGCAATAATTGGAAAACGATCCTTGCCAATCGGTACCACATCAACGTTTGCCAGACCGCGGCCGTCAGCATCATATGCCCCTTCGCACTGATTAGCTGCTGTGGCACCGCCCCACAAAAATCCTTCTGGAAATGCTTTTAATGTTGTCATATCAAACCTCTTAATGTTTTATTTTGTTATAGAATAATACAAAAACCTTAAAAAATCTTGTCTTATGGCAAAGACTTCTGATACTATAGCACGATTTTTAAGAGAAAGATTTCCGTCTATCACTGTCCACTATCCATTAATAACTTAAAAAACAAAAAGCGACCGCCAAGCCTTTGCTAAATCCTCCGACTGGCGAACGCTGTTTAAATTTCTATTGAACTATGAATCTCATCACAGACAGGCTTTCTTACACTGCATCCATGACTGCCTTAGCAACAACCATTGCAACGCCTTCTTCAAAAGCATCTGGAATGATATTTGTCGTTGTCAGTTCTTCATCTGGGATTAGACTGGCAATACCTCTTGCTGCTGCAATTTGCATATCAGTTGTAATGGTAGTGGCTTTCGCATCCAATGCTCCACGGAAAATTCCAGGGAAGGCTAAAACATTATTGATTTGGTTAGGGAAGTCGCTGCGGCCAGTTCCAACAATATAAGCTCCTGCTTCCAAAGCTTCATCTGGGAAGATTTCAGGCGTAGGATTTGCCATAGCAAAGATAATTGGTTTTTCTGCCATTTCTTTGATAAATTCAGGTTTCAACACACCTGGTGCTGACACCCCAACAAAAACATCTGCACCTTTAAGGGCATCTTCCAAAGTTCCAGTGAGTTTCTCACGGTTTGTCACTTTGGCAATTTCTGCATGATGAGGCTGAAGGGTTACATCTCCTTCTGTGATAATTCCGAAACGATCTACCACAGTGATATGCTGCGCTCCTGCCAAAAGGAATTTTTTACAGATGGATAAGCCTGCCGAACCGCCGCCATTGATAACAATACGTGCCTCTTCTAAACTCTTGCCAGCCAATTTAAGGGCATTAAAGAGAGCGGCCAGAACTACAATAGCAGTTCCGTGCTGATCATCATGGAAAACAGGAATATTGCATTCTTTAATCAAGCGGCTTTCAATTTCAAAACAGCGCGGCGCGCTAATATCTTCTAAATTGATACCGCCAAAGGTTGGAGCAATGGCTTTAACAATGCTGATAATTTCTTCTGTATCCTTTGTATCTAAAACGATAGGGATAGAATCAATATCTGCAAATCGTTTAAAGAGAGCAGCTTTTCCTTCCATAACAGGCATGGCAGCCTCTGCTCCTATATCACCAAGACCTAATACTGCTGTTCCGTCACTGACAACTGCTACCGTATTTTTCTTGGTCGTTAAAACCCGTGCCAAAGATTTATCCTCTGCGATTGCTGATGAAACAGCAGCCACACCAGGTGTATAGGCAATACTTAAATCTCTGCGGTCATTAATTTCTACTTTAGGGGTAACAGACAATTTTCCCCCGTTTGCACGTGCTTGTTCCAGTGCCAGTTGTCTTACATCTTCTGTTGTCATAATTGTTCCTCCATAATAATCATTATTTAAAAGTGTTACTAACTCATTAACTCAAAAGCCGTATGAGAATACCGCCCAAAATCAATACAATAGCACCACCTAAGCGATTAGCCATTTGAGCAAAGGCTATCATTTCCAGACGGTTAGAGGCTGATAGCACAGCTATATTTCCTGTACCGCCCATACTATTTTCAATCATACCTGATCCAATGGCTGTTTCTACAGGATACATTCCTGCCAATTTACCAAGTAAAGCACTGGCAAGTCCCATAGATACAACGCTAGTCAAGCACAAAATGATAAATTTCCAAGTCAAAGCACTGGTTAGGGTCGTTAGGTCAATCATTGCCAAACCAATACCAGCCAAAATGGCGTGTGTCAGGTTTCCCATGACAACCTTATTAAACATAACGACCGCATCCTCAAGCGCCTGAGGAAGCAGACTGAACGCTTTTAAAACAAAGACAAGAATTATCAAAAAAGCATAACTATGAATCTGCGGGAAAATAGCATTAAGACAAGTACCAACTAAAAAGAGAGAGAAAGAAAACATTAAACCAACGCCGATTCCGCTAACATCTAATTTATCACTCGTTTTAGGCATCTCATCCTTACTGACAGGAATTAAAACACCATGGCCATCGTATTTAGTATTAGCACCAATACGGGCAATTAAAGCTGCCCCAATAATAGCCATAATATTACCCAATGTCGTTGCAGGTGCTAATTGAGAAAAGACTGCTGCCTGGGTAGAGCCAGCCAAGCCTTGATGGTAAATTTCTGACAGCGGTACGATTCCTGCTCCCATGCCTCCTGCCATTAAAGGCATCGAAACATAAAGAACGGAATGGCCAAATCCCTGTCCAAGAAGCATGCCGACTAGTCCAACGGAAAAAAATCCGATAACCATTGTTAACAAAGAGACCGGAATAAAACGGGCTGATGCTTTAACCAATAATTTTCGGTTCATGCCTAGGATAGCCCCGCAAATCAAAGCGGCTATGTAAAAATCCAGAAAGCCTGTGTCATTCATAAAAGTATCTGTTGCTTTAACAATATTAGACGGAATTAATCCTGTTGCAGCAAGCACGGTTGCACCTAAAATAGTGAATACTGATCCACCTCCCAAATAAGAGCGAAAAATAGGAAGATGTTCTCCAATATAATAGAAAAGGTGTCCCAGCAAAACTAATAAAAGTGTGATACCAACCATATTTTCTGGCAGTTTACCTATTAAAAGCGTCACAATTAAAATAATCATGAGTACTGTATAAAGCGGTAAACTGATACCAGAAATTTTGGTATTCCAAAGTTTATCTTTCATAATGTCCTTTCTACTTCTTATAAAAAATCTGGAGCTTTAATCTAGAATAGGCTCTTGGGTCATGTAGTTAAGAAGAAATGTAAGCCCTATCATAACCACTTTTTAATTTTAGACTTTTGGACTTGTTATAGTCAAATCATTATTTTATAATAAATATTATTTATAAAAGGAGGCTGCTTATGAAATTTCAAGATTTGATTTATTTTAAGGCTCTGGCTGAGTCCAAATCCTATACGCAAGTGGCACAGGACTTTGAGATCTCACAGCCAACTGTAACTTATGCAGTCAAACGGCTGGAAGAAGAGCTGACAGTCGATCTGACAGATAAATCATTGGGAAAACGACACGTTCTTTTAACTCAGGCTGGAGAAGCTCTTGCAAAACGTGCTTGTGAAATTCAAGATTTATTGGAAATTACCAAACTTGAAGTTCAGCAATTAGATCAGGAAAAAATCAAACTAGGTATGCCTCCTATTATCAGCGCTTACCTCATGGTAGATATGGTAAAAAATCTTGAAAACCTTAATCTTCTCCCTAAGATCCAGACCCTGCGGGCAGGATCCTCTGATCTTCTTACTATGATGTACAATGGCGAATTGGACGTTAGTCTGATTGGAAGTTTAACTCCTTTTTCCGATGATCGCTTAAAAACATGTCTGCTGAAGCAATCTCCCTTTGGAATTCTATTATCAAAAGCTCACCCTTTAGCCAATAAAAAAGAGCTCAGCTTTTCAGAACTCTTGGACGAAAAATTTATTTTATTAGATGAACATAATGTCCATTTAAAAGCTTTTAACGCTTTAAATAAAAGACACCATTATCAAGCCAAAGCATATTTTAAAATCGATGACATGTTTGTTATTGAAAGCATGATTCGTCAAAATTTAGGCATTTCCCTGTTAACAGAAGCCGCAACAAAACTCGGAGAAAATTTGATAATGATTCCTCTAAAAAAAGAAGAACAGCTGTTCTTTTATATTTCCTATGTTTACCGAAAAAATGCTTTTTTGTCTGAAAACACTAAGAAACTCATTTCTTATTTCAATGAATTAACAATAACTGACTAATTTTTAGTGTAAAAATAAACCAGCGTCCGTCATTTGCTGACGGACGCTGGTTTGTGTGCTTAAAATTCTAATCACCTCTGATAAACATAAGTTTCTTCAACGGGATTATAAATAGAAAGCAAATCAAAAATACCATCTTCATAAGTAAAATGAAGGATACAGCAATTCTTCATGCCGCGCACATCAGGTGCAGGAGTCAAGACACGGCGGAAAAACTGGGCCATTGCACCGCCATGGCTAACCGCCAGTAAAGTGCTGCCTTCGGCTGAATTTTCTAAAATCTGACGAACAGTTGCTTCCATGCGATCGCGTACCTGTTCATTGGTTTCTCCGCCAAACTGAGCAAAATAATCCCCATAACCAAGACCGTTTGGCTGTAATTTAGGATTAAGGTATTCGGGTTGCCCCTCAAAAGCACCAAAATCCCATTCTTTGAGCCCTTTTAATCGGGTATAATCTGTGCGTCCTGTAACGAGTTCTAAAGTATCACTGGCACGTTCTGACGTTGAACAGTAAAGTTCATCTGGTATAATACCTTGAGCTTTTAGATAAGCGCCAGCAGTCTGAGCCTGCTGGATTCCTAATTCCGTCAAAGGAGCATCACAAACACCTTGGATACGGTGCTGTTCGTTAAACCGAGTTTGTCCATGACGCATCAAATAAAATGTTTTCATAAAATAACTTCTTTCTGACTAATAGGATCAATGACCTTAATTAAAGTTAGCTGGCCATTTTGATAATCATATTCACAAATCGCGCAGTTTCCAAAGGTCACTCCTTCTGGAAAGACAAGGTCTAATTCCAAGATTAATCCCCAGAGTGCCGCTCCATGGCTGACAAAAAGAAGATTTTTTGCTCTGCCATTATCAAGTGCATCTGCAGCTTCCAGAACTGTTTTTAAGACGCGCTTGCCAACCTGAGAAATAGCTTCGCCTCCATAGGGAACCAAAAGATCTTCAAACGAACGAGACCCTTGACGGAATCTAGGAAGGAGCTGCTCAGGCTGAGCCTCAAAGCTGCCAAAATTCATTTCTTTGATACCTTTTAACTGCTTGACACGATCTGTTTTAGCTACTAATTTAGCGGTATCAGTGGCTCGTTCTTGAGTTGACGAAAAGACTGCTTCAAAGCAAATACCCGCATCTTCAAAATAGCGTTTAGCATCTTCGGCCTGCTGCAATCCTTTTTCGGTCAGCGGAGAATCTGACCAGCCTTGCACACGCCCTTGTGTGTTAAACAAGGTTTCGCCATGTCTCATAAGATATAGTTTCATCCCCTATCCTTTCTAAATTACACGCTTTGCTATTTTCAAAAATCAACCTAAAAAGTTCTGAAATTACTGGAGAATGTTAGCACCATTGCTGGCAATAACCTCCTTATACCAATAAAAACTATCTTTTCGTGAACGATCAAAACTGCCCTTACCTTGATCATCTGCGTCAACATAAACAAAGCCATAGCGTTTGGACATTTCTGACGTTGAAGCTGATACAAGATCAATACAGCCCCACATAGTATATCCCATGAGTTTAACACCGTCTTCAATAGCTTCGTACATCTGTTTAATATGCTTATCTAAATAATCAATACGATAAGAATCATGAATGCTGCCATCTTCTTCTACCTTGTCAAGAGCACCCAAACCATTTTCAACAACAAAAAGCGGTACTTGATAACGGTCATAGAGTTTGTTAAGAGTGATTCTCAAGCCGACAGGATCAATTTGCCAGCCCCAATCAGAAGCCTCCAAATAAGGATTAGCCTCACCTAGAATAAGATTTCCTGAAGTCTCCTGACCCGTCTGATTTTTAGGGCTGCGTGTAATTGACGTCATATAATAAGAAAAACTAAGGAAATCCACAGGGTATTGTTTTAAGATGGCCTCATCACCTGGTTCAAAAACTAGCTCAATCTTATTTTCCCTGAAAAAGCGATTCATGTAAGAAGGGTATTCACCGCGAACCTGCACATCTGTGTAAAAAAGGTTGGACTGATCCTTTTTAATAGCTTCCATAACATCATCAGGATCACAAGTGGCAGCATAGGATTCCATACGAGCCAGCATACAGCCAACTTGATTATTAGGATCAATATCATGAGCTGCTTTTGTAGCCAATGCTGACGCGATAAATTGGTGGTGAACAGCTTGGTACATTTCATCCAAATGCAGCTTACCATCTTCAAAAAGCAGACCGCCTGATAGATAACCCGTCATTCCTAAAATATTGATTTCGTTAAATGTCAGCCAGTACTTCACCTTGCCTTTATAACGTTTAAAACAGGTTTTAGCATAGCGTACAAAGAAATCAACTACCTTGCGATTCTTCCAGCCGCCATATTTGGTGACCAGACCAATCGGGAATTCATAATGCGACAAGGTCACTAAGGGCTCAATCCCATATTTATTGAGTTCATCAAACACCTTATCGTAAAAAGCAAGACCAGCTTCATTAGGCTCCGTTTCATCTCCTTGCGGGAAAATCCGAGGCCAAGCAATAGACAAACGGAATGTCTTAAATCCCATTTCAGCCATTAAGGCAATATCTTCTTTGTAGCGATGATAAAAATCCGATCCCCAGCGTTTAGGATAAAGTCCCTCAGTGTCTGTCATGGCAAAATCCAGTTTTTCACGGCTCATGGGTGTGCTGAACTCTCCGCCCATTGACTTACGTTCCTCTGGTGATACTGCTCGTGCGGTATCTGAAGTAGCAAAACCTCGCCCACCTTCATTAAAGCCGCCTTCATATTGATTGGCTGCTGTTGCTCCGCCCCAAAGAAAGCCCTCTGGAAATTGTTTTTGTGTCATAGTCTCACCTCATTTAAAAAATCATTAGTTATAGTATAATTCTTTTGCAAATTATTTTCCGATAAGATATTAGGCTAAACTGATACTATCCTTTGTTTTTGGAAATTGCAGCGCTATTCAAATAATTTTCAATAACTGCCATCACTCCTGCTTCCCTATGACTAGGTGCCAAGTAACGTGCTGCTATTTTTACAGAAGGCGCAGCATTTTCCATCGCATACGACATCTCAGCTAATTGCAGCATTTCTATGTCGTTTCCGCCATCACCAAAGGCCATAAGCTGACTTCTATCAAGACCGTAGTAAGACAAGAGTTGCTGGATACCCCAAGCTTTATGAATACCGTTTTGGAGAAAATCAATAGCTCCATTGCCAGAAGGGATAGCCCTTAGATTGCCTTTAAAGTTCTGATTAAAAGCAGCGATAATGTCGTGATCATCCCCTTCAGAATGCAACATGGTAATCTTTTGAATAGAATCACCAGTTGGGATTTGTCCAAAATGATCCAATCGTTTGATATTCCTTAAAAATTCTTCGGCCTGCTCTGGAGTAATCATGTCATTGCTAATCTCCATATGAGCATCTTTGAGCATATAACTAAATTCCTGCCCAGACAAGATAACACAATAATCGGCCAGTTTTCCATCAAAGTAAGACAAAAAAGCTTGAACATCCTCAAAAGCCAATGATTTTCTTACTAAAACTTTCCCTTGTGAAATAACCAGGGCACCATTTTCCGCCACAAAATCAAGACGATCCATTAGCCCTTCAAAAATCAGGCGAAGGCGGCTCATATTATTGCCAGATGCCACCACAAAATGACGTTCATCTTCTTCTAGCCGTTTCAAAATATGCTCAAAACGCACACGATCATAAGAACCCTTTTCATCTAAAAAAGTTCCATCCATATCTGCTGCAATAAGTTTCATAGCTTGACCTCCAAGGATATTATAAAAAGATTAGCTGAAAATTTCCATGCTAATCCTTTGTTTTTCTGATACTATCCTTTTTTGTTTTTACAGATACGTACGCAACTTTTCACCAATCAGACTGTAAGCTGATTGAGTCAGATGCAATCCATCTGTTGTATAAGCTGGTGCTAAATTTCCTGTTTCATCTAAAAGCAAATCATAAAGATCAATAAATTCGGCGCCAGCCAATACCCTGAGCTGACTGTTTAAGACCTTGATTGCCTTGTTACGACGAATTTTAACCTTGCTTTTATAATCCTCTCCTTCATTAACAGGAAGAACAGATAGAATGAAAATCTCGGTTTCTAAGCTGTTTGCCTTAATCTTCCCAAGAATATCAGCAAAGCGATTCAGCACATCAGGCACAGCAAAGCCGCGGCCTAAATCATTTGTTCCAATCCAAATAAAAGCTTTTTGCGGTTTTAAACTTAGCAGCTGAGCATCCAAATGCTGCTCAAGCCACAAGCTGTCTGTTCCTGCGATTCCTCGGTTGACCAAATCATATTCTCTGCTGATATATTTTTTTAGCGAAAAAAATTCGACAATAGAGTCACCTACAACCACAATTTCTGCAGTCTGACGTTTCTGATTATCTTTTATAAAAGCGGCTAGCCGTTCCTGCTGGTAAGCTGCTAAATCAGGATTAATCACTTCTTTCATGAATTTTCCTCACATTCTAGTCAAATAAGTCAAAAATATTTCCATTATTAAGATTTATGACCAAGGATTGTAAAACCGTCCTTGATTGACATAAATCAAACCAAAACTGCCTGCTAAAATTATCAAGGCTAAGAGAATTGTTAAATAATCCGCTTTGCTAAAAGGCTTAGCCGTATACCATGTACGCTTTTTATGCTGCCCAAAACGGCGCAGTTCCATAGCCGTTGATACCGTATCAATACGTTCCAAAGAGGAAAAAATCAAAGGAATCACGATCTGCAGATTACCGCGAATACGAGTCAATAGCCCTGTTTTTTTAGAGAGTTCCAATCCGCGCGCTTCCTGTGACATCCTAATCATGTAAAATTCTTCCTGAATGTCTGGAATATAACGCAAGGTCAAGCTAACAGAGTAGGCAAATCTGTAAGGCAAGCCAATCTGATTAAGACTAGCTGCAAACTGACTGGGATGCGTTGTCATCAAAAAAAGAATAGCCAAAGGAACCGTCGAAAAATACTTCAGCAAAAGATTTCCCAGATAAAAAAGTTCCTGACTAGTTAGGTAAAACCGTCCCCAGCCTTTCAATAAAACCGTTTTAGCCCCATATAATTCTTGACCATAAGAAGGTGAAAAAAGATAAACCATGAGAATGTTGAACAGGGCAATAGCAGCTACAATCTTGACAACAAAGGAAATATCACGCCAATGAATGCCAGCCAAATAAAAGAGATAGACAGACAAGACACCTACAACCGCAATAAAACGAGGATCATAGGTTGCCATACAGGCAATAGAAACCAATACAAAGAAAATCATTTTACTGGCACCCGACAGTTGATAGATGAAACCTTCTCCTGCCTGATAACCAATTAATCTATTTGTCATGGTCAGCTCCTTTGTCTATGTAAAATTGAGTAAGACTAATAGGATCCACTCCTATTTTCTCAGCCAGTGTAAAGAGTGAGGTCTGCTTAAGATTGGCAGCAGCTAAGAGATCAGGCTGAGACAAAATAGAGAGTGGTCTGTCATCCGCTAAAACTTCACCTTTTGCTACTACTACACAGCGGTCAGAATATTCCATCATAAGCTGCATATCATGTGTAATCATAACGATAGTATGTCCAGCAGCCTGTAACTCATCTAGAAAAGTCATAATGTCTGTGTAAGTTTTCTTATCCTGTCCTGCCGTTGGCTCATCCAAGATAATAATCTCAGGATTAAGCACTAAAATAGAAGCAATGGTTACTCGCTTTTTTTGCCCAAAGGATAAAGCTGAAATAGGCCATTTTCTAAAGGCATAAAGACCGCAAGTCGCAAGCACTGCATGTACCCGCCGTTTAATGTCAGATTCGTCAACACCTCGCAGGCGCAAACCCAGTGCTACTTCATCAAAAATCATTGTCTGACTAATCATCTGATTGGGATTTTGCAAAACATAGCCAATACGGCCAGCCCGCTTAGTGATACTGTCTTTGGATACATCCTGCCCCTTATAAAGCAGCTGACCCGAAACGGGAATAAAACCGCAAAGTGCCTTAGCCAGCGTTGATTTCCCTGCGCCATTTTTACCAACAATAGCCAGACGCTCTCCTGCATGTAGGCACAAAGATAAATCCTTCAGTATAGGACGGTTCTCCTGATAACCAAAACTGAAGTTTTTGGCCTCTAAGATAGTTTCTTTGGGTAATGGCTGAGCTGGCACTGCAGCCTGCGGAAATGCCACTGCCGAAAGCTCTAATTTATCCAGTTCTGCTAAATGCTGCGCAGCTGTCAAATCATACCCCAATTCTCTTAAAGCGGTAATATAAAGAGGTTCACGGATGCCATTTTCCAAAAGCAAGGTTGCAGCAAGCAGATCATCTGGCTTCCCATCAAAAAGGAGCTTCCCATCATTAATCAGCAAAATACGATCCACAGGTCTGTAAAGAACATCTTCCAGACGATGCTCAATGATGATAGTTGTAGCGCCTAGTTCCGTATGAATAGCATCAATCATGGCAATGGTATCTTGACCAGACTTAGGATCTAAATTAGCCAAAGGCTCATCGAAAAGCAAAATGGGACTCTCATCAATCAGCACACCAGCCAAACTTACCCGCTGCTTCTGTCCACCTGACAAATCCTGTGGACGATGGCTAAGAAGCTCTTTCAACTCTAAACGATCCGCCCAAAAATTGATTTTCTCAATCATTTCAGTCTGTGAAGCACAGTCGTTTTCCAAAGAAAAGGCTAAATCTTCTGCAACGGACAAACCAATAAACTGACCGTCTGGATCCTGCAAAACGGTTGAAACTAACTGGGACTTCTCATAAATAGACTGCTGAAGAACCTCTTGAGCACCAATAGTCAACTGGCCAGAAATCTGACCATCATAGATATTAGGAATAATACCATTGAGACATTGTCCTATCGTTGACTTGCCACTGCCAGAAGGGCCAATAATCAGAACCTTTTCTCCTTTGGCGATATCAAATGACAGTTGCTTTAAAGTCGGCTCTGCCTGAGCATCATATTTAAAGCTAAAGTCCTTAAAGCTAATGTAATCCTTCATCTTTATTACCTTGAAATTACTACTAAATAAGCAGCTGCCTGATATTATTAATCTTTAGACAGACTTCCTGACTGGGTACGTGATTTGGCATAGACCGCCAATAAAATGGTACCGCCAAAACCAATCGTCAAAGCATTCGCAAGCCCTGCTACAGCGCTTTGGGCATAAAGGTAAGACCAAGCTTGAGCATATTGCAGTTTATCCCCCAAAGGAGTAATAATGCCATAAGCGATTAGAAGAGCTAGGATTTGCGCAATATTAAACCAAATCACATGTGACAGGGAAAAACTGCCTTTTGAGATGTCAAATTTTTTGCGCAAGAGACCGATAACCAAACCAATCACACCGCTTCCCAGCACCCAAGCCCAAGAAATGCTGCCGTACTGAATACCATCTTTGAGCGCATGGCCAATAAAGCCGATAAAGAACCCTGCTATAGGACCATAAATCGCTGAAAAAAGAGCCTGTACTGCATATTGAAGCTGAATACTGGTATTTCCAAAAATAGGAATATTAACAAACATTCCAATGATAATAAAGAGGGCGGCTCCGATTCCTGTTGCTACAACTGTTTTAATAGAATTATTGTTCATGATTTCTCCTAAATTTTTTTAATTTCAATATGCCAGTTAGAACCGACACCAACATTATAGGCTTTGGCAAAAGACCCCTGATTAATTGCCACACCAACACGATAAAGCGAATTAATATAGACGATAGGCTGACCAATGCGGACATCCGCAAAAGACTTGCCGTAAGTCACTTGATTTTGATAGACCAGCATATCATTATTGAAAATGGTCACCTCAAAACGATCGCCAAAGTTAGGGTTCAGGCTGTAAAATTCGTCACGAGTGATAGACGTCCACAGCGAACCAAAACGAACATCTAAGATGTCAATAGCTCCACATACTTGATCATCTTTGACAATCGTCTCAACAACCGGCAGTTCTAAAATAGAATTTACTGGCAAGATCGGACCAACTTCTTCAAAATTGATATGCCCCGATGCCAGCTTAGCTCCTGTGTAAGCATAAACATCACGTCCATGGAAAGTGTAAGACAGTTCCGTATTACTGCGGCGATTTTCCACCTCAGAAATTTCACGAACCGCCTTAATTCCAACATGCTTTTTGATGTAGGATAAGGTTCCATTGTCAGGTGTTACGATAAATTGATCACCCTCTGTCAAAGCCACTACACTTTTACGGTCTGACCCAACACCTGGATCAACGACTGACACAAAAGTTGTTCCCTTAGGCCAATATTCTACTGTCTGAAAAAGACGATAGCTAGCCTCAAAGGTATTGTAAGGTGTGATATCATGCGTCAAATGATGAACTTCAAGCCTGGGCTCTTCTTGCAAAGCCACACCAACCATGGCCGAAACCGCACCATCAACCAGACCGAAATCTGACTGCAATACTAAAAGATTATTAGACATAAAAAACCTTTCTCGAAAATTATCATAGTCTCTATTTTACCATAAATTAATTAACCGACAGTATCTTTCTTCAGTTAATAGCAAAGCATTAATTGCTGCATTTCCCGTATTAATTTTGCAATAGCAAAAAAACAGCCTTCAAAGAAAGCTGATAGGAAATACTGGCTCTATAATATCTGTAGTGGGTAAATCTCATTCAGATATTATAGGGCTTTTTGACTGTATGAAAAAAGTCCCATATGACTTATAATGAAAAGCGACCAAACTCACATTAGAAAGACTCATATGGA